>CAJGDW010000161.1 GCA_904502115.1 Paludibacteraceae bacterium | reverse complement strand
CAGAATGCGTGAATAAAGGCCGATGCCAAACGAGCGTTGGTTAACAATGGAATATTGTGGTCGATAGCAGCACGACGAATTTTGTATCCATTGGTCAACTCACGACGGGTATGGTTTTTAGGAATATTGATAACCAAATCAAATTTCTTACCAGCCATCATGTCGGTAATTTTTAGTTCGCTGTTGTTATCGTCTGGCCAACCTACTACAGTAGCCTCTACCCCATTGTCTGCCAAGAATTTTTGAGTGCCTTCGGTAGCAAAAATTTGATAACCTTTGGCTTTAAGTTCTTTGCAAGGTTCTAGCAAGTCTACTTTCGATTTGCTATCGCCCGACGAAACCATCACATTCTTTTCTGGAATGGTGCAACCTACAGCAATCAACGAGCTTAACAAGGCTTCGTTAAAATCTTCGCCAATACAACCAACCTCGCCAGTAGAAGCCATGTCTACACCCAAAATTGGGTCGGCTTTGTGCAAACGAGCAAACGAGAATTGCGATGCTTTAACACCGATGTGTTCAATATCGAATACAGACGATTCGGGTTTGGTATAAGGTGCATCCAACATGATGCGGGTTGCCGTTTCAATAAAGTTGCGGTTCAATACTTTCGATACAAATGGGAACGAACGCGATGCACGCAAGTTACATTCAATTACTTTAATATCGTTGTTTTTAGCCAAGTATTGAATGTTGAAAGGACCGGTAATTTGCAATGCTTTGGCAATTTGTTTCGATACCTTTTTAATGCGACGCATGGTTTCGAAGTAGATGTTTTGTGCAGGGAACACCAAGGTAGCATCGCCCGAGTGAACACCAGCAAACTCTACGTGTTCCGAAATAGCGTATTCTACTACTTCGCCATTTTTAGCCACTGCATCGAATTCAATTTCTTTGGCATTTTGCAAGAATTGCGAAACTACCACAGGGTGTTCTTTCGATACATTAGCCGCCATGCTCAAGAAATTGTGAACTTGTTCGTGGTCGTAGCATACGTTCATCGCAGCACCCGAAAGCACATACGAAGGACGAATCAATACAGGATAACCTACTTCTTCGATAAATTGGTCAATATCTTCAAAGCTGGTTAGCTCGCGCCAACGAGGTTGGTCAATGCCCATGCTATCCAACATAGCCGAGAATTTATGACGGTCTTCGGCACGGTCGATGTTTTGAGCTTTGGTACCCAAGATAGGTACATTTTGACGATCTAACTTCATGGCCAAGTTATTAGGAATTTGACCACCCATCGAGATGATAACACCTTTAGGATTTTCCAAATTCAACACGTCCATTACACGTTCAAACGACAATTCGTCAAAATACAAACGGTCGCACATATCGTAGTCGGTCGATACGGTTTCGGGGTTGTAGTTAATCATTACCGATTGATAACCCAATTTACGAGCAGTTTGTACAGCATTTACGCTACACCAGTCAAATTCTACTGATGAACCAATGCGGTAAGCACCCGAACCCAATACCACAATCGCTTCTTTGCCTGTATTAGCAGGTGTGTAGTTTTGATCGGTACCGTAAGTCATGTATAGATAGTTGGTAAGTTCTGGATGTTCTGATGCAATGGTATTGATGCGGCATACCGATGGTTTGATCTCCAACGACAAACGGTGTTTGCGCACACGCAACATTTCGCTTTCCATATTACCCGCAGGATTTTCTACGTAACGAGCAATTTGGAAATCGGAGAAACCTAAGCGTTTAGCTTCCTTGATAACATCGGCAGGAAGATCTTCAATTTTGTTGTAAGAAGACAACACCAAGGTATATTTGTAAATATTTTCTAGTCCTTGTAAGAACCATGGGTCAATTTTGGTAAGCGCTTCAATTTGCTCTACGGTATAACCGTTTTCGAATGCTTGCGCAATAGCAAAAATACGCATATCGGTAGGATGCGAAAGCGCATAATCCAAATTGTCAAATTTAACGCCTTGGTTGCCTACAAAACCGTGCATACCTTGACCAATCATACGAAGACCTTTTTGCATAATTTCTTCGAACGATTTACCAATAGACATAATTTCGCCTACCGATTTCAT
>CAJGDW010000160.1 GCA_904502115.1 Paludibacteraceae bacterium | reverse complement strand
GGATTTACACATACAAAAACTACAAAATGTGAACTCGCTTCGCTCAAACAACACATTTTGCTTAACGTTTTTGCACATATAAATCTTTTTCCGACCTCCACCAAATGTCGTCAGATTGAAACGCCTCAACAAAAAATACACAAGTTTCATTTTTTTTATTTATCTTTGTGAGTTAATCAGCATTTATTCACTAAAATTTAAATACTATGTTAGAAGCACAAAAAAAGATGAAGACATGGTTCTATGCTCTTCTATCACTTCCAGCAACCGCCATGGGTTTTGGCCTTTCGGTTCAAATTGCGGCATTAAGCTGGATTCTTTCGGACAAGTACGGTCTTAGCATTGACCAAATTGGTATTGTATGGGCTGCAGGTCCTCTTGCAGGCATCATTGCACAACCCATTGTAGGTGCCGTTTCAGACAAACTATGGTTTATGGGTGGCCGTCGTCGTCCATGGGTCATCATCGGTGGCGTATTAACAGGTTTAATGTTGCTTGCGCTTCCTAACCTAAGAATTATTCAACAAGTTTTAGGAGGCGAAGGAAAAGAAGGACTTATTCCCATTGCAGTTGTTGTCGCTCTTACTTTAGACCTTGCTATTAACGTTAGTTTTAACCCTACCCGTTCACTAGTAGCCGACTGTACTTCCAAAGAACAACGTAGTACAGGTTTTACTTGGATGCAAACTGTATCGGGCACCTTTGGTGTATTGGCATACTTAATTTCTGTAATCCTTAAGAACGAAGTCCTAATATACGTAGGCTCTGTAATTGCAGTGCTATTTACCGTTCTTCCTATCTTCTTTATAGAAGAACCCCGCGAACTAGCAAACGAAGAAGAAGCTACCGCTGTTAAACAAGAAAAATCGTCTATTAAAGACATGGTTATAACCATTCTTCCTCTTGCAGGTTTCCTTATTTACGGTATTTACTTTATTGTAGATCACCTATTTGGATTGGGTGTAGGTGGCAATATTTTGGGATTGGATTATGTAGAAGTTGCTTGTGTTATTATTCAAGTATTGGCTATTCTTGCTGTACTATTTAACATTACTCGTAGCAACGAAGACAACAACCAATTCCAAAAAATCTTATTAGCTCACTCATTTACCTGGTGGGGCGTACAAACCATGAACGTATATATGTTGTTCTATGTATCAAATGTTATTAGCGGTCTTTCTGCCGATTCGTTTACATCTGTTCAATCATGGGCATTCTTGGTACGCGACTTAATCGGCGCTCTTCTGCCTGTTTTAGTATTGAACTTGCTCGCTAAAAAATCGGGTATGGCAAAAACTCATACTGGTTCTATCTTGATTATGGCATTGGGTTATGCTCTTATATATTTCCTTGGATCTAACATTTACGTATTCTTTGCATCGTTGTGCTTGGTAGGTATTGGTTGGGCATCGTTAGTATCGCTTCCATTTGCTATCATGAGCGAACGTGTAGACCAAAGCAAAATGGGCTTATACATGGGTATTTTCAACCTATCTGTGGTATTGCCTCAATTGGTTGCATCGGGTAAAATAGGTGAGATTGTTAATACAGCAGCAGACAAATCAATCATCTTTGCAATTTGCGCTGTTTGCTTAACCATCTCTGGTGTTCTTTGGTTTGCTGTAAAAGATAAGAAATAAGTCGCTACGCGACTCGTCATTCGTGGCTTGTCGCTAGTCACTTGTATATAATAAAAATGCTTCGGAGCTCCGAAGCATTTTTTTTGTATCCTTATTTTAGGCCCCATACAGATAAGTTTACTTGTGCCTCTACCCTGCTTTCTACATCGTCAGGCAGGTTATAAAAGAAATCTATACCCGTAATTTTTTCTACTGAATCGACACTACAAGCATAATTTTTCATTTTCTTACGGCCCGATACATGATCAAAAAGCAACCCCAAGGCCTCGTATCGACCGTTGTTTTTAATTAGGAATACCTTATAAAAACCATCGGGCACTACTACTTGATTTTCGCCAATGGTTCCTAGTGTCTTTTTGTTAACAACAGGACCGCACACAATGTACACACTGCCGTACTGATTGGCCCATTTGCGTCCTCTATCTTC
>CAJGDW010000159.1 GCA_904502115.1 Paludibacteraceae bacterium | reverse complement strand
TTTTTTGCATGCATTGGATTGATAGCCAATGCAAACAGTATCCCAATGATAATATATCGCTTAAAGCTCATTTTTACATATTTTTTGTAAAATTAAGCTTTATATATTATAAAAGCAACCTTCTGCGTAGAATATTTTTAGTTGGTGATTCGGTGATTCGGTGATTCGGTGTTTTTTTTGACGAATCGACTAATCGACGAATCGGTGAGGCGATGTTGAGTCGTTGAGGCGGTGAGGCGATCCTATTCGGTGGCTGAGCCTGTCGAAGCCCCCGAATAATCGTTAAATCGTTTAATCGTTTAGTAGGGACGCACGGCTCGTGCGTCCGTGGCCGATTCAACAATTCCATTCGGGCCCTTCGACAAGCTCAGGGACCGAATGGAAGCGACTTTAGACCTTTGACTTTTGACCTTTGACCTTTGACTGTTTTAACGGGCAATCTTTGGTGCAGCAGGCGCATTTGTTACGGCCTTTGATGGTGCTGTAAACCTTTCGCCCTGCAAAAACGAGGGCGAAAAGTATAAGTACAGCAACTACTATCCACTGAAAAATCATAGGAATAGTCCCCCTATTTTATAGACAGCAAAGGCAATAATCCATGCCACGCCTGTGGTGTATAGGGCAGAGAATAGTGCCCATCGCCAGCTGCCCGATTCCGATTTAATGGCCATGATGGTGGCAATGCAAGGAAAACAAAGCAAGATAAATACTAGGTACGATAGCACGGTGGCTGGGGTGTATAAGGGCTCGCCATTTGCTTTTACTTCGTGTTTTAGGGCGGTAGCTAACGCGTTGCTTTCTTCTGTAGCTTCGTCTTCGGAGTTGGTGTATAGTACGCTTAAAGTACTTACTACCAATTCTTTGGCTGGTAATCCTGCTACAATTCCTACGCCCATTTTCCAGTTGTAACCCAAGGGTTCAATAACAGGTTCGATAAATTTGCCAATTTGGCCAATGTAGCTTTGTTCTAGTTGTTCGGATGCTGATACGTTCTCGTCTTTTGCCATGGGGAAGTAGCCCAAAGCCCACACAATGATAGAAGCAAACAAAATAAGCGTACCCATTTTTTTAAGGTATTGAACCGATTTTTCCCACATGTGGTGGATGGCCGATTTTAGGGTAGGTACACGGTAAGGAGGCAGCTCCATAACAAAAGGAGTTTCGTCGCCTTTTATTAAAAATTTCTTGAAAATTCTGGCCGATGCAACCGCTACTAAAATGCCTAGCACATACAATCCTAACATTACCCACGATGCGTGATTGGGAAAGAAGATTTTGGCAAAAATAATGTAAACCGGTATGCGGGCGGTACACGACATAAACGGTATAACCAGCATGGTAATAAGGCGGCTGTGTTTGCTCTCTAGGGTACGGGTGGCCATAATAGCAGGCACGTTGCAACCAAATCCCATTAGCATGGGTACAAACGATTTGCCATGCAATCCCATGCGGTGCATAATTTTATCCATGATAAAGGCTGCCCTGGCTAGGTAGCCCGAGTCTTCCATTAGCGAGATAAAGAAATACAAAATAAGGATGTTGGGCAAGAAAACCAATACACCGCCTACGCCGCTAATAATGCCATCCAGTAGCAAATCGGTTAGTGGCCCCTGTGGCATAACACTGGCAAGGTATTCGTTTAACATACCAACGCCTGCATCTAGCCAATCTTGTGGGTATGCACCCAGCACAAAGGTACATTCAAACATCACCCACATAAATAAAAGAAAGATAGGATACCCTAAAAACTTATTGGTAACAATGGGGTCTAGAATGTTGGTAAGTCCAGACGATTTGCGTTTGGGCTCGGTGTAAGTTTCGTTTAAAGCTCCGCTAATAAAGCCATATTTGGCATTGATGATGGCCGATTCGCAGTCTTCGTCTAGTTCTTCTTCTATGTGTGGAACAATTTTGCTTTTGTAATCAAGGATTTCTGCTGCGTTGGGCAAGGATTTAACAAATTCTTCGGCACCTTTGTCGTTCTCTAATAATTTAACGGCAAAGAAACGGCTAGAAAAGTGGTTTTTATAATCGCTCGATTTTTTGATGAGTTTGTTGATGCGATTGATGG
>CAJGDW010000158.1 GCA_904502115.1 Paludibacteraceae bacterium | reverse complement strand
GTCTTTTAGGCTAGTGGCGCCAAGGTCGGAAATGGCTTTGTCTAGCACGGCAGCCGTTTCTTCTTCGCTCAGCATTTTGGGCAAAAAGAATTGGATGTGTTCCAATTGGGCCAATTCTTCGTTTACCAAATCTTCGCGGCCAGCAGCCTTATACATATCTGCCGACTCTTTGTGTTGTTTAGCCACCTTTTGGATAATACCCAAAATATCAGATTCAGTGCACTCGCCTTTGTAATCGGCCGAGGTTTTGAACTTCATAATGGCGGTTTTAATTTCGCGAATTGCTGCAATTTTTTCGGCATTTTTTTCTTTCATTGCAGCCATTAGTTCTGCTTGTATTTTTGCTTCCATACTGTATATGTTTTAAATTTATAATTTAACCACGCCGCTAAAGCCCATAAAGGCCATGGCAAGTAGGCCGGCGGTGATAAGGGCAATGGGCGAACCTTGCATGGCTTTGGGTTGTTTGGTTAGGCTCATGCGTTCGCGCATGCCGGCAAACAAGATAAGCGCCAAGGCAAAACCAAGTGCCGTTGCAATGGCAAATACCAAACTTTCTATCAAAGTAAAGTTTTTTTGAATAACCATAATGGCCACCCCCAAAATTGTGCAGTTAGTGGTAATAAGGGGCAAGAATACGCCCAACGATTGGTATAGGGCAGGGGATACCTTCTTTAAGATAATTTCTACCATTTGCACCAAGGCAGCAATTACCAGGATGTACACCAAGGTTTGCAAAAAGCCAATGGCTAGCGGATCGAGCAAGAATTTTTGAATCAAAAAGGTGCATAGGGTAGCCAAGGTCATTACAAAGGTAACGGCGGCACTCATGCCTATGGCAGTATCTACTTTTTTCGATACGCCTAAAAAAGGGCAGATGCCCAAGAATTGCGACAACACAATGTTGTTCACAAAAATTGCCGAGATAAATAGTAGTATGTATGTCATATCGTGTTGACTAATCGGTTAATCGGTGTTTTTTTATTTATTTTGACTAATCGACTAATCGGTGAATCGACTAATCGACGAATCGATGATTTTTTTTGTTTAGGCGTTGACTTTTGACTTTAGACCTTCGACTTTATTCGGGCTTCGCCCTCATGAATTTTAGTGCGAGGTGAATGCAGAAACCATGTTTACATGGGTTATGCTGAACCGATGCCTAAAATCATGTAATAAGTTGCTTACGCTCGGCAATGATTAAGCAAGCTTATCATTGCTCTCGCTTACTCGCAACTTTCATTCTATTGATGAATGCAATAATAAGTCCCAATGCAATAAAGGCACCGGGTGCAAGGATAAACACCAATATGCCGTAATCTTCTGGAAAGACGGTCATGCCCAACAAGGTGCCTGCACCCAATAACTCGCGAATAGCACCCAAAAGACCCAAGGCTAGGGTAAAGCCCAAACCAATGCCCAAACCATCGAGCGACGAGTCAAATACGCTGTTTTTGGCAGCGAACGATTCGGCACGACCTAGCACAATGCAGTTTACCACAATAAGGGGAATAAATAACCCTAAACTATCGTAAAGTGCAGGTACATACGCTTTCATGCACATTTCTAGCACGGTTACAAAGGCAGCAATTAGCACAATGTAGGCAGGAATGCGCACGCTATCGGGAATCAGGTTTTTGAGGGCCGATATAACGGTGTTAGAACAAATGAGTACAAAGGTGGTGGCGAGCCCCATGCCCAAGCCGTTCATGGCCGAGGTGGTGGTTCCCAAGGTAGGACACATACCCAACATCAACACAAATGTGGGGTTCTCCTTAATCAGTCCGTTCAGTACAATTTTTAGTTTATTCATATTATTTTGACTAATCGGTTAATCGGTAAATCGACTAATCGATGATTTTTTATTTGTTTAGTTGTTTATTCGTTTAGTCGTTTAGTCGTTGCGAAGCAACAAGTGACCTGCAACTTTCGACCTTCGACTAATTTACGTCAGTAGCTCCGATGGTGGCATTGTGCCCCATGGCAATGCGGTAAGCATTGTTCACCACCTCTATAAAGGCACGCGACGAAATGGTAGCCGCCGTAATGGCTTGCACATCGCCACCGTCTTTGCTCGCCTCTTTGCTCACCTTTAACGGATTGT
>CAJGDW010000157.1 GCA_904502115.1 Paludibacteraceae bacterium | reverse complement strand
TCGAACCAGCATCGAGCACCCTGTGGTGGTAGATAAATACCCCAAATCGTCCATTGCAGAGGCGTTCCGTATTATTCGAACTTACCTGTCTTTGTACGTACCTGCCGATCAGCCCAATTTCTCGTTGATGCTTTCGTCTACCCAATCGGGCGATGGTAAAACCTACCTTTCGGTAAACATGGCAGCGGTATATGCTATGACGGGTAAAAAAACCTTGCTGGTCGATTTAGACTTGCGCAAGCCTTCGGTAATGGCTACCTTGTCTATTCCTGCCAACCGTGGTTTGGTGAACCATTTGTTGAACCAAATTTCGCTAGAAGATGCCATTGTGCAACATCCTGACTATAAGTTTGATATATTGCCAGTAGGGGTGATTCCTCCTAATCCAGCCGAGTTGATGGCTTCGGAAAAGATGAAGAACCTGATTGAAAGGTTGAAAAAAGAATATACCTACATTGTATTCGATACATCGCCCGTAGGTTTGGTAGGTGATATTTATCCTATTGCCTCAATGATGGACCACATTTTGTACAGCGTTGCTTGCGAAAAAACCAACAAAAACCTGTTCAAGAGCACCATCAAACAAATGACCTCGCGTGGCATTAAAAACGTATCGTTTGTGTTCAACAATGTAAACATGAAGAAAATGGAATACTCGTCGTACTACCAAAACAATTACGGTATGTTTACGGGTTACCACCAAAATAGCTATGCGGGTTACGTGCACGCCGCTCGCCAACACCAACAAGGCTACTATTTTGATGATGCAGAATTAGAAGAGTAATCGCATCGCGAAGATATCGACTAACCGACTAATCGGTTAATCGATCCCATTCGGTCCCTGAGCTTGTCGAAGGGTGGAAAAAGGTCCCAGAAAACAAATATTAAATATTAAACAACTAAAATATAACCTTAAAAAGTAAAGTGGTATCGATTAGCCGTAATGCATATCGATTAGTCGATTAACCGATTCACCGATTAGTCATGGAAAAGAAAATTGCAGTTATTGGTCAAGGCTACGTAGGATTGCCTTTGGCCATTGAATTTGGTAAAAAGTACAGAACCCTAGGTTTTGACATCAATGCAGCGCGTATCGCTGAGTTAGAAAATGGCGAAGACCATACCAAAGAAGCCGATTTGGCAGCCATGAAAGAGGCTACCGATTTGTACAAAAACAACACCGGTATTGGCTTGAGTTTTGCTTGCTACCCCGAAAAGTTGAAAGACTTTAACGTGTTCATTGTGAGTGTACCTACTCCTATTGATGAGTTTAACAACCCCGATTTGACCCCACTTTTGAAAGCCTCTGCTATGCTAGGCGGTGTGCTTAAAAAAGGCGATATTGTTATTTACGAAAGTACCGTATATCCTGGTTGTACCGAAGAAGACTGCGTACCCGTATTGGAAAAATTCTCGGGCTTGAAATTTAACGAAGACTTTTTCTGTGGTTACTCGCCCGAACGTATCAACCCCGGTGATAAAGTAAATACCCTTACTACCATCAAGAAAATTACTTCGGGTTCAACTCCAGAAATTGCTGACGTGGTAGATGCGCTATACAACAGCATTTTGAAAAACGGCACCCACCGTGCACCTAATATGAAGGTAGCAGAAGCGGCGAAAGTCATTGAAAATACCCAACGCGACATCAACATTTCGTTTATGAACGAGTTGGCGCTTATTTTTGACCGCATTGGCATTGATACCAACGATGTGATTGAAGCAGCTGGTAGCAAATGGAACTTCCTAAAATACCGTCCTGGTTTGGTAGGTGGTCACTGTATTTCTGTAGACCCTTACTACTTGGCACACAAAGCCAACGCAATGGGATATCACCCACAAGTAATTTTGAGCGGTCGTCGCGTTAACAACAGCATTGCCAACTTTATTGCGCAAAAAACCATGAAGTTGATGATTCAAGCCGACCATAAAATTAAAAACGCCAATATTCTTTTGTTGGGTATTACCTTTAAAGAAGATTGCCCCGATATGCGTAACTCTAAGGTTATTGACATTTACAACGAACTAAAAGACTTTGGTGTAAACGTAGACGTATACGACCCATGGGCAGACCCAGCAGAAGTAAAAGAAGAATTTGGCATTGAATTATTGCCCAAAGTAAACAAAGGTAAAC
>CAJGDW010000156.1 GCA_904502115.1 Paludibacteraceae bacterium | reverse complement strand
TTTTTTTTGAAATTCAATTCATCGACGTACTAATGAGTACGAGGTACGAATAATCAACGAATAAACGAATCATAGCAACCGATACTCAGGTATATCGGTTAGCGGAGTGGCTTTGAGGGTTTGGTAGTTGATGTTAAAACAGTAGGTATCGATGCCGTTGGTTACCACTAGGTAGGGAACGTGTAATTGCGTATTATAGCGAAGTGCTTGATTGATAACATCTTGGGTTATTTTTACCGATGGAGCTTTGTATTCTACCAACATAATAGGCACACCTTTGGAGTAAACCACGGTATCGCAACGTTGCGATTGGCCGTTAATAGACAAGGTACATTCGTTGGCAATGCAGATTTGTGGATAACTTTTTACATCCACCAAAAACTGACAAAACTGCTGACGTACACCTTCTTCGGGCGTAAGCACCACCCACTTTTGACGAAAAGCGTCAAAAATGTGTTTTTTTCCGTTCTTATTTTCTACGCGTAATTCCAAAATATTAACTACCTTTACAAAGGTAATACGTTTTTTTACAATACAGCATCTTTTGGCACAAAAAGGATTGACATACGCTAGCATCATGCAGCAAATTAGCATGAAACAATTTGCGCCCATTTACGTACTAATGGGCGAAGAGCCGTATTACATCAACAAGATTGTTGAGGCACTAGAAGCGAACATCCTGACCGAAGACGAAAAGATGATGAACCTTACCGTTCGCTACGGCAACGACACCAAAAGCAACAAAAACGGGGACATCATAGGTCACATCATCAACGATGCCCAACGCTACCCCATGATGTCGGAGTACCAGGTTGTTATTTTAAAAGAGGCGCAAACAGTCGATAAAAAAGACGTATTTGACAAGTTGCAATTTTACTTGCAAAAACCTCAGCCCCAAACTATTTTAATCATTGCCTACAAGTACGGCACCATCGACCGTCGTAAAAAATGGATGGGCATGGCCGATCAGTTGGGCGTGGTGTTTGAATCGAAAAAACTGTACGAAAATCAGGTAGAGCAATTTATACAAGCACAATTAAAGCAACATCAGCTTAGCATGGATAACGATGCGGTTCGCATGCTATTGGAATTGGCAGGCACCGACTTGAGCCTGATTGAAAGCATTGTACAAAAGTTCTCTATCTTACTTACCGACAACAAAAACATTACCGCTGCCTTGCTGGAAAAGACAACGGGAATGAGCAAAAAATACAGTACATTTGAATTGCAAGATGCCCTTATTGCAGGCAACGTTTTAAAAGCGAATCAAATTATACTGCACACCAACGAGCCCATTCAGCGCATCATAGTTACCTTGTTTAACTATTTTGCCAACCTTATGTCGTACCTGTATATGGCCGACAAAAGCAGAGCAACCGAACTATTGCGCATTCAACCATGGGCCATTAAAAGTTACGAGGCAGGCGCCAGACGCTTTTCGAAAATGCAAACCTTTAAAATTATTGGTTACCTTCGTGAGTACGACGGCAAATCGAAAGGTATCGGAACGGCCGACAACGACGACACCAAACTACTCAAAGAATTGGTGTACAAAATATTGCATTAATCTTTTTCTATTATGAACATACAAGACTATCAATCATTCTTTTTTGTAGGCATAGCAGGCACCGGCATGAGTGCCATTGCTCAATATTTACGCGGTTGTGGTAAAACCGTTACTGGATCGGACCGTTTGTTTGCTCCAGGTACCAAATCGCTGTTGCAACAGCAATTTGAAGACATGGGCATTACCTGTGTAGAACAAGATGGTAATGGCATTGACGAAAGCATCGATTTAGTAGTAGTATCGACTGCTATCGAAGAGAGCAACGTGGAATACCAAAAAGCCTTATCGTTGAACATTCCCATTGCCAAACGCTCGGCTGTATTGGCTGCCCTATCGGACCAAGTAAAAACCATTGCTGTGGGCGGAACATCGGGAAAATCGACCACCACTGCCATGATTTTTCACATCCTAACCCAAGCAGGATTGCAACCCTCGCTGATGACCGGAGCAGGCCTTACCGAATTGCAAGAAAAGGGCTTGCCGGGCAACGCATACAAGGGCGATGGTGAATGGTTGGTAATTGAAGCCGACGAATCGGACGGTTCGATTGTAGGTTACCACCCCGAAATTGCCGTTGTACTCAAT
>CAJGDW010000155.1 GCA_904502115.1 Paludibacteraceae bacterium | reverse complement strand
TTTTTTCCTTAACCTTGTTTTGGTTGTTTGTATTTTCAGTCTTTTCAAAGAACACTACTTAAGAAAAAAACTACCACTGTAGTTTTCTGGTGATTCGGCGATGCGGTTATTCGGTGAGCCGAAGACCAATCTTGCCGAAACGGATTGCAAAGATAAAGCAGGTTTTTGAATCTGCAAAATTTTCAAGAAAAAAAATTGAAAAATTTTACTTCATCCATACCGCTGTAACGGCTTTGCAACAACACTTGCTTTGTTCAAGAGAACCGTTGTTCTCAAAAGCGGGTGCAAAGATAGAACCTTTTTTAATACACTCCAAATAATTTACAACTATTTTGAGAAGAAAAATACGCTCTACATTGCAACTAATTGATATTCATACATTACCTTTGTAGCATGAAAACAGAAGAATTATTTCCATTGGTGAACGAAGCGGGCGAAGTTGTAGGTACAGCGACGCGCAAAGAATGCCATTCGGGTACATTTTGGTTGCACCCCGTGGTGCATTTGCACGTATTTAATAGCAAAGGCGAACTGTATTTGCAAAAGCGATCGATGCTAAAAGACGTACAACCGGGCAAGTGGGATACAGCTGTAGGTGGACATGTAGACGCAGGCGAAACCATTTTAGAAGCTTTGGCTCGCGAAGTGCGCGAAGAATTGGGCATTACAAACGCAGACATGAAACCCCTTTTTGTATACCCTTATCGATCAAAAACCGAATACGAATTGGTAAACGCCTACTACACCCTATATAATGGGGATATTTTCCCCGACCCAAGCGAGGTAGACGAAGGCAGATTTTGGTCGTTGGACGAAATTAGAGAGGCCATGGGCAAGGACATTCTTACACCCAATTTTGAAATGGAATTTGAAATGGTCTTAAAATCTCCTATCTTTGCATCTATAAACTTTTGACCTATATAACATTATGGCTGTTTCAAAATACGCAAGTCAGATAAAAAAATCCATTGACCGCTTAATTTCACAAGAATTTGACGGAAAGTTGATGTACCAAAGCCACGAAGACGAGCCTTATCCATCGTTGGACAAAATTGCTGAATTTATCGAATTAACTCGTTCGATCTTATTTCCTGGATTTTTTGGCAATACATCGGTCAACGCAACCACCCTACCTTATCATATAGGGGTTACCACCGAACGTATTTTTCAACTTTTGTGGGAACAATTGTATGCGGGGGCATGTTTTGACTGTACCGACGAGGAACGTCGTTTGCCCGAGAAGAAGAAAAAAGCCATGGATATGGCTGCTACCTTTATTGAGCATTTGCCCGATATTAAATTATTGTTGCGCACCGACGTTGAAGCCATTTACAAAGGCGACCCTGCAGCAAAAAACTTTGGCGAAATTATTTTAGCCTACCCTGGCATCAAAGCCATATCGAATTACCGCATTGCACACGAATTGCTCACATTGGGGGCATCGGCCATTATTCCCCGTATCATTACCGAAATGGCACACTCCGAAACTGGTATCGATATTCACCCTGGGGCTACTATTGGCAAATACTTTGCCATTGACCACGGAACAGGCATTGTAATTGGCGAAACGTGTATTATTGGCGAAAACGTAAAACTGTACCAAGGCGTAACCTTGGGTGCAAAAAGTTTCCCAACTGACGATAACGACGAGATTATTAAAGGTATTGAACGTCACCCTATTTTGGGCGACAATGTAGTGGTTTATGCAGGTGCTACCATTTTGGGTCGCATTACCATTGGCAAAAATGCCGTTATTGGCGGTAATACATGGGTAACGCAACCTGTGCCCGAAGGAACGGTGCTTATTAAGAAATAATACACCTTATATAATATATAGAAAAAGGCCTCACCGTTGGTGAAGCCTTTTTTGTTAGAAGCATCGAATTATTTACGGATGCCTAGTTCTTTGATGATAGCACGGTAACGTTCGATGTCACGTTCTTTTAGATAATCTAACAAACGACGACGTTTACCTACTAATTGTACCAAAGCACGTTTTGTGCTATAATCTTTGTGATTTGACTTAACATGTTCAGTCAAATGAGCAATACGGGTGGAAAATAATGCTATCTGGCTTTCAGGAGAACCAGTGTCAGTATTAGACTTTCCGTATTTCTCAAAGATTTCTACTTTTTGTTCTTTTGATAAATACATATAAAATTGAATTAAAGGAGCGCAAAGGTAAA
>CAJGDW010000154.1 GCA_904502115.1 Paludibacteraceae bacterium | reverse complement strand
ATTTACGACCCAAGGCTTCGGCAACCGATTTACCCAAAGAGGTTTTACCCACCCCAGGAGGACCATAAAGGCAAATGATGGGCGATTTTAAATCGCCTTTTAGTTTTAAAACCGCCAAGTGTTCTAAGATGCGTTCTTTTACATCGTCCAACCCAAAATGGTCTTTGTTCAGTACGCGCTCGGCCGTTTTTAGGTTAAAATTATCTTTGGTATATTCGTTCCAAGGTAGGTTTACCAAGGTTTGAACATAGTTCATTTGAATGGAAAAATCGGGCGAGTGGGTAGGCATGCCTTCTAACTTGGCAATTTCTTTTTCTACCTGCTCTTTAACGGCTTGGTTCCACTTTTTGGTGGCTGCTTTTTGGCGCAATTGGCTCAAATCTTGCTCTTGCACCGATCCGCCTAATTCTTTTTGAATGGTTTTTATTTGTTGCTGCAAGAAGTATTCGCGTTGTTGCTTGTCGATGTTCTCCATGGCTTGCGACTGGATAGACGACTTAATTTCCAACATTTGCGATTCTTGGGTTAGCATTTTTAGCAGCAGGTAAGCACGTTCTTCAATGTGTCCAATTTCCAACAATTGCTGACGTTCTTCCAATGCCAAACCAATGTTTGCAGCTATAAAGTTGATGATGAATTGTTCTTTTTCGATGTTTCTAATGGCAAACAACAAGTCTTGTGGCATGTTGTTCGACATACGAATCATACGCATGGCCAAATCTTTAATGGCTTCGACCAATGCGGTAAAGTTTTTGGATTTAGGAACTTTGGTAATTTCTTTGCGAAGTTCTACCGATGCGGTCATGTAAGGTGTTTCGCTTACTATCTCGTTGATAACGAACGATTTTCTACCCCTTAAAATAACCGTAGTGGTGTTGTCGGGCATTTCCAAAATGCGCACAATTTGTGCCACCGTACCCACCTTGAACAAATCGTTTTGTTTGGGATCGTCGGTGTTTTTATCAATTTGGGCAACAGCACCAATGGCACGACCTTTTTTGTACATTTCGCGTACCAAACGAAGCGATTTTTTGCGACCTACCACCACTGGCATCATCACGCCAGGAAACAATACCATGTTGCGCAATGCCAAGATAGGCAACAGTTTATCGTCCGATAGTTGGTACGAATCGTCTTCGCTCTCTTCGGCTATGATGGGAATAAATCCCGCCTCGTCCATGTTATCGCTAATAGCCCCTATAATAAGTTGACTCTGTTTTGATTTCATTAGATAGACGATTCAAATTGTTTTAAGAAACGAACATCGTTTTCTGAGAACATACGCAAGTCTTTGCATTGGTATTTAAGGTTGGCAATACGCTCAACACCCATACCAAAGGCATAACCGCTGTACACTTTTGAGTCAATGCCACATGCTTCCAAAACATTGGGGTCTACCATACCACAACCCAAAATTTCTACCCAACCGGTGTGTTTGCAGAAGGGGCAACCTTCGCCACCGCATAGGTTACATGAAATATCCATTTCGGCGCTGGGCTCGGTAAAGGGGAAGTACGAAGGACGTAAACGAATTTGAGTCGATTCGCCAAACATTTCTTTAGCAAAATAAAGAAGGGCTTGTTTTAAGTCGGCAAACGATACGTTTTTGTCGATGTAAAGGCCTTCTACTTGGTGAAAGAAGCAGTGTGCACGATATGAAATAGCCTCGTTGCGGTACACGCGACCAGGGCAAAGCACCCTAATAGGAGGTTCTTGGGTAGACATAACGTGCGATTGCACACTACTGGTGTGAGTACGCAACAAAATATCGGGGTTCTTTTCAATAAAGAACGTATCTTGCATATCGCGGGCAGGGTGTTCGGGTGGGAAGTTAAGCGCGCCAAACACGTGCCAATCGTCTTCAATTTCGGGACCCTCAGAAACGGTAAAGCCCAATCGAGCAAAAATGTTGATAATTTCATTTTTTACCAACGATAGGGGATGACGTGTTCCCAAATCGATGGCTGCAGCCGAACGGGTAAGGTCTAATTTTTCGGCGTTGTTGCCATCTTCAAATTGGGCTTTCATTTCGGCAAATTTATCTTGCGCCGTATTTTTTAGTTCGTTAAGTAACTGACCAATAACGCGTTTTTCTTCGTTGGGTACGTTTTTAAATTCGCCAAACAAATCGTTCAACACGCCTTTTTTGCTGAGGTATTTAATGCGTAGGGTTTCTACTTCTTCTTTGCTTTGGGGTTGCAAACCCTTAATTTCAAGTAATAGACT
>CAJGDW010000153.1 GCA_904502115.1 Paludibacteraceae bacterium | reverse complement strand
CGACAATGCTTCGACGGCTCAGGGACCAAAACGAAAAGGCAGTGGTTCGGCCCTTCGACAAGCTCAGGGACCGTAATGGGAAGTTCAGGGACCGCTTTGCAATTCTACCTTTTTTACGTACCTTTGCTCCACGTTACTAGTTACAAACGACAAGTGACTATCGACAGTTATTTCATCTTAATTTTTAATCGGTATGACAAAAGAAAGTAAACTACCATCGGGCAATAAGGAACTACAGCCCACGCAAACTCCATTAGAAAATATTGAAAACCTTATTTTAAACATTAGAGGCAAACAGGTTATGCTAGACCGTGACTTGGCACGTCTGTATGGTGTGGAAACTAAAGCGCTTAACCAAGCAGTAAAAAGGACTTTAGAACGATTCCCAGAGCGATTTATGTTTAAACTTAATGATAATGAACGCATTGAGGTGGTAACAAATTGTGACCACCTCAATGAACTTAGATTTTCTTATCAAAATCCATACGCATTCACAGAGCAAGGGGTATCAATGTTATCGGCTGTTTTGAAGAGTAACATTGCCATTAATACTAGTATTATGATTATGGATGCATTCGTTGCAATGCGCCACTCGCTTAACAAAAATCATCAACTTCATAACAGAATTGAGTTATTAGAGCAGAATCAACTTTCAAATAACAAACTCCTGCAAAAACACACTAAACAGTTTGAAGTTATTTTTGATAAAATATTTAAACACAATACCCCTACCGAAGGCATATTCCACAACAGTCAGATTTTTGATGCGTATAAGTTTGCTACAGATTTAATAAAAAGTGCCAAGCGTAGTTTGGTTTTGATCGATAATTATGTAGATGAGTCGGTATTGCTGATGCTAAGCAAACGCGAAGCAGGTGTATCGGCTAAAATTTACACATCCAATCTTTCCAAACAACTAACGTTAGATGTGACAAAGCACAATAAGCAATATCCACCTATAGAGATTTTTATGCATACCACGTCGCACGATAGGTTTTTAATCATTGACGATGCAGAGGTGTACCACATTGGGGCGTCATTAAAGGATTTGGGCAAAAAATTGTTTGCGTTTTCTAAATTGAATATTCCACCTAGTGCGATTCTGTAAAGAAGGGTGCAACCCGCGATGCGGGTTCACCCTTCGACAAGTTCAGTCACCGATTAGCGAACCGCTGTTCCTTATTCACAAAAACTATTACCTAAAACTATCGTTTAATTGCAAAGACTGCATCATGGAGGTAAAGAAGGGGTGAGTTTTGGACTCTCCGTCTTACAAAAACGACGGAATAAACCTAATACCTAATACTGATGCTATTCTAAAGAAACTGGTTAATTGAATATCGGCTTTACCACGTTCTACTCTTGCTATATAGCTCTGCTCTCTGCCCGATTTTTCTGCCACTTCTTTTTGAGTCATCTTTAGCTGTTTACGACGTTCTTTCAGCATATTACCATAATACCAAGAGATAGAACTCTCGTCAAACTCATCACGAGTTTCCGTTCCATGCACACCATACTTTTCATCAAGCATTCGGTTGGTGGTTGAAAGTTTTGCTAATTTTTCTTCGTTTATCTTTATCATAATTCAAAGTGCTTTAAAATTCTTGTTGCTTTTTCACATTCTCCGATAATCCCGCATAATACAATTCAAATTCTTCCGACTTATAGATTATGCGAATATCATTGATATTAGTTTCCTTAAGATTCATAGCGCAAATATAACTAATTGGTAATATTTATGCAAATTTTGAAGTAAAAAGCACTGAATTTCACATTCAAAACAGAGTTTGACGACAATTTTATCGCTGAAACGATAAAGATTAAAACTTTGATTTCCATTACAATTAAAAATTAAGATGAACGATGTAGTTTGATTCGCTATCCCCGATTATCCGAGAACAACGATGCAAAGGTAACAAAAAAAGCAACCACACCTGGGTGCAAGTGTGGTTGTGATTATTTTAGAGGTATTAGCTATACCATTAAATCATTTCAACTACAGCTTTTACAGCTTGGTCGATGCCTTCTGGATTTTTACCGCCAGCCGATGCCATGAAAGGTTGACCACCGCCCCCCCCTTGAATGTATTTAGCAGCTTCGCGCACCATGTTGCCTGCGTGAAAACCTGCATCTACCATAGGTTTGCTTAAGAATACGGTTAAGTTGGGTTTACCTTCGTACACATTACCTATTACCAACATAAATTTAACATCGGTAAATTTACCTTT
>CAJGDW010000152.1 GCA_904502115.1 Paludibacteraceae bacterium | reverse complement strand
TTCTGCTACCCAACAAGTAGAATTTTCATCGGGTAATTTGCAATACAATCCTGCCGATAATATGTGGCGTTTTGCATTTAGCCAACTTGACTATATAGGAAATGATAATGTCAACATTGGTTCTTCGTATAGTGGTTGGATTGATTTGTTTGGCGATGGTACGGGTGAGAATCCTACCAATGCAAGCATGGATTACCAAAATGATTACAATACCTTGGTAGATTGGGGTGTTAATTGGATTGGCAATGATGCTCCCTATACGTGGCGATCGTTGAACAATGAAGAATGGAATTACCTAATTAATTTGCGCGATAACGCAGATCAATTAAAAGGTATTGCACAAATTAATGGTGTAAATGGTCTTTTGTTAATGCCAGACAATTGGGAAAATACCAGCGGTTTGGTGGTAAAAAACGGAACTGGTAGTAGTTATGCGGCAATGCAATCTTTTACGAACAATGAGTGGGTGCGTCTACTGGAAACAGGCGTAGTATTCCTTCCTGCAGCCGGTCTTAGAGCGGGTGTAGATGTAAAGTATGTTGGAGAAATCGGATTTTATCGAAGCTTTTACAATGACGGATACGATGGTACTAGCAAAGAATATTTTCACATTTGTGATGATGAAAAAGTAGACATGGCTATTGCTCCTCGCAATTTAGGAGGATCGGTAAGATTGGTGAAAGACGTGTTATAATTAGTCGATAACGAGTTGAAAACCTGTGTAAAAGAGTTGACAATGCGGCAGGTGCTCTTGTAGCAATGCTGCAGCTTTAGCGCAAGTGCAGTGCCCGGTGTATAGCTGCGCGTTGGGATATAATCGAAGCCATTCGTTTATAAAGTCGGTGGTTTCTTTTATTACCTCTTCGCTATCGACAAAATGCAATCCGCCCATGTAAGCGTGTAAGGCGTTACAACCTGTAAATTCCATGCACGATGCGATGGTGTTGAGGGCACCGTGGTGCGAACAGCACGATACAATAACCAATCCCTTGGGGGTGACAAAACAAAGGGCGATTTCGTGAAGAAAGGGGTCGTTCTCGCTTCGCTCGGGTTGAATCGCGGAATCGTTGAATCGTTGACTTGCGACTTTTGACTTTTGACCTTCGACTACTGTCAGGTATTTATTGCCTAACGGTTTGGGATATAGGTTACAGCTGGGGTGTACCAAGGCGATGTGTGGGGTAAACCAGGTGTTTTGCTCAATGGGTTTAAACCAAGGGGTGTGGCCATGGAATAGGTTGAGGTCGGCACCGATGTATCGTAAGTTGCTTCGCTCACGTTTACTTGTTGAATCGTTGATTTGCTCGCTTCGCTCACGTTGAATCGTTAACGGTTCATCGATTAAACAGTTATACGATTCATCGATTACACGATTAAACGATTCATCAGTTACTTTGCACTGACTTTCGACTTTCGACTTTCGACCTTCGACTCTTTTGGGTCGGGACGAAAAATACTCATCGGTAGCAATGCGGTGCGAGGCGTAAACGGGAATATGTCCGTATTGGGCAATCCATTTGCCTAAACCGCCGGTGTGGTCGGCATGTGCGTGCGAGAGAAACGCCCAATGGCAGGCGTTTAAGTCTATGCCCAATGCCTTGGCGTTTTTGATGTATGCGCCCGATGCCCCCATGTCGCATAGAATAGAGTTAGGAGTGAGGAGTGAGGAGTTAGGAGTTATTTGGTCAATGTACATCGAAAGCCCATGCTCGGTAAGCAAGGGCAGCGTAGGGTGGGGTAAATTATCGACCAAAAATGTAATGCGCATAACCAAATGAATAATCTCTGCGAAATTACAATACTTTTGGCTGCTTCGCAACTAAATAGTCAACAATTCCTAGTATTTAAAATTACCCACCCATCTTCGTCCATACAATCTGATATGAAAAACAAACAATTCTTAATCAAATCTTCGTCACCATGAATTAATATGTTATCTATTGTTTCTTCAAAGCTATTTAATATATCTGCATTTCCGAATCGTTCTATTTCTTCTAGATTAAAGAAAAGTATACCGTCTATAAGCTTTATTTTACGTACATAGGTGACATATTCCATTTCTTCAGCATAAGTGTAGGCTTCCTTGACATACAAACTTATCGAATCTGCGCAGACGTCGATGCCTTGTTCTGCAATAATGTCAGGGTCTAAATCTCCACAATAGTCGTTAGTATACAATGTGAATTCAGTGCATCCAAGTTCAATGAGTTTGTTTTTAATTTCATTGCATAATTCTTTTACTTC
>CAJGDW010000151.1 GCA_904502115.1 Paludibacteraceae bacterium | reverse complement strand
GCATTACGTTAAATGGTATCTTTACTTCCGAAATAAGGACAATAAAAAGAGAGCAAAATAGTTGATTTGCTCAATAAATAATCAATCTATTTTACTCTCTTTTTTAAGAATGCCACCAACCGTTTTTGGCAACATTACCTAAAAAAAGGTTCCAATTGGAACCTTCTTACACATATTACCTTCATTGATTAATAAAAGGCTAGTTCTACGTAATCTACACGATAATCTTCTATAGACAATTCACTACGATGCGTTCTTTGGGCAGGAGGCAAAATTATGTGCGTTTTTTTCCATTCATATCCATCATACAAACGAACAGCAACAACTAATTTTACATCACAGTTATTATCAAAGCAAAGATAATCTCCCAAAGATAACATAGGAGTACACATTGCCACATCTATACAACCTTCATACCTTCCGGTTTGAATAGCCTCGTACGTTTGCGCTTGCAACATCAGTGGACTCCAACTACCATCGTTATTCTTTGTATAAACAAATGTACACTCCGATTGCAAAGAACCCATCTCGTCCGCACGCAAGGTCAGCCTCAATTTATAGGTTATTTCTGATGAGGTTACTGTACTATTTAATATCTCTACATGTACATATTCACCTTTTAAAATTTTCCAAGAATGCCCATAAAAGTAACTGGACTTTGGGGCTTTGATTGATCTACCTATTAAATCTGCCTCAATCTGATGTTTGGTGGGAAGTTGATATGACGCCAACGCCGTTGTAGAGCAACCAAGCATAAATACCAATAACAACACCCATCTAAGTAATTTTCTAGTACCCATAATCTACGTAATTTATTTTTATGACACGTTTTTGTAAACTATAAATGGAATTGACGCTAAATTAATATTTTTTTCTTTATACACCAAACTTACCATCTTTGAATTTGCATATCGTCAAATATTACATTTCTGTAACAATCTACTTATTAAGCGTTTAGTTATCTTAATAAAGATAAATTATGTATCGCATTACAAAAATATCATTTATCTTTGCAACTTTCAAACTGCGAAAACATGAACAAGAACGTACTTTCTGGTCTTACCGATGCTGAAGTGCTAAAAAGCAGAGAACAACACGGCATCAACCTCCTTACCCCACCCAAAGAAACTCCATGGTGGAAACTTTATTTAGAAAAGTTTAAAGATCCTATCATTGTTATTTTATTGGTAGCAACTGCCATTTCGTTAGGATTTGGTATTATGGAAGGCGACTTTACCGAGTCGATTGGTATTATCTTTGCCATCTTAATTGCTACTGGCGTAGGTTTTTGGCAAGAATACAGCGCCAAAAAGAAATTTGACGCCATGAAAAGCGACAAGGACTACGAACCTGTTAAAGTTCGCAGAAACGGCAACGTAATTGAAATTACCAAAGACCAATTGGTAGTAGGCGACATCGTTATTTTATCTGCGGGCGACGAAATCCCTGCCGATATAGAAATTTACGAGGCTACCGACATGAAGGTGCAAGAGGCTGCCATGACTGGCGAATCGGTAGGCGTATCCAAATACCCCATCAGCGAACCTTACACCGGTTCTGGTTTTGCTCCTAACCTATTGCTACGCGGCACTACCATCGAACAAGGTATGGGCGAAGGCGTGGTAGTAAAAGTAGGCGACGAAACAGAAATTGGCAAAACCACCCGCCTTGCATCGGTAGAAACCGGCAACAAAACCCCACTAGAACAAAAACTAGGCGAATTGGCAAGCAAAATTAACATTGTGGCATTTGGCATTGCCAGCACCATGTTTATTATCCTAAATATTCTACATTGGGATTTCTTTGGTTTTAACAACAACGTCTTTGAATGGAACCTAGACCTACTACTTACAGAGGTTCAATTCTTAATGGGAGCCGTTGTTATCATCATTGTAGCCGTACCAGAAGGCCTACCTCTATCGGTTACCATGGCGTTGGCTTTCTCTATGAAAACCATGGCAAAAGAAAATAACCTGGTTAAGAAAATGCACGCTTGCGAAACCATCGGTGCTGTGAATGTTATTTTTACCGACAAAACCGGTACATTAACCCAAAACCGCATGACGGTAGTAGAAACTAGCGTTAACCCCAAATACAAAGAATTGCTGCAAACTATTGGTACCATCAACTCTACCGCCAATTTCTCTAACGAAAAAACGGTGTTAGGCAACCCTACCGAATCGGCTATTTTGGGTTCTATTGGCATGGAGCAAACTGCTGCTATCAGAAACGAATACAACATTATCAACCGTATTCCATTTT
>CAJGDW010000150.1 GCA_904502115.1 Paludibacteraceae bacterium | reverse complement strand
TTGCAAGGACCCCCGCAGTAGCGAGGGGATCTTTGAGCGAAGCGAAAAAATCCCTCCTCCTTTTGTTGTTTTAAAACCTACTTAGAATTTGCCCTTAAAAGAACGTATAATCGCATCCTTTGCGTGGGTCGCATGCTTTGTTGCGTTTGGTACGAATGCGTGTTTCTTTGCTGCCAATGCGTTGTTTGGGTATCTTATAGGTAACCGATAAGCAAAGGGTAGCATAGCAGTCGGGCATAAATTGCTCGGGAGTAATGGCATCCATATTGTCTGTTAAGGTAAATCGCCATGTAGCATCCAAACTGATGGCCCAGTTAGCACCTACACTCCAAGCAACCCCCGTTCCAATGGGGAAACTGGCACTAATGCCTACGCTGTTTCCAGTGGGATAGGCATCGTACAAGAAACAACCAACCCCGCCAAATAAATAAGCCCTTTCGGGAACAAAACTTCCGCTGTTGTTTTCGCGGCGTTGACCTTTGTCTATAAAGTAGTTATACACCACCTGTGCGCTAATATCGCCTGCGTGCAGACCGTCTATTTTGGCCCCTGATCCACTTATTTCGGTCCCTGAGCTTGTCGACGTGTTGTTGACCGATAGGGAAAAAGGGCCCGAAGCAGATGGTTCATACCTTAAATATGCATATCCCAACTCGCCTCTTAATCCCAATTGGGGCATAAAGTAGTAGGTGTACGATAGGTTGGCAGCTCCGCCAATGGTTCCAGGGCAATCAAAAACGGGGTACGAAGCACCGATTCCCAAGGTAATGTGTTGGTTGCTGTTGCTGCCAAGACGACTTTTTTTGAGTTGCGCCATAACGCTGGTAGCAAGTAACAGGCAGAGTAGGAGGGTGGTGATTTTTTTCATGTTGCAAAGTTAATAATAATATTACTATATTTGTAACATAACAACGCAATCAAATTACAACCGAATTAAATCCATTATGAAAAAGATCCTTTTACTACTTAGCATGGCTGTGTTGATGGCCAGTTGTTCGGATAATCAACAAGGGGATGAACCCACTTTGCCCGAGCAACCCGATAACGAGCAAACAAAACCCGATGTTACGCCCGATGAGCCTGAAAAAGAAGAAGATACACGCGTGCACGATTTGCCTAAATCGTCCAAAGAGGTTACTACGGGTACCCTTTATAGAACCAAAGTAAAAGACGAAAACTTTGGTAGTACCGTTTACCTGGATATTTGGACGCCCGAAGGGTACAATTTGGATGAAAAATACCCCGTTGTTTACATGCACGACGGGCAAAATTTATACGATAAAAAATCGTCGTGGAACAAACAAGCCTGGGAAATAGACGAGGTAGGCGGCAAGCTGATAGAGGAAGGTAAAATCAAGCCCTTTATTGCTGTGGGTATTCATAGCATCGATAATTCAAGAATCTGCGATTTAATGCCCGAAAAGGTGCTAACCGAGTACTTTGATACCGAAAAATACAGCACTACAGGTTTTGAAAGCTATTGCAACAAAGAAATCAGAGGCGATGAATACGTCGATATGATTGTCAATACCATTAAACCTATGGTGGATAGCATCTTTTCTACCTTGCCCGATAGGGATAATACGGCCATTATGGGCTCGAGCATGGGCGGTTTGATGTCGTTTTATGGTATGTGCGAGCGCCCTGATGTGTTTGGAACGGCCGTTTGTGTATCCACTCACCTTAGTGTAAGCGGCGAAGAAGGTTGGGCAGCGGCTGTGTTTGCTTATTTGCGCGATAAGTTGCCTACCGATGGTGCGCATCGTATTTATTTTGACTGTGGCGATAAAACATCCGATTACTATTACGTGCCTTTCTACCAAGAGTTGATTACCATCCCCACCGAAATGGGTTATACCGAAGCAAACTTTAGCCACGGATTTTATCCCGGTGCTGCACACGACGAAAAATCGTGGGCTGCCCGTGTACACGTACCCCTTACTTTCCTTTATGGTAAATAAAACTGTCCATCTAGAAAAAAAGTATTACTTTTGCACCTTGTTAATAACAATAAATAAGAAATATGTTTAACGAAAAATCTGAATTTTTAGACCAATCGACACTTATCGATGTCGATTCTACGGTAGTATCGAGTGTTCTTAAAAGGGTGTATTTGTGGATGACCTTTGCCTTGGTTATCTCTGGATTAACCGCTATGTATGTAGTAAAAAGTCAGCCCATTTTAGAATTAATATTTTCTAGTGAGCACTCTATTTTGGTATTATTTTTAGCTCAATTGGGAGTAGTTTGGTTTTTATCCGCTCGCATCTACAAACTTTCATTTGGC
>CAJGDW010000149.1 GCA_904502115.1 Paludibacteraceae bacterium | reverse complement strand
AGGTGCAGGCTGACTGGCCAAACGTTGTTGCAATAATTGTTCGGCAGCGGTTCTGCGAGCATTGGTAAGCACCGATGCGGGTATAAAGTAAGGTGTTTGCACAGCAACACTTTCGGCTTCAAAAATGGTGTCGCCTAGTTTGCTTAGCACGCGTTTGTAATTTTCGGTTTGTGGTGTATTGCTTGTCTCAAAAGTACCTTCTATGGTAACTGATGCCGTGTTGCATCCGTCCGATAGGGTTAAAACCGTGTCGTTTAGTTGTACGTTAATGGCAATTTTACGTGTAGCCGATGGTTTTTGCAGCAGGCGCAAAAACTGTTCGTCTGCATTGCGGTACACGGCATCGCCCACCCGTAAAGAAATAGGGGCATTGGGGATAATGACACCATTTTCTACCTTGTTTACTTTGCAGCCGCTTAGTTCGCCATCGGGCGTAAAAAAGCAAAGCCCGTCGCCGTTATGAATCGCTATCTCTGCTGTTGTATTATTAACTCCTAACTCCTCACTCCTAACTCCTAACTTATTAGCTCTTTCAATTACTTTGGGTGTTGCGTAGCTAAGTACAAACCCTTTGGGAAGGATGCGTTTTACCGTTCCAATGTATTCGCCCGTCGATTTAGGTGTTTTAAACGAGTAAATGTCGTTGCTTCTGCCGTTAAAAAAGTAGGTGGTAGCCCCTCTGTGAAACGTTTTTTGCGGATTTGGCGCAAACGTGTAGCTGCTTTCCCCATCCGATAAACGTCTTAAATGAGGGCGTGTAGCCAAAGCGGCATCTATTTTTTGTCGATAGTAGGCCGTGATGTTTTTTACGTATTCTACCTCTTTTAATCGGCCTTCTATTTTAAACGATCTAACCCCGGCATCCAACATATCGCCTACATGGTTAGACAAATCAAAATCTTTTAACGATAGCCAATGCTTTTTGCCAAACGAGTGGCCTTCTCTGTCTTGTAAATCAAACGGCAAACGGCATATTTGCGCACACTCGCCACGGTTGGCACTGCGTCCGCAAAGGGCTTGGCTGGCATAGCATTGCCCGCTATAACTTACGCACAAAGCTCCGTGCACAAAGGCCTCAAGGCGAACGTTGGTTTGTGCAGCAATCTCTTTAATTTGCGCTAACGACAACTCACGCGCCAATACCACTTGCTCGCAACCCACTTCTTGCCAAAAACGTACTTTTTCGGCACTGCGGTTGTCGGCTTGGGTGCTGGAATGAATGGCAATAGGGGGTAGGTTGAGGTTAAAAATACCGGTATCTTGCACAATAAGTGCATCTACTCCTATACGGTATAAATCGTGTATAAGTTGTTCTGCTTCTGCTAATTGCTCATCAGTAAGCAAGGTGTTGAGGGCTACAAAAACACGTGCATGGTATTGGTGGGCAAATATTACCAGTTGCTCAATGTCGGCAAGGGTATTGCCCGCTGCGCTGCGTGCGCTGTATTTAGGCGCTCCAATGTAAACAGCATCGGCTCCATGTTTGATGGCCTCGATGCCGCATGCTAGGTTTTTGGCAGGTGCTAAAAGTTCTACACGATTCATACTTGCAAAAATACTATAACCAATTCAAATTGCCAATATAGACCCTAAAAAACAATAATTTAACAATTGTTTTTACTCTTTTAATATGAATTAGAAGTCTAAAATTTAACATTTCCGTATCTTCGCATCTGTAAATTTTATTGTTTAATAGTTTAATCGTTTAATTGTTTAACCGATTAAACGTTCGCACAGCGAATAAATAAACGCATTACCATCAATTCGGGCACTTCGACAAGCTCAGTGACCGAATTGAACCGATTAGTCGATTATTCACATTCGTTCATCAACACGTCACCGATTAGTCGATTAGTCGATTCACCGATTAGTCAATAAAATAAACGTATAAAGTTGCGAGTAAGCGAGAGCAGAAGCAATGTTCACATTGATTATGCCGAGCGGGAGCAACTTCATGAAATGCGAAGCATTGAATAAACATTATAATATGAATCAAGTAGTAGACATTAGATTATTGAACGCACGCATCGAACAAAAAAGTGCATTCATCGATGTCCTAACCATGGGTATGGACAAAGTAATTGTAGGACAAAAACATTTGGTAGAATCGTTGCTAATTGGTTTGTTGTCGGATGGACACATTCTTTTAGAGGGGGTGCCCGGTCTTGCTAAAACCTTGGCCATTAAAACCTTGGCACAATTAATCGATAGCAAATACAGCCGTATTCAATTTACCCCCGATTTGCTACCAGCCGACGTGTTGGGTACCATGATTTACAGCCAAAAAACAGAAGAATTCATGGTGAAAAAAGGGCCTATCTTT
>CAJGDW010000148.1 GCA_904502115.1 Paludibacteraceae bacterium | reverse complement strand
TGTAAGGTAGTTAACGCCCTTTCTGCCTGAAATTTATACGCAATGGCCCATCTGGGCGATTTAGCCGTATAGCCCAAGTTTTTTTGTTGGGTTAACGAATTGACTTTAAGCACAATGCCATCGGTTGCAACGGGCAAGTTTTTCCGTTCTTTATCCCAATATTTGATGTAATCCATCACCTCGGGCAAGGTTTTGCATACTTTTACAGCATCCGATATTTTAAAACCATATGCCGATGCCGCTTTTAAACAGCCACTATGGGTATCGGCAGGCAAATTTTCGCCCAACATGTAGTACAAATAAGCATCCAATTTGCGCTTGGCTACTTCTGATGCATTTTGCAGTTTTAAGGTGCCCGATGCCGCATTGCGCGGATTGGCAAACAAGGGTTCTTCTTGCGCCTCACGTTCTTTGTTGAGGTCTTCAAAGACCTTCCAAGGCATTAAAATTTCGCCCCTAATTTCAAATTTGTCGGGGATTTCTATAGCATGGTGATTTGGTGAGTCGGCGATTTGGTGAGTCGATTTATTTAGGGTAAGCGGAATGGTTCTTATGGTGCGCACATTGGCCGTTACATCATCTCCTTTTTCGCCATCACCACGGGTTACCGCACGTACCAACTCCCCTTTTTCGTAAATAAGCGATATGGAGGTACCGTCGTATTTTAATTCGCACACTATCTCGAAAGGGGCATTCAGCGCTTTGGCTACACGGTTGTAGAAATCGGCCACCTCGCCTTCGTTGTACGTATTGCCCAATGAAAGCATGGGATATTCGTGCTTCACTTGCGTGAAGTTTTGGTTGATATCACTGCCCACACGTTGGGTTGGTGAATTGGGATCAAAATATTGTGGATTTTCGTTTTCCAATTGCTGCAACTCTGCCAACAGTTTATCAAACTCAAAGTCGCTAATAAGCGGCTGAGAGAGCACATAATAGTGGTAGTTGTAATGATTGAGTTGCTCACGCAGAGCAGTGATGCGTTCTAACATTGTTTAGTCGTTTAGTCGTCTAGACGATGCCCAGGATACGTCCGTTTGTTATGTTACTTTAAAAGATCGGGGCGCAATAGTTTAGTTCGTTCTAACGATTGTTCTAAACGCCATTCGGCAATTTTACGTTCGTGTCCAGAGAGCAAAATATCGGGTACCTTCCAGCCTTTATACTCGGCAGGACGGGTATAAACAGGGGCAGAAAGCAAATCGTCTTGGAAACAATCCGACAAAGCAGACTGTTCGTCAGAAATTACGCCTGGTATTATGCGAACAATAGCATCGGCCATTATAGATGCAGCCAATTCGCCACCTGTTAGCACAAAATTTCCTACCGAAACCTCGCGCGTAATTAAATGTTCACGAATACGATGGTCAATGCCCTTGTAGTGTCCGCAAAGGATGATGATATTCTCTAGCATCGACATAGAATTAGCCATTTTTTGGTCAAACATTTCGCCATCGGGCGAGGTGTAAATTACCTCGTCGTAATGACGCTGACTTTTTAAATGGGTTAAGATATTATCGACTGGTTCTATGCGCATCACCATGCCCGCTTCGCCGCCAAAAGGATAATCGTCTACTCGATGATGTTTGGGGTCGTGAGAATAATCGTGCAAGTTATGAAGGTGAATTTCTGCTAGCCCTTTGTTTTGTGCTCGTTTAAGAATAGAATGTTCAAAATTGCTCTGAATCAATTCTGGAATAACCGAAATAATATCTATGCGCATAAGTCTGTAAATTGCTAATTTTTACTAGCCCTTTCTGGGATACACTCCCCACGCCAAAGGCAATTATAAACCTAACAAAAATACTGATTTTTTTGAGAAAATAGCAAAGCATTTTAAAAATACTCTACAAATTCTTTTGGTAATATGATATTTGAAACACATAAAGCCTCTTTAAATAAAGGAGCTATTTCATCGTCACTAAATCCCGCTATTCCACAACCTATACGTGTCACTAAAAATGTAAGATGTTTATATTCTTTAGCAAAAAGTATAAATTCATCAACATAAGGTTTAATAGTTTCCACCCCACCTTGCATAGTAGGTATAGCATAACTCTGTCCTTGAAGTCCAACGCCCTTTCCCCACACTGCACCAAATTTATCATATGCTATCCTTGCTGCACCTCCACCATGAGCACCTGCAAGATTACTTCCAAACACAAATATTTCATTCTCTGCAAGAGAAACTATTCTCTCAGGAGTAAATTTTCTATTGTAAATCATTCTTCCCATATATTATTCCAACAATTTTCACAAGATACACCATTTAGGGGATTGTTATAAGCGATATGGTTACCTGTAGCTTTCTCTCCTTCCCCTTCTAACCATTTTAATTTAAGTCCAGCAAGAGCTTCTTTATT
>CAJGDW010000147.1 GCA_904502115.1 Paludibacteraceae bacterium | reverse complement strand
TACTATACGTTCAAGAATGGGATAGTATAGAACAGTTCAAGAAGGAACTTGTTAAGTATATAAGATATTATAATAACGATAGAATTAAGTTGAGGCTAAATGGAAAAAGCCCGGTAAAATACCGAGCTTTATACCAATCTAAAGTTGCCTCTTAATAATGTTAACCGTCCAACTTTTGGGGGTCACATCACCAATGGTCAGCCCTTTTTTATGTTTTGCAGGCCAACAAGTTACCCCTAAAACATTGTTTTTTTGCACGGCATTCACTAACTTTGTAGATTGTAGTTATTGTATCTCAATTACTTATGGTTTTAAATTACATTTGGGCGGGATTTTTCTTGATTGCATTTGTTGTTGCACTTATTCAACTTATTGCATTCCAGGATGTTAGCGTTTTTTCGCGCATGGTGCAAAGCACATTCGATATGTCCATTTTTGCTGTAATGGACATAGCACTTCCTTTGGTGGGCATTATGACCTTGTGGCTAGGACTCATGAACATTGGCGAAAAAGCAGGATGCGTGCGTTTTCTTTCGCGCATTATCGGACCTTTTTTCTCTAAATTATTTCCCGAAATTCCCAAAAACCACCCCGTAAATGGCCAATTGCTGATGAACTTTTCGGCCAACATGTTAGGATTGGACAATGCTGCCACTCCACTGGGCTTAAAAGCCATGCAAAGTTTGCAAGAATTAAACCCCAACAAAGACACCGCATCGAACGCCCAAATTATGTTTTTGGCGCTCAACACATCGGGACTGACCCTAATTCCCATTGCTATTATGGCGCAACGCTCGCTGTTGGGAGCGGCGAATCCAACCGATATTTTCATTCCCCTTTTAATGGCAACTTATTGCTCTACGCTCATTGCTATTTTATACGTAGGAATCAAGCAAAAATTACCGCTATGGAACGCCACCTTTTTAGGTTGGGTAGGCGGCATTACAGCTGCCATTGGAGCATTAGCTTGGTACGTTTCTACCCTATCGCGCGAAGAAATGTTGGTATTTTCTAACCTATTTAGCAACATTTTGCTGTTTAGCATCATCATTGCTTTTATTGGCGGTGCCTTGTACAAAAAAGTAAACGTTTTTGAGGCCTTTATAGACGGCGCTAAAGAAGGTTTTAGTACATCGGTAAAGATTATCCCATATATGGTGGCGATGTTGGTAGGAATCGCCGTATTTCGCGCTTCTGGTGCCATGGATTTGTTGGTTCTAGGTATAGAAAAAGTAGTGGGTTTATTTACCAACCATACCGACTTTGTGGGCGCCTTACCTACCGCCTTTATGAAACCCTTAAGCGGCAGTGGAGCCAAAGCCATGATGGTAGAGGCCATGAATACATACGGTGCCGATTCGTTTATTGGTCGCTTGTCTTGCCTGTTCCAAGGCGCTGCTGATACCACCTTTTACATCATAGCTTTGTACTTTGGTTCGGTAGGTATCAAGAAAACCCGCTATGCAGTAGGCGCCGGATTAATTGCCGATATAGGCGGCGTAATTGCAGCCATTTTGATTGCTTATTTGTTTTTTGCTTAAATAATTTATCATGATTAGTTATCATACCGAAGACATTAAAAAGCCTAACATTTGTACCCGACGCACATCGGCATGGGTAAAAAAGATAGCAGCATCGCACGGTAAAACCATCGGTGAAATCGCCTATATTTTCTGTTCCGACCCTTACATTTTAGAGGTGAACAAACAGTATTTACAACACGATTATTTTACCGATGTTATTACGTTCGATTATACCGAAGGTAACAAAATATCGGGCGATATTTTTATTTCGCTCGACACCGTACAAAGCAACGCCGAACAATTTGACGTAGATTTTTACGAAGAATTAGAACGCGTAATTATACACGGTATTTTGCATCTTTGCGGATTCAAAGACAAAGAAGAAGCCGAAGAAGCACAAATGCGAGAAGAAGAAAATAAAGCCATTTCATCGTTAGAAAAACCACTTAAAAAATGACATTTCAGTACGACGTTATTGTAGTAGGTGCAGGACACGCAGGTTGCGAGGCAGCCGCCGCAGCAGCCAACATGGGATCGAAAACCTTGCTCATTACCATGGACATGAACAAAATTGCCCAAATGAGCTGCAACCCTGCCATTGGAGGTATTGCAAAAGGACAAATAGTGCGCGAAATTGACGCATTGGGCGGCTTTACCGGTTTGGTAACCGACCGCAGTTCGCTGCAATTTAGAATGCTGAACCGTTCAAAAGGTCCTGCTATGTGGAGCCCTCGCTCGCAATGCGACCGCATGAAATTTATTAAAAACTGGCGCCAAGTTTTGGAGCGAACACCCAACCTTTACATTTGGCAAGACACCGCCGTTGGACTCATTATAAAGAACAATACGGTTTGTGGGGTAAAAACGGCATTAAACGTCGATTTCATCGCAAAAAGCGTGGTGCTTACCAATGGCACTTTCTTGAATGGTTTGATG
>CAJGDW010000146.1 GCA_904502115.1 Paludibacteraceae bacterium | reverse complement strand
AGGTGATATGAATAGAAGCATATTGCGAACTTGTACCAGGGTTGAGTTCCACCAAATAGATGGCAGTATTCTCAATCTCCATATCGAAATTGAAAGCTGTTTTGTCTGTGAGGGTTTTGAGAGTAGAGTGTGAGTTATAATTGTACACCTTGAGTGTAGCGGAACGCTTTGTCTTGATGTTTACATGGAGCTTCTCACCGCGTTTGAGATACACTGGGTATGCGGTTTTCTTCTCGACAAGGCAGTCTTCATCGTTCACAACCGATACAGGGATATTGTGTAGGTTGTCCTTGATAGTCTGGTGGATAGTCTGCTTGAGTTGCTCGATGCGTTGTTGATTTGTTTGTCATCTTAATAAGTAGAATTAACCCATTGCATGATTTATTATTATTTGCCCTCAATTGCATCTACAAGTTTGCTTCCAAATTGTCGTGTAGTCCAGTCCGTACTATACTCAAAGCCTATTTTTTCTGCTATTTCGCGAAGTGCAGCTTTGGTATTTTCAAAATTGCGATAAGATTCAATGCTGCCATTCTCTCGCACTTGAATCACATAACCACCTACAGTTGCTGTTTTGCCATCACCAAACTCTTTGCAGATATGACTACCAAATTGTCGTGTAGTCCAATCGGGATTGTATTCAAACTCTTTTAATGCAGCTATCTCACGAAGCGATGCTTTTACATTATCAAAGATTCTACATACGATAACGCTACCGCTGTCTTCTACCTGGATGAGATACTCACCCGAAATTGCTGATTTTTTTGCCATAAGTTTATAAGTTTTAAGATTATTGTTATGTGAATTTGTCTAAATTATATATAAACGAGTAACTTCTCCCCATACCTTGAGGTCCTGAGAATACCCTGTACATCCAAAGAGAAGTTACTCATGGATAATAGTAGGCATACAAAAAAACGGTCACTTGCTAAATAATGCTCCGCTTCCATACAAACGCAAGGCACCAATTAGCCAAACACAAAGCGCTTTTAACGCCTTATTATGTATGCAACCATCCCGCCCGAAAGACATAATCCCAAGGCGTGGGCTAATTATGGGTGCAAAGGTACTACAAAATTTGCGGATGTGCAAATTTTGAGTGAAAAAAGTTTTAGGAGTTTTAAAAGTTTTAAGGGTGATAGGGTTTAGAGGAAAGAAAATGCCATTTATGCGGATTTTACATAAATGGCAAAAGTAATACGAAAAGTTTGTGAAACTAAATTATTCTTTTTCTGTCTTTTGAATTTCTTCAGTAATTAGTTCTTGCAACTTGGTCTTAGGCAGTAAGTACTGATATTCTGCAACACCAATAGGTTTATTTACATCTTGCAATGCTAATTCTACCTCTAAATGGTCTTTTTCTGCACACAAGATAATACCAATAGATGGATTCTCATCTGGTGCTTTCTCCAATTTGTCCAAAAGCGACAAATAGAAATTCATTTTGCCTACATACTCAGGTTTGAACTCTCCTATTTTTAGTTCTATAGCGACCATAGAACGAAGACGACGATGAAAGAACAGCAAATCAACACGATATTCCTTATCATTACATGTCAAAGTGTGCTGATTGCCTATAAAACTAAAACCATCGCCTAACTCCATTATGAAAGTGGTAATTTTGTGCACTAGACGGCGTTCAAGATCTAACTCTCTCAGAGGTTCAACCGCATCAACAAACCCAAGATTATAACTACTACGAAAGACTTCATTGGCGTATGCCGCTTGTTGGGCTGGCAAGGTAGTGGTAAAGTTATTGAACTGCTCAACAGGCTGAATAGTAAGGTGGTAGTCTGATTTTAAGGCATGTTTCAACATATCACGTGACCATCCCTTTTCAATGACCTCATTAGCGTAGAAAATGATATACTCCGGCGATAAGTTGTAGGTCATAAGAAGCAAATTGTGGCTCCATGGCAAAAGTGCGACAGCTTGTCGCAGTTTTGTATCTCCCTCGTTATAACGGAGATAGAACTTTTTCATATCCCATAGATTTCTTGGAGATAATCCCATGTCGGGATATCTAGATTTCAAATCTATAGAAAGTCTTTTAACAACACTATCACCGTGTTTGCTATCGAGTTTCTTCTCTTCTAATAGTTTGCCAATCTCCCAATAGGACGACATAGCAACTGTGTTTAGTTGTTTGGCTATCTGTATGCGAGAAGCTTCAATTACTGCGACAGCCTGTCGCAGTAATTGATTATATTCATCTTCAGTCAGTGATTTTAGAAGGGTTAGATCTTTCATTCCGATATTGTTGTAAATCTGACGACAAAGGTACAAATTTATTTTGGATTGAGCAAGAAAAATCGCCTTTTGAGGTGATTTTTATTTAAACAGATAAGTCAACGGTTTCAGGAAATGAGTCGACTTTTTTAGGAAGGGAGACAACTTTTTCGGGAATCAAGTCAACCTTTTTAGGACTCAATCTTAAGAAAAGTGCGGAGTTCTTAGCCGCAAGGGCACGATAACGCTTCGCTCT
>CAJGDW010000145.1 GCA_904502115.1 Paludibacteraceae bacterium | reverse complement strand
CCAAGGATTTATTCATCTACTTCAATATCTTTTCTACCACTGCATAGTCAATATTGCTATTTTCGCCTAGCAGGGTGCCACGTTGTTTAAAACGGCGAACAATTTCGTCCAATACATCGCTACCGATAGAAAGTTCTTCAAATTCGGTGGCTAGGTTGAGCGATTTAAAGAAGGCTTTGGTGGCGGCAATGGTGCTGTCTATGCGATCGTCTTGGCTACCTGCCGTAATGCCAAATACACGCTCTCCTAATTGAACAATCTTATCGGCTTTTTGCTGACGCATCACATTCATTAGTCGGGGTAGTACCAATACCAATGTTTGGCCGTGTGTGGTGCCGGTTAGGGCGGTAATTTCGTGGCCTATCATGTGGGTAGCCCAGTCTTGTGGTACACCCATGGCAACAAAACCGTTTAGCCCCATGGTAGCGCACATCATAAAGCTGGCCATGGCATCGTAGTCGCATTGATTTTCTTGAATTTTTGGCGCAATCTCTATGAGCGTTTGCAAGATGCCTTCTGCCCAACGGTCCATTAGGGGCGAACAATTGGTAACGGTTAGGTACTGTTCTATTACATGCACAAAGGTATCGGCTATGCCGCACGATACTTGGAATGCAGGAAGCGTAAAGGTGCTTTCGGGGTCTAAAATAGAGAACACAGGGTGGGTGTTGTAGAAACCATATTTTTCGCCCGTTTGGTTGTTAGAAATTACCGCACCTTTGTTCATTTCAGAACCCGTAGCTGGCAAGGTCATAACGCTGGCAAAGGGTAGGGTGCCGTTTAGCAAACTGGGGTTTAGTACCAAATCCCATGCATCGGCTTCTATTACAGCTGCTGCGGCAATTAGTTTGGTGCCGTCTAATACGCTACCGCCGCCAACGGCTAAAATAAAATCAATTTTTTCTTCTTTACAAACTTGTACGGCTTTGCGCAGTGTTTCTACTTTTGGGTTGGGTTCGATGCCCCAAAACTCAACGTGGTCAAAGCCCTCTAGCGCCGCTTTAACTTGGTTGTACACGCCGTTTGCTTTTACGCTGCCCCCGCCAAAGGTTACTAGGATGCGTTTGCCTGCAGGTAATTCTTTGGCTAACTTGGCAATTTGTCCTTTGCCAAAAATAAGTTTGGTGGTATTTTGAAAGGTGAAGTTTTTCATAGTAGTTTATCCTTTAATATAATCCAAAATTTGTTCTGCGTGAATTTTTGTTTTGATTTCTTTTGGGGTAAAAATTTTCTCGATAATGCCTTCTTCGTTTACCAAATAGGTGGTTCGAAGTGTGCCAATGGTGCGGCGGCCGCAGGCTACCTTTTCGCCCCAGCAACCCAAGGTTTGCAACAACGTAGTATCTACATCGGCTATTAAAGGAAAATCAAGTCCTTGAGCATCAGCAAATTTCTTTTGCAAGGCTTCTTTGTCTTTGCTTACGCCAATAATTTCATAACCAGCCGCTTGTAACTCTGCTTTGTGTGCTTGTAGCGAACAAGCCTCTGCAGTACAGCCAGGTGTGTTGGCTTTGGGATAACTGTAAAGTACTATTTTTTTACCTTTATAATCGCTTGCTTTAATTTCGTTTCCGTTTTGGTCCTTGCCCAAAATTGCTGGAATTTTATCGCCTATGTTCATAATGTTTAGTGTTTTGTGTTTATTGGTTTGTTTTACAAAGGTTGCAATTATTTTTCAAATTGTAGATTAAAGTTCCCTAAAAAGCATATCTTTGTTTATAATTATCGTTTTTTTAAAAAGATCATTTAATCTAGTACAAACTGTCATTTGATATTTGCTTTGGTCAATTTTATATTATGATCCCGCCCGATATACATAATTCTACTGCCGATGAAAGACGCAATTATGTGCTGTTGCAATGGGAGTGCCAGAACAATTGCGAAGCCTGTGGGCGTTGTAAAATATTAAAGGGCATGGATGCCGAAACCCTGTATGCCGATTACATTGAGGGCAAACGCAGCTATATAGACATAACCCTAGAACATAGGAAGAAATACTAAAGGCCTTTAAAAAATGCTAATGAACGATTGCTCTATGCGCAAAAATGCCTATTTTTACTTTGTAACAATCAAATAATAGATAAAGAAACAATTAAAATTTAAACAATATGGAAACAAAAGAAAAAGTACTAGCCGCTATGAAAGAAGCTGGCGAACCGCTAAACGCAGGTAAAATTGCCGAACTTACTGGCATCGATCGCAAAGAAGTAGACAAAGCCATGAAAGCGTTAAAAGAAGAAGGCGCTATTGTATCGCCCGTGCGTTGCAAATGGGCTCCTGCAGAGTAAATTAACGTCAAAACAATCACAAAAATAGGCTAATTCAAAATTAGCCTATTTTTTTTGATACCTGTACCATGTTTTGGTACAGATGCCCTGTAATTTTGCATAGACCCAACTGAACATACCGAACGTCAGGTATCTATTAACGTGTACTTAAAAAGAAAAGAACGCGACAGTAGAAATTATTAGTATATTTACATCGCCCTAGGTAAAACCGTAGGCAATG
>CAJGDW010000144.1 GCA_904502115.1 Paludibacteraceae bacterium | reverse complement strand
GGTGCTACTGATGCTTAGCAAACGAAATGCTGGAGTATCGGCCAAAATATACACTTCGCATTGGTCGGATGCATTGAAATTAGATTTGCAGAAACACAACAATCAATATCCGCCCATTGAGATAGAAAAATACACCAAGGCTCACGATAGGTTCCTGATCATTGACGATACCGATGTGTACCACATTGGCGCATCGCTCAAAGATTTGGGCAAGAAATTGTTTGCTTTCTCTAAATTGAACGTATCTCCCAAAATGTTATTGTAACACTACAATTTTGGGTGGCATTCCGACATACGTAGTGAAACGTGGTAGGGAGGAATTTTCCATAAAAAAGCATATCTAATCTATTTATTACAATTTAATTCTACATACCCTCTTAATACCTCCTTGTATTCTGCTTCAGAAATCACAACTTCGTATAAAAAAGACCTATTAGAATTAAGATAACGATAACACAAACTATAACCTTCCGCAAAAATCAGATCCAAAAATTCTTTCATTTCTGCATCATCACCATTTACTAATTCACACAAAATTTCCTTCTTACCTAGTTCTGACGCTAACTCTTCTTGATACAAGTCGAATTCATCTTCGAATTCATTATACCTTGTGGTATATACAATCTTACCACTCTCTACAACTATCCTTTCTATGGTCAATTCTGGATCTGAACAATCTGGCAACGCCATATTCATTTCTTGTATTACCGATTCTATCATACTGTCGTTAGAAACTAAGACTCCAGAGAATGGACTCTTTACATTATAATAAGTAACCCCACAAACCAGAATACAAAGTACAATAAATACAGACAAAATAACTTTCTCTGTACGTTCCCACGTTCTTGTTACACTTGGTATCAAATTTTCTACCACCGATGCGATTGAAAGATATGTCAACCAAATGCACGACCAAATAGCAGGTCTAATAATATTTAACACATCGCTAAAGTCATCCACTATAAAACCAATGATAATTGTCGAAACTAAATCTACCAAAACAAGCCCCACGAACGTTCTAGCCAAAGAAACTGCATTCGATTTTTTTTGATAAAACGCATTGATTGTTAAGACTGCCGTTACCAAATAACAAGCTATATATAACATACAAAAAAGAGCAGTAAACAGCGTAAAACCTACCGGCAAGAATGCAATAAATGTATTAATTGTAGTACCAATAACACTACCGCCCACACCAAACCATAAAAAGAATGCCAACCAGCCAGAAACAGAAGCCTCTCTTTGAATATTTAATTCTTTCTCGGTAATTTCCGTACGATTGACTCCGACTCGCTTTCTTATCACTCCCGCGTAATTAGGACAAGTTTCCTCAAAGTTTCCTTTTTCTCCAGTTAATCCACACACTATTCCTTTGTGGATATCCATTTTTTTTATTTTTGCAAACCCTGCAAAATTGCAATTGTTCTTCTCTTGTCATAGTATTTTAATTAGGTAATAAGGTTATACTCTTCTATTTTTAACGAGTTTTATATATCGTTCTTCTAAAGACGCCTATAATATTTTAAAATTAGCCCACCCTTTATTATACTCCTACAATTACGGCGCAGGCTGTTCACAAATGTATAAATTATTCTTAAAATTCCCTAACGTTTTTTGCAAAATGTACCAATCTACCATTGGGGTGTATGAAATGATTGACAATACCCTTCGACAACCCTTCGACAAGCTCAGGGACCAGCTCAGCAACCAGCTCAGGGAGCGTGTATAAAGTACTCAGAGACCGTGCGGGACAACAACATTTTGCATTCCCAACAATTTATACTACCTTTGCATAACCAAACACACGGGTGCTCATCGTCCGAAGTTATAACATCTTAATTTTATAATCTTATGCAAAATTCCAATCAAATCATTCTTTATCGTCCTAACGATACCATTAGCCTTGAAGTACGCCTTGAGAATGAGACGGTGTGGCTTAGTCAGGCACAAATGGCAGAGCTATTCTGTACTACAAAACAGAATATTAGTACGCATACAAATAACATTTTTAGAGAACATGAGCTAGAAAAGGATTCAGTTGTAAAGGATTTCTTTACAACTGCATTAGACGGCAAAAATTATCTAACTAAATATTATAATTTAGACGTTATAATATCTGTTGGTTATCGTGTTAAAAGTATCCGTGGAACACAATTTAGGCAATGGGCGAACAAAGTCCTAAAAGAATATCTTTTAAAGGGTTATACAATAAATTCACGTATAATGTTTCTGGAACAAAAGGTTGCAGAGCATTCAGAGAAGATTGACTTCTTTGTTCGCACTTCACTACCACCTACCGAAGGGGTATTCCATGATGGTAAGATTTTTGATGCGTACAAGTTTGCTACCGACTTGATTAAGTCAGCGAAAAAGAGTTTGGTTTTAATTGATAATTACGTAGATGAATCGGTGCTACTGATGCTTAGCAAACGAAATGCTGGAGTATCGGCCAAAATATACACTTCGCATTGGTCGGATGCATTGAAATTAGATTTGCAGAAACACAACAATCAATATCCGCCCATTGAGATAGAAAAATACACCAAGGC
>CAJGDW010000143.1 GCA_904502115.1 Paludibacteraceae bacterium | reverse complement strand
GTATATAAGATATTATAATAACGATAGAATTAAGTTGAGGCTAAATGGAAAAAGCCCGGTAAAATACCGAGCTTTATACCAATCTAGAGTTGCCTCTTGATAATGTTTAACCGTCCAACTTTTGGGGGTCACATCATTTTGATTTCCGACTTTTTTTATTATCTTTGTCTGCTAAGACGTTTAAATTGTATTTACTCACACCTTAAATTATAGTTCATGAAAAAAACACTACTTGTCTTTTTAGCAGTATTCGCTGCTTTGTCTTGCTTTGCGGTGGATATTCCCAAAGGAACCATTTATTTTGATAACTCAATTACCAAATTTGACCAAGTTAAATTTGCGTATGGCAAACGCGATACAAAAGGAACCGTTCTTGTTAGTATGAAAGACGAAGGTAACGACGTGTGGTCGTATACCGTACCTGCTACCGTGCGAAGCATGTATCGTTATATTTTCTTGGAAACAACGTTAGAAGACGGTACACATAACTACAACTTTAATGATTTTAAAGATATGGTTGCCGGTGAACGTGGTGAAATTAGAACGGCAACTACCGATCAAGTCATTACGCCCGATTATATCTTTGTTCCCGAAAATAATACCAGTCGAAATTGGTACCAAGGTACATGGAAAAGCAGATCGGGAGGTTCTGATACTCCTAGCGATGAACCCGAATTGCCAAAAGCCAACTGTAATCCTCACTCGGCAACCGTACCTGTATTTTATTTAAATACCGAAGGCAAAGCTCCTATTGTATCGAAAGAAGAATACCTAAACGGAACACTTTACATCGATGCTTTGCAAAACGAAGGATACTCATCGGCAGGTAGTGCTGCATCGCCCATCGTTACCGAAGTAAAAGGTAGAGGTAACTGGACATGGCGTGGTTTTGATAAAAAACCTTATCGTATTAAAATGGATAAAAAAGCGTCGCTTTTAAACATGACCACCGATAAAAGCTATACCCTTTTGGCACATGCCGACGATAACTATGGTTTCTTGCGCAATACCTCTGGTTTTGCGTTGAGCCGCTACTTTGGATTGGTGTATACTCCTACTCACGAACCTGTTGAATTGTTCTTGAACGGCGAGTACAGAGGTTTGTATTTCTTAACCGATCACATCAAAGTATCATCGAACCGCGTAAACATCACCGAACAAGATGACAATGAAACCAATTCGGATAACATTACCGGTGGTTGGTTGCTAGAAATTGACAACTACGACGAAGACCCACACATTACCATTGAAAAACCCGATGGCGAAGAAATGTGGTTTACGTACAAATCGCCCGAAGAATTGTCGTACCAACAAGAAATGTACATTACCAATTTCCTTCAAACAGTAACCAATGCTATTTATGCCGAAGATAAAAATAGCACTGAATGGGAAAAATACATCGATATGGATGCTTTGGTAAACTACTATTTGGTGTACGAAATTTTGGGCAACCGCGAAGGTTTCCACGGTAGCTGCTACATGCACAAAGACAGAGGTGCCGATACCAAATTGGTATTTGGACCCGTTTGGGACTTTGGTAATACATTGTGGGATATGAGCGATACCTTTATTTACGAAGAATATCCCTACGGTATTAAGTGGATTGACGAAATTGCTAAATTCCCTCGTTTTCAAGCAGCTGTTCGTCAACGCTGGTTAGAAAAACGTGGCGATTTGGTGCCTTACTTGCGTGGTCAGGTAAATGCCTTTATCGATAAAATTACCATGGCATCGCAATGCGATTGCAAAAAATGGCCTGAATACGGCAATGCCAATGTATTGGCTCGTCGAGATGCGTTCATGACTTTGATTAAAAACCGTTTGGCATGGTTGGATACCCAATTTGGTCACGTAGGTGTAACCGAAGAGCAAAACGAAACCTTGAGCGTATTCCCTAATCCTACACGTGGCAATGTGCAAATTGCCTCGCAAGCTGCCGTTGAACAAGTAGAATTGTGCGATTTGTCGGGTAAAGTAATTGAAACCTTTAAAGACGGCGTTACATCGTTGCAATTGAGTGCTGCTAAAGGTACTTATCTATTAAAAGTTTACACAGCAGAAGGCGTACAAGTACGTAAAGTGATTATCTATTAAGAGTAGTTTTACTCTTTACGATATTTATCAATTAAACGCGATACGGGATAGTGATTCAATTCCGTATCGCTTATTTTTTGCATGGACTCCAATAGAGCATTTTCTTGTGCGATGTGTATCTTTACAAAGCGAGCTTCGATAATTTGGTGGCTCAATACATGCTTGTAAACAGGCGATAGGTGCACAATTTCGCCATGGAGTGCCAAAACGGTGGGGTGTTGGAGTAACTCTATTTCCGATAAAGGGGCCTCTATTAGCAAAGGTTCGTACAATCCTTGCCAAATGTCTTTTTGGGTACGTTGCCCAAGGTAGGTATAGTGGTTGTTCCAAATATCCAAGTACCAAAAGAATCGTTTGCGTTGAGCGGTCTTTTTGCTCTTGATGGGCAAGATGTCAGTTTGGTGGGTTCTGTAGGCTACGCATTGTTCGGCAAAGGGGCAAACCTCGCATCGGGGCGATTGTGGCGTGCATTG
>CAJGDW010000142.1 GCA_904502115.1 Paludibacteraceae bacterium | reverse complement strand
TCAAAAGTCAAAAGTTTACTACCTTTGCAAATCAAATGAACGAATTAAGCAAAGAGGATAGCAGAATCATCTTTAAGTTGCACCAGAAATTTGGAAAAGCGCTAAAAGATTACGGCCTAATAACCGATGGAGACAAGGTTCTTATCGGCTTATCGGGCGGTAAAGACTCATTGGCACTAGTGGAACTTTTTGCCAAACGAGCCGCTATTTTTAAGCCCAAATTTGAGGTGGTAGCAGCACACATTAGCATGAGCAATGTGCCTTATCAATCGGACATCGACTATTTGACCAGCTACTGCCTGCAATTCAACATTCCCTTCTATCATCGAACGGGTAGCTTTGATCCATCCACCGACAAGCGCAAATCGCCCTGCTTTTTATGCGCATGGAATCGTCGAAAGAAACTATTTGAACTGGCCAGCGAACTAGGATGTACCAAAATTGCATTGGGACATCATCAGGACGATATTTTGGCCACCCTACTCATGAATTTAACCTTTCAGGGCGCCTTTTCTACCATGCCACCCTACCTCAAAATGAACCACGTAGACGTAGACATTATCCGTCCCATGTGCCTCATTACCGAGAGCGAAATAAAGGAATTGGCACGCATTAGAAACTTTGTCAAGCTCATTAAAAATTGCCCTTACGAAACCCAATCGCACCGTAGCGATATGAGCGAAGTAATGGCCTTGTTAGAAAAAATGAATCCCGAAGCTAGACACAGTCTTTGGGGCTCGATGACCAACATACAAACCGAATATTTACCCAAAAAGATATGAACGAATTTTTAGCTTTAGAAGAGAAGATTGTTACCATGCTTAAAACCGTTTACGACCCCGAAATTCCGGTAAACGTGTACGATTTAGGATTGATTTACGACCTCAACATAGACGACGAGCAAAACGTTAAAATCGATATGACATTAACCGCACCTTCTTGCCCCATGGCCGACTTTATTGTAGAAGATGTAGAGCAAAAAGTAGCTAGTGTAGAAGGAGTTAAAAGCGTAAAAGTAAACCTGGTTTTTGAGCCCGAATGGGACCGCAGCCGCATGAGCGAAGAAGCGCTATTGGAATTAGGTATGTTATAACCCTAGCATTCAAACATGAAATCTAACCTAAAACAAACATTATCAAACCTTAAACCCATTATTTTAGCTTACATAGAGCAATTAGGGATACCTCGTTTCAGAGAACAAAAACTCACCACCTTTGTTACCACACTGAGTTTGGTTAATTCTTTGTTATTTCATTTCCCTTTCTTTAACCATGTTTTCAACAACATTGAAGCGGGTTTTAATGGAATTGTTATTGTTGTCAGCTTATCGGTTATCTTGTTTACTATCAACTTCTTACTATTTACTTTCTTATTATATTTAGGCCGTACTATCGGCAAAATATTGCTATCAGTTATCTTTATTTTAAACGCATTTAGTCTCTATTTCATCAACACCTTTCATGTAATTTTAGATGACACCATGATGGGGAACGTATGGAATACTCAATACAGCGAAGCTTCTGGTTTTTTTTCACTTTCGATGATATTGTATGTCTTCTTTTTAGGCATACTACCTAGTTGTTATATCTTTTATATACACGTTAAATATGGTAGCATAAAACGTTTTTTTGCATCGTTAGGAATTTCCATTGCAAGTATTTTATTGATTGCAGGAGCAAACACCCGAAATTTTACTTGGATAGATAAAAATGCTCCCATTATTGGTTCATTGCTGCTTCCATGGTCGTACACCATCAACTCCATCCGTTGGTACCAACAATACCTTAGAGCCAATGCCAAAGAGATTCCACTACCCGACGCCACCATTGCCAACGACAGCAAAAAAGCCATTGTATTGGTAATTGGCGAATCGGCCAGACGCGACCACTTTTCGCTCTACGGATACAAACGCGATACTAACCCACTATTAACCAACACACCCCATGTTACCGCACTGCGTGCACACTCCAATGCCACTTACACCACCGCTGGTGTTAAAGCCATACTAGACAGCCAAGAAAGCGATGATTTATACGAAATTTTACCCAACTACCTATACCGTACAGGAGTAGACGTTACTTGGCGTAGCACCAATTGGGGCGAGCCACCTTTGCACATCGAAAAACAATACAAGGCAGCTGATTTACAACAAAATTGCGAACCCTACTGCCATTACGACCACATTTTATTACCTCAATTAAAAGAAGCCATAGAAAATAGCACCAGCAACAAAGTACTTATCGTACTACACACAAGCACCAGTCACGGACCTCAATACAACACCAAATACCCTACTGAATTTGAAAAATTCACACCCGTTTGCACCAGTGTTGAATTGGCACATTGTTCTAATCAGGAATTAATCAATGCCTACGACAATACCATTGTATACACCGACTTTTTACTACACAATGTTATAGAGCAATTAAAATCGGTTAGTAACTTTGAAACCGCCTTACTCTACGTCTCTGATCATGGCGAATCGCTGGGCGAGAACGAACTCTACATGCACGGGGTACCCATATCCATTGCCCCCAAGGAACAATACGAGATTCCCTTTATTGTTTGGACATCATCCAACCGAAAAATAAAGAACGTCCAAGAAATTGACCAATACTACGTTTTTCATAGCGTGCTCAAATTCTTAGACGTTCAGAGTCCTG
>CAJGDW010000141.1 GCA_904502115.1 Paludibacteraceae bacterium | reverse complement strand
TGTGCCAAACGCGTACTAATGCTTTCGGCAATTTGAAAACCCGTTACGCCATTTTCGTATTCGCGTACGGAACCATCGGGAAAAGTAATTTTAATCATAATTGTTCTATTTTTTGTGGACTACAACTTCCACGTTATTTTTGAGCATGTAAAGTTAACTCTTTTCGACGAGATTAACCCTTTTCTTTGACTATTTTTTGGATTTTGACGGACAAATTGCCCATAAACCGCAAGTTGCACACTTAGGACTACGAGCAATACAAACATACCTGCCGTGCAACAAGAGCCAATGATGCGCTACCCCCCACTCTGCTTTGGGAATGTTGGCCGTCAATGCTCTTTCTACTGCCAACGGGGTTGTGGCGGTTTTAGGAGCCAATCCCAAGCGATGCGCCACCCTAAAAACATGGGTATCGACAGGCATAGCAGGCTGCTGAAAAGCCACTGCCATTACCACACTGGCCGTTTTACGTCCCACACCTGGCAGGGTTTGCAACTGATCCAAATTAGCAGGCACCTCTCCGTTAAAATCTTGCTGCAATTTTTGTGCCAAGCCAATTAGGTGTTTGGCTTTATTATTAGGATAAGAAACCGATTGAATGTAAAACAGCACATCGTCCAAGCTAGCTTGCGCCAATAGCTGGGCTGTAGGATATGCCTTGAACAAAGCAGGAGTTACTTGATTAACGCGCTTATCGGTGCATTGTGCAGATAACACCACGGCCACTATTAATTCAAAGGGATTGTTATAGTGAAGTTCCGACTCGGCTATGGGCATATTGGCCCTAAACCAGTCAAGCACGGCTTGGTATCTTTCTTTTCGTGTCAAATTACACCATTTTCCTATTATCTTGCACGTCCAGTTCGTTGCCATCGGAATCGACAAAACGATACTGTAACAAGCTATAATCGTAGTTGGGCAATACTTTAAAACGGAAACCGTACTTCCAACGCCAGCGACACAAAATAGAGAAGCAACCCTGACGCAAGAAAGCATATACAAACGGATGCACGTAAAGTACAAATCGTTTGGTTTTGAGTTGTTTTTCAACCATTTCGATGCGCGATGCCAAGAAATCGACAAACAAAATAGAAGAAGCTATTTTTCCACTACCATGACAGGTAGGACAAGTCTCGAGTGTATCCACCTCGGTGACAGGGCGCACACGCTGACGCGTTATTTGCATCAAACCAAACTTGGTAAGGGGCAATACCTGGTGTTTTGCCGAATCGCTTTTCATGTTATCGCACATGCGCTCGTACACTTGGTGTTTGTGCTCGGCAGTACGCATATCAATCAAGTCGATGATAACAATGCCACCCATATCGCGCAAACGAAGTTGATGTGCAATCTCGTCTACCGCCGCCATGTTTACCTCAAAGGCATTCTCTTCTTGCAAATTGCTAGATTTATTGCGCGTACCGCTGTTCACATCAATCACATGCAAGGCTTCTGTATGTTCAATCACCAAATAAGCTCCCTTGCGGAAAGGCACAATGCGACCAAACGAGGATTTTATTTGTTTGGTTAGGTTGTAAACATCAAAAATGGGCAACTCATCGTCGTAATATTTGACAATAGAGGTGCGCGATGGCTCAATTAACGACACGTACGATTTAAGCGCCTCGTACACTTCCTTGTCGTTGACAACAATTTGGTCGTAATTGGGATTAAAATGGTCGCGCAAAATGGCTTCGGCTCTACCTATTTCTTCTACCACCAACGAGGGCACTTGTTTGGCACGTTGCAAGGCATGCAAGGCTTCTTCCCAACGATGAATAAGCACGTGCAATTCGTTTACTAACTCTTCTTGCGACTTGCCTTCGGCCACCGTACGTACAATGACACCGTAATTAGCAGGTTTTACTTGTTGGATGATTTTTTTTAGACGGAAACGCTCCTCGTTCGATTGTATTTTTTGCGAAATGGACACCTTTTGTCCAAAGGGCAATAAAACCAATCCCCTACCCGCCAACGAAATTTCGGCAGTAAGTCGAGGACCTTTGGTAGAAATGGGCTCTTTTACCACTTGCACCAATACCTCTTTACCCCCTACCAAATAATCGGTAATTTGTCCATCTTTGGGCAGTTCTTCGGTAGGTTGCACCTTATTCATATTAGGTGCTTTTTTAGGATTGTTGCGCAAGTTGGTAACAAACTGTTGCGACGAATTGAATTGAATGCCTAAATCTAGATAATGCAAGAAAGCATCTTTTTCGTAACCCACGTCTACAAATGCGGCATTCAAACCTGGCATTATCTTTTTCACTTTTGCCAAATAGATATTCCCAACAGAGAAAGACGCTTCGCGACTCTCTTTGCTGAACTCTACCAAACGACCATCCTCGGTTAAAGCAATGGCTATTTGTTCGGGGGTTACATCCAGTATTAACTTACTTTCCACGTTGTGCTGAGAATAACAATTGACACCTACATACAGAAAAGAACAAACTTAGCGAAAATTTAAGTTTGTTCTTTCTATTTCTGCAAAAAAACTCAGAAATTATTTTTTCTTTTTGTGACGGTCTTTTCTAAGTCTTTTTTTACGTTTGTGAGTAGACATTTTATGTCTTTTTCTTTTCTTTCCGCTTGGCATAGTTGTATGTATTAAATTTGTTTATAATTATGCGTTTTTAACTGCTTCTACAAAAGTTTTAGCAGGTTTA
>CAJGDW010000140.1 GCA_904502115.1 Paludibacteraceae bacterium | reverse complement strand
TGGTGGCATTGTGCCCCATGGCAATGCGGTAAGCATTGTTCACCACCTCTATAAAGGCACGCGACGAAATGGTAGCCGCCGTAATGGCTTGCACATCGCCACCGTCTTTGCTCGCCTCTTTGCTCACCTTTAACGGATTGTTCAAATCCATTTTTCTGCCTTTTAGGTTGGCTTTTTCTTTAAACCAAGTTACCATTTTGGTACCCAAACCAGGGGTTTCGGTTTGTTTTAATACAACGTAATCAATTAGCTGATGTTTGTTGTCAAAACCCACCATTACCACAATATCGCCGCTAAAACCGTTGCCAGTACATTTTACGGCAGTGCCCACCCAATGGTTGTTTTGATAGGCTTTGTACACAACGCCGTCTTTGTCGTCTTCGGTTTCAATCTTATCAAAGGCTGGTAATACCTGGCTCAATGCTTCGGTTTGTTTCTTTTCTTCGGCCAAACGAATGGGTTCGTCGGTAATGGTTTTAACCCAGGCCAACAAACCAGCAGCAATTAACGCTATAATGGTAAGCGATAAAAGCATATTAGGTAAAGTAGATGCTATCTTTTTCATATTATTTACTTGCAAAACGTTTGGGCTTTATGTATCGATCAATAAGTGGGGTAGCAGCGTTCATCAACAAAATAGCGAACGATACACCTTCTGGGTAGCTGCCCCATAAGCGAATTACTACCGTAATAAGACCAATGCCAACGCCGTACACAATTTGTCCGCGTGGGGTCATGGGCGATGTTACATAATCGGTTGCCATAAAAATACTACCTAATAGCAAACCACCCGAGCATAGATGCCACAAGGCATCTTCGTATACCATGGGGTCGATGGCGTGCATAATGCTAGTAAAAATGGCTACGGTAGCCAAAATGCTAACAGGAATATGCCAGGTAATAACACGTTTACACAACAAGAAGATACCGCCTAGCAACAAGGCAATGGCCGATACCTCGCCCAAACTACCACCTACGTTACCCAATACTGTATTAAAAATAGGAGGTAGCATTTGATCAAATTTCATAAACGATAAGGGGGTGGCTGCGGTTTGCGCATCCATGTAAGCCGTTGTTAACGGATCGGGAACGGGCCATACTGTCATGGCGGCAGGGAACGATATAAGCAAAAATACACGTCCCACCAAGGCAGGGTTAAACAAGTTGTTACCCAAACCGCCGTAACACATTTTGCCCAATCCAATGGCTGCCATCGAACCAATAATAACCATCCACCAAGGTAGGTTAGAGGGTAGGTTCATGGCGAGTAGCAAGCCCGTTAATGCGGCCGACCCATCGCTAATGCTTACCTTGGTTTTAAGCACAAAACGTTGTATAAAGGCTTCAAAACCAATGCACGATGCCACGGCAATGGCACTTACTACCAAGGCTCCCACACCAAAATAGTATAGGGCTACCAAGTAGGCGGGTAGCAGGGCTAACACCACGTACAACATGTTTTTTTGAATAGAATCGCCGCTATGCACATGAGGCGACGATGAAACAATCCATTTGTTCATATTTTTTATTGACTAATCGGTTAATCGACTAATCGACTAATCGATGATTTTTTTTTCGTTGAATCGCAGAATCGCAACTTTCGACTTTATTCGGGCTTCGCCCTCATGAATTTTAGTGCGAGGTGAATGCAGAAACCATGTTTACATGGGTTATGCTGAACCGATGCCTAAAATCATGTAATAAGTTGCTCATGCTCGGCATAATCAATGCTGGGCACTTTAATATCTTTGGCTTCGCCTCGGCTTAGTTCAAGCAAGCTTGACTCAGCACTCGGCTCGCACAAAGATTCGACAAGCTCAGTGACCGCATTGCTTCTGCTTTCGCTTACTCGCAACTTTCGACCTTAGACTTTAGACCTTAGACTATCGATTATTCCGAGCGCGTATGTTCGCCATGACGGTTTGTTTTCCGTATCGGATGTAATCCAACAAAGGACGATTGCTTGGACAAGTAAACGTGCAGCAACCGCATTCAATGCAGTTGGCAACTTGCTCTTGTTCCATGTCGTCCCAAAGTGCCATTTCACCTTGGGTAGCCAATAGGTAAGGTGCCAAGCCCATGGGGCAGTTTTGCACGCATTTGCCACAACGAATGCAATTCTTTTCTTCTAGGGGTTGTGCCAGCGCTTCGGGTAGCAACAATAGTCCCGAACTGCGTTTGTTTACGGGATGATTGGTGTGGCTATAGGTTTTACCCATCATAGGGCCACCGCCAATAATTTTACCCGTATCGGCAGGAATACCCCCCGCCATTTCCAATACCTTTTCTAAAGGAGTACCAATGCGTACAATAAAGTTGCCTGGGTTGCTAACCGATGGGCCTGTAACGGTCATCATTACCTCTACTAGGGGTTTGTTTAGCTGAACAGCCTCGTAAACGGCAAAAGCCGTACCTACGTTTTGTACCACGCAACCTACGGCAGCAGGGATAGCGCCATTGGGCACTTTACGACCCGTCAACGCATCAATCAATTGCTTCTCGCCCCCCTGCGGATATTTCAGTTTCAAAGGCACCACCTCAATGCTAATCGATTCACCGGTTACTCGGGCTTCGCCCTCATGAAGTTGCTCACGCTCGGCATAATCCAAACGCACTTCGACAGGCTCAGTGACCGTTTGTTTTCTGCTCTCGCTTAATCGCAACTTTACAAGATTCATCGATTCATCAT
>CAJGDW010000139.1 GCA_904502115.1 Paludibacteraceae bacterium | reverse complement strand
GGAGCTAAAATAGCCAAACCCGAACGCACCGTATGCCTATTCTGCGGCGATGGTGGTTTCCAAATGACCATGCAAGAGTTAGGCACCATTATCCAAGAAAAGATGGACGTTAAAATCATTTTGATGAACAACAACTACTTGGGCATGGTACGCCAATGGCAAGAACTATTCTTCCAAGAACGTTACTCTTCTACCCCTATGGTAAACCCTAGTTTTACGGCCATTGCACAAGCGTATGGCATTCCTACACGCTTGGTTAACCAACGCGAAGAACTAGACGATGCCATTGCAGACATGATTAACAGCACCAATAGTTACCTATTGGTAGTAAACGTACAAGAAAAAAGTTTGGTATACCCCATGACACCCGCAGGCGGTGCCGTAACCACCATTCTATTAAACGAAAACAACAAATAAGGTACCTGTATGGAAGAAAAGACCATTTATACCATTACCATTTTTTCCGAAAACAACCCCGGTTTGTTGAACCAGATTACTACGGTATTTACCCGCCGACAAATCAATATCGAAACCCTTTCGGTATCGCCATCGGCTCTAAAAGGTATCCACAAGTTTACCATTACCGTACAAACCGACAAATCGACCATCGAAAAAGTAGTAAAACAAATTGACAAACGCGTTGATATTTTAAAAGCCTACTACAACTGCGATAGCGAATTGGTGTACCAAGAAATCGCCCTTTATAAATTAGCTACCGACAAAGTGCTTTCTTTGGGCGGCATCGAGCCACTTATTCGCAAATACAACGCACGCGTCTTGGAAATCCTAGACAACTGCGTGGTACTAGAAAAAACAGGCTTGTACGAAGAAACCCAAGAAATGTTCAACGAACTTGCTAGCACCATTGGCGTATTGCAATTTATCCGTTCGGGTAGAGTTGCCATTACACGCGGTCGCATTGAACGTTTAAGCGACATGTTAGCCAGCATTGAAAAACGCCGTCAAGAAGAAAACTTATGATAGAACACGCATATCAAGAAACCTACGACATCCTTCCACATGAAGTAGATTTTACCAAATACATCAAACCTTCGCAAGTACTTGCTCGCCTGCTTACATCAGCAGGAATTGACAGCCAGTCCAAAAACGGAGGGGTTGATTTTCTGCACGAAAAAGGATTTACCTGGGTGCTATCGCGCATGGCCTTCGAATTTGAAAAACAACCCTATTTGTTCGATACCGTTCATTCACAAACATGGGTCGAAGCCAATAACAAACTCATCAACACCCGTAGCTTTTTGGTAAGCTACCCCAACGGTGATGTAGCCATCCGTGCCACATCTTATTGGTCGATGATCGATATGAATACCCGCAAAGTAGTTAACCTAGAAAACAATCCTTTGCTAGCCAACTACCCCATTAATCCTACCTCGGCAGGGTTAGAAGCCCCTGCACGCGTAGCAGACGTAAAAGAAGGACAAGAATTCCAACACACCATTGCCTATAACGACATGGATTACAACCTACACGCTAACAGCGTTCGTTACCTGCAATGGGCATTGGATACCTACCCTATGCAACAATTTGCCGACAAGCAAATTAAACGCGTAGACATCAATTATCAACATGAAATTGGCTACGGTGTTACCGTAAAACTGCTAAAACAAGAAAACGATAACGAGCACCTTATTGCTATCAAAAATCCAGAAGGAGTTACCCTTTGCAAAATTAAATTGCTCTGGGCCAACAAAGCAGTATAAAAAATAGTGCAAAGACAAAAAAAAATGATAACTTTGCAGTTCGTTAAAAGAAACAACTAAACAACTAAACAATAACTTTATGGCACAAATGAATTTTGGCGGCGTAATTGAAAACGTAGTTACCCGCGAAGAATTTCCATTGGAAAAAGCACGCGAAGTGCTTAAAAACGAAACCATCGCTGTTATTGGTTACGGTGTACAAGGTCCTGGCCAATCACTTAACCTACGCGACAACGGTTTCAATGTAATCGTAGGCCAACGTAAAGGTGGCAAAACTTGGGACAAAGCCGTTGCAGACGGTTGGATTCCTGGCGAAACCCTATTCGACATCGAAGAAGCTTGCCAACGTGGCACCATCATTCAATACTTACTATCTGACGCTGCTCAAATTGAAGTATGGCCAGTAGTAAAACGCAACTTAACCCCAGGTAAAACCTTGTATTTCTCTCACGGTTTTGCTATCACTTGGAACGACCGCACCGGTATCGTACCTCCAAAAGACGTAGACGTTGTATTGGTTGCTCCTAAAGGTTCTGGTACTTCGCTTCGTAGAATGTTCTTGCAAGGACGTGGTTTGAACTCTTCTTACGCTATCTACCAAGACGCTTCTGGTCACGCATTCGACACCGTAGTAGCATTGGGTATTGGTGTAGGTTCAGGTTACTTGTTCGAAACCACCTTCTTAAAAGAAGCTACTTCAGACCTTACCGGCGAACGTGGTTCGTTGATGGGCGCTATTCAAGGCCTTTTATTGGCTCAATACGAAGTTTTGCGTGAAAATGGACACGAACCTTCAGAAGCATTCAACGAAACCGTAGAAGAGCTTACACAATCGCTTATGCCATTGTTTGCAGAAAACGGTATGGACTGGATGTACGCTAACTGCTCTACCACCGCACAACGTGGTGCACTAGACTGGATGGGACCTTTCCACGACGCTATAAAACCTGTAATGTACAAACTATACGAAAGCGTTAAAAGCGGTAATGAGGCTCAAATTTCAATCGACGCTAACTCTAAAGCAGATTACCGCGACGGTCTAGAAAAAGAGCTACAAGCCCTACGCGAAAGCGAAATGTGGCAAGCTGGTGCAGTAGTACGTAAACTACGCCCCGAAAACAACTAATCTAACTCTTTTATACAAAAAGGTAATGTTGC
>CAJGDW010000138.1 GCA_904502115.1 Paludibacteraceae bacterium | reverse complement strand
TCTCGATCAAATGGACGAAAATTACGATTTAATCGTACTCGATCCACCCGCTTTTGCCAAGCACCGCGATGCCTTGCGCAATGCCTTGCAAGGATACAAACGCCTCAATGCCAAAGCGTTCGAGAAAATAAAATCGGGTGGCATTTTATTTACCTTTTCTTGCTCGCAAGCGGTCGATAAAGACCAATTCCGTTTGGCTGTATTCTCGGCAGCGGCTATTAGCGGTCGCAAGGTGCGCATTTTGCACCAAGTAACCCAACCTGTAGACCATCCCATCAATATTTACCATCCCGAAGGAGAGTATCTTAAGGGGTTGGTTTTGTACGTAGAATAATCTTTTAGTTAGGAGTTAGGAGTTAGAAGTGAGGAGTTAAAAACCATCTTATCTTATCTTATTTTTTATGGAGAACAAAAGTATAATAAAAGACAAAAGTGTATCTTTTGCCATCAGGATTATAAAACTATATAAATACCTGAATAGTAAAAATGAGTATATTTTAGCAAAGCAGTTGTTACGTTCTGGAACTAGTATAGGTGCTAATGTAAGTGAAGCTCTCTGCGGAATTAGTCGAAAAGACTTTCTTTCTAAAATGTATATAGCATATAAAGAGTCAGTTGAAACTCTTTATTGGATAGAATTATTGTATAAAACAGAGTACATAGATAACAAAGAATACATATCGATACATAATGAAGCGAAGAGTATATACAGAATATTAAGTAGCATAACTAAAACAACAAAGACAACTCCTAACTCCTAACTCCTAACTCCTAACTCCTAACTATCATGAAACCCATTCTAACCTATTTATTATTTCTTATCCCTCTTTTTGCATTTGCGCAGGTAAAGACCGGTATTGAAGTGTTGCGCGAGGGGGAGTTCGCGTGCCTTAAGGGGAAACGCGTGGGGTTGGTAACCAATCCTACTGGGGTAGATAAGCAACTAACATCTACGGTCGATATTTTGTTCGATGCGCCCGATGTACAGTTGGTGGCGCTTTATGGCCCCGAACATGGGGTGCGTGGCGATATCCCTGCCGGAGAGAAAGTAGAAAATCAAAAAGATGCCAAAACCGGTTTGCCCGTATATTCGTTGTACGGTAAAACCCGTAAACCAACGCCCGAAATGCTTCAAAACGTGGATGTGTTGGTGTACGATATTCAAGACATCGGTTGCCGTTCTTATACCTTTATTAGTACGCTTGGATTGTTGATGCAAGCGGCTGCTGAGCAAAACAAAGAAGTGGTTGTATTGGACCGTCCCAACCCATTGGGCGGCAACAAAGTAGAAGGTTCGGGCGTTAGCGAGGGTTATTTCTCGTTTGTTAGCCAATTTGATATACCTTATATTTACGGATTAACCTGCGGCGAATTGGCCAAGTACTTGAACCAAGAAATAGGTTGTCAATTAACCGTTATACCCATGCAAGGGTGGGAGAGAAGCATGAAATTTGAAGATACCGGATTGCCTTGGATTCCTACCTCTCCACAAATACCTTGTACCGCAGCGGCACTTCTATATCCCGCTACCGGAATTATCGGTGAAATGGGCTTTTTGAACATTGGGGTAGGTTATACCTTGCCTTTCCAGGTAATGGCTGCTCCTTGGGTAAATGCGGTTCAATTGACCGATGCGCTCAACGCCAAAAACTTGCCCGGTATTGCATTCCGTCCCATTGTCTTTAAACCTTTGTTCGGTTCGCTTAAAGGACAAAATGTACAAGGCGTACAAATCTTTATTACCGATTACGACAAAGCACGCCTTTCTGAAATTCAATTTCACGTAATAGAAGTTATGCACCAATTGTATCCTGCGTATACCTTGTTTTCGGCAGAAACAGAAAAACGCAACGGTATGTTCGATAAGGTGTGCGGAACCAATTACATCCGCCAACAATTTGGCAAAAACTACCAAGCAGACGATATTTTGTCATATTGGCGAAACAATGAACAAGCGTTTAAAGAAAAAACAGCGCCCTTTTACCTCTATTAAGAAACAAAATATAGGGATGTTGGAATAAAAAACACTACCTTTGGACCATCAAAAAACAAAATACAAAATATATGAAAAAGAATTTTTTTGCTTTTTTGCTTGTAGCCGTATCGTTAGTAGGTTGCAGAAGCTATAGCGCTTTAGAAACAACTCCAACAGCTCAACTTCCAGGTAAATTACCCGCAATGGAGGTGGTTTTGGACGAACAAAGTTTTGCCACAGTTGCTGGATACGAAAATCACGAAAGTACGGGAGTGGCAATTACTCCTGGATGGGGATATTATTCAACTATTGCGCTTACAGAATCCTCTACCAGATCGTATGCCAGTGCCGATTTGAATAACATCAAATCGTTGTATTTGGCCAATATGTACAACAACCTCATTACCAAAATAGGCGAGAAAAGAGGCACTGTAGTATGTAGATTGGTATCGGGTAAGGATAAACCTAACTATGGCTTTACCGTGTTAAGTGGTTTTACCTTGTGTATACCTAACCTATTTGGTATGCCATTTGCATCTACTACAACCAACATGGTGGTAGAAATGGATTTTATCGATGCTAACAACAACATAGTGGCGACCTATCAATCAAAAGAGCACAAAGTAAAAAAATACGCTGCAATGTATTGGGGATACGACGATCCATCGGAAGTTACCATTGCAGAAACCTTTAAGCTTTGCTTGGAAGACATTAACACTCAAATCAAAAGCGATTATGCGCAACTCAACGCATTGTTTCAATAAAATGAGCACGTAATCAATTAACGGAAAGAAGCTCTAGAAAAAAATAGCACCCGAATGGGTGCTTTTTTAATGCCCGAAGGGCAAGCGCTCTTCAGAGCGCCGTGCCGTAGGCACGTAATCAATTAACGGGAAGAGGCTCCAGAAAAAAAATAGCACCCGAATGGGTGCTTTTTCTGGAGCCTC
>CAJGDW010000137.1 GCA_904502115.1 Paludibacteraceae bacterium | reverse complement strand
TCGCAAGCCATGCAAATTGCCCACATTGCCGTAACCGAATTGGGGTTGGGCAACTCGGCCATCATGGCGGTTATGCTGTATCCGTTGGTGAAGGACAAACTGTACCAAGCCGATATCGAAGCCGAATACAACGTAGAAATTGCCACCATCCTAAGGGGCATGGTGCGCATTAAGCAGTTGTATTCCAAAACGCCATCGCTCGAAACCGAAAACTTTAGAAAGCTGTTGCTTACCTTGGCAGAAGACGTGCGCGTTATTATGCTGATGCTAGCCGACCGCCTGCATACCATGCGCCATTTGCAACTTAAAACGCCCGAAAAACAGCAATACATTGCCCGCGAAACAGCCTTTTTGTATGCGCCCATGGCACACCGTATGGGTTTGTACAAGGTAAAAACCGAAATGGAAGACCTATCGATGAAATACACTGTGCCTTCCATTTACAAAGAAATTGCTGGTAAACTGGCCGAAACCAAACGCGAACGCGACCATTACATTGAACAATTTATAGAGCCCTTGCGCCAAAAACTAACCGATGCAGGGCTTACATTTAGCATCAAGGGACGTACCAAATCTATTTACAGCATTTGGAACAAGATAAAGAAACAAAATACCACCTTTGAGGGCATTTACGATTTATTTGCCATTCGGGTTATTTTAGATAGCCCCATCGATAAAGAAAAAGCCGAATGTTGGCAAGTGTATTCGGTGGTAGCCGATATGTACCAACCCAACCCCAAGCGCATGCGCGATTGGTTATCGAACCCCAAAGCCAACGGATACGAATCGTTGCACACCACCGTTATGGGCCCTGACGGCAAATGGGTAGAAGTACAAATTCGTACCAAACGCATGGACGAGGTGGCAGAAAAAGGGGTGGCTGCTCACTGGAAATACAAAGGTGTCCAAGGCGAGGCCACCATGGACAAATGGTTAAAAAACCTGCGCGAAGTATTGGAAAACCCCGAGCTGAACGACAACGAGTACCTTGACGAGTTTAAGCTCAACCTTTACGACGAAGAAGTGTTTGTATTTACGCCCAACGGCGATTTGCACAAACTGCCCAAAGGCGCTACCCTGCTCGACTTTGCCTTCGCTATTCACACCCATGTGGGTTCTACCTGTATAGGTGGCAAAATTGGCGGCAAAAACGTAACGCTTAAGTATGTGCTCAACAACGGCGACCAAATTGAGGTCATTACCGCTGCCAACCAAAAGCCACGTGCCGACTGGATTAACCTGGTAGTAACCAGCAAGGCCAAACAAAAAATTCGTCAGGTAATCAAAGAGACGCAAACCAAGCAAGCCAACGCAGGCCGCGAAATTTTGTTGCGTCGCTTTAAGAACTGGAAAATAGAACTAGACGAGTCACGCTTGTCTAAATTGGCCAAAAAACTGGGGTATAAAAACCTTTCCGATTTATACATCGAGATAGCCGACGAAGAAATTGACATCCTTGATTTTCGCGACAATTACCTTGACTTTGACAAACGCGAAGAACCCGTTTCTGCGCCTCCCAAAGCCGACGAGTTTACCAAACGAAAATTAAAACAAGAAGATGTCCTTATCATTAACAACGAAACCAAGGGCGTTCAGTACACCATGGCCAAATGTTGCAACCCTATTTTTGGCGACGAAATTTTTGGTTTTGTAGGCGTATCGGGCGGTATTAAAATACACCGAAAAGATTGCCCCAATGCCCCACAAATGATATCGCGCTTTGGTTATCGAATTGTAAAAGCCGCATGGGAGGCATCGTCGAGCCAACAAAACATTTGTACCCTGTACGTTACGGGCAACGACGATTTAGGCATAGTTACCAACATAAGTTCGCTGATTTCTAAAGAAAAATCTGTAACTTTGCGTTCTATTTCCATCAACTCGGATGCAGGCATTTTTGAAGGCCGATTGGTACTTACCGTTACCAATACCCAAGAGTTGGATAAAATTATTCAAAAAATCCGCACCGTAAAAGGTGTACAACAAGTAACACGTATATAGTATGTTCTCAGGAATTGTAGAAGAAATGGCCACCGTGGTAGGCATTGAGCAAGAGTTAGACAACTTGCACTTTACCCTTACCTGCTCGTTTGTAAACGAGCTAAAAATAGACCAAAGCGTTGCTCACAACGGCGTATGCCTTACGGTAGTAAAAATTCAAGATAACACCTACACCGTTACTGCCATGAAAGAAACGCTAGAACGCAGCAACCTTGGCAAATGGCAAGTAGGCGACAAAGTGAACGTAGAACGCAGCATGCTAATGAACGGTCGTTTGGACGGACACATTGTACAAGGACACGTAGACCAAACCGCTATTTGCCAAAGCGTAGAAGATGCCAACGGCAGCTGGATTTACACCTTTGTTTACGAAAGCAATGCCGAAATGGTAAAAAGAGGTTATTTTACGGTCGATAAAGGATCGGTAACCGTAAACGGTGTTAGCTTGACGGTGTGCAACCCTACCGCAAGTAGTTTCCAAGTGTGCATTATTCCGTACACCCACGACAACACCAACTTTTGCCACATTGAAAAAGGCAGCATGGTGAACCTAGAATTTGACATCATTGGCAAATACATTAGCCGCATGAATCAACTTATGTAGTCGCTTCGCGTTGCGAAGCTCCGGTGAATCGGTGAATCGGTGAATCGGTGAATCGACTAAACGACTAAAGTTGCGAGTAAGCGAGAGCAATGATAAGTTTGCTTAATCATTGCCGAGCGAGAGCAACTTCATGAGCGAAGCGAACTAAACGACTAAACGACTAAACGTTTTGAAAACACTATTAGGTAGCACATTAGAAGAACTAAAGTCCATTGTAAAAAACTATGGATTGCCTGCTTTTACCGCCAAACAAATTGCCGATTGGCTGTACAAGAAACACGTGCGCAGCATTGATCAGATGACCAACCTGTCGCAAAAGGCAC
>CAJGDW010000136.1 GCA_904502115.1 Paludibacteraceae bacterium | reverse complement strand
CCCATCGGCTACCTGCTACTTACCTACAGGGGCGTTCCCATGGGTTGGGGCAAAAACATCGGCAATCGATGCAACAACCTTTACCCCGATGCTTGGCGCATTAGAATGAACATTCCCGATACCCCATGCACATTACCATTTTAGGCTCGGGCACCTCTATTGGTGTACCTTATTTAAATTGTCCGTGCGAGGTTTGCACATCGACCAACCCCAAAGACAAACGCTTGCGTGCTTCGGTTCGCATCGAAGTAGACGGCCATTGTTTTATCATCGATTGCGGCCCCGATTTTAGGCAACAAATGCTCTTGCACCCTACCGCACACATCGATGCGGTGCTGCTTACACACGAACATTACGACCACGTATCGGGTCTAGACGATTTACGCCCTTTTGGTGATGTGAATATTTTTGCAGAAAAGAATGTTATCAAAGCCATTAAGCGCAGCATGCCGTACTGCTTTCCCAAGAGAGGACTTTCGCTTTTGGGCAAAAAATTGTATCCTGGTGTGCCTTTGCTATCGCTTTTTCCCATCAGCAAGCAACCTTTTGAAATAAACGGCATTCCCATTCAACCCATCCGATGCTACCACCACGAATTACCCATTTTGGGCTTTCGCATCGGTCAGTTTGCCTACCTTACTGATATTAGCCGCATCGACGAGAAAGAAGCCGAAAAAATAATGGATGTAGAAGTGCTTATTGTGGATGCACTGCGCCAAACGCCTCATTTTTCGCATTTTATGCTGAGCGAGGCACAAGATTTTGCCCAAAAAGTACGCGCCAAACGCGTTTACTTTACCCACCTAAGCCACCAAATTGGTTTGCACGAGCAGGTACAAGCATCGCTCCCTGCTGGTCAATTTCTTTGCTACGACGGTATGGAAATCGAAGTCTAAATTTACATTTGTACTACATTTTTCTTACATTGTATTTACAGAAAAATCTTCTTACACCTAAAACACATCGTTTAACATAAAATAAGAATATAACTAGTTCCTACACCTTACAAACGTATATATTTGCATTACAAAAGATATTTAGTATTGATTCGAGTGAAAAACATACTAACATACCTAATACCATTTATTGTCTTATTGGTTGCTGCAATAAGCAACCTAACACCTTCTGAGCATAACCATTTTGAGGAACATGCCAATATACAGCAAAACGATGTTGCATACTACTCTATTGACGTTCCCGATGCCGGTTCTACTTTGTATATTCCCCCTTCAACATCGGGTGCTTGCGCTACCCACTTGTTTAGTAATACAAAAAACAGAACTCACACTCCCTGCAACCTTTCTGATTTTATCAAAAACGGCAAACTAATCCGCACTACTAACTTCTTTTTTACACAACATAATACCTCTTCTTATCTTTATTTGTTTACCAAACCTACGCATAGATTAGTAAGTTATGGTAAACTGGTTATTTAGCCCCATGCCTAATAAGATGACGAATCGACTAAACGACTAATCGACTAATCGGCGAATTAGGAATTAGGAATTAGGAATTTTTGTGCGAGGTGAGAGCAGAAGCCAAATTTAATTGGATTATGCCGAACCGATGCCATACTTATTACATGATTGTAGGCTTCGGTTCAGCAGAACCCATGTAAACATGGTTTCTGCATTCACCTTGCGCTAAAATTCATGAGGGCAAAGCCCGAATAATCGCGGAATCGTTGAATCGCGGAATCGCGGAATCGTTGAATCGTCTAAACGTCTAAACGTCTAAACAACTAAACATCTAAACAACTAAACATGGGAATCTTACAAATTTTTACTTTATTAGGAGCATTGGGCATGTTCCTATACGGCATGAACTTAATGAGTTCGGGCCTTCAAAAAGCATCGGGCAATAAACTAAGAAGTTTTTTATCGGCCATGACCTCTAACCCCTTTAAGGGCGTTATGACAGGTTTAGGCATTACCTCTATTATCCAATCATCGTCGGCTACTACCGTTATGGTGGTTAGCTTTGTTAACGCAGGACTGCTTACCCTTGCACAAGCCATTGGCGTTATTATGGGGGCCAATATCGGCACTACCGTTACTGCCTGGTTGGTATCGTGGTTAGGTTTTAAAGCCGACATTTCTATCCTTGCCATTCCACTTATGGCATTGGGATTTTTGTTTTCTAACTCCAAAAAAAATCAACGTCAAAACATAGGCGAGCTAATTGTTGGTTTCTGTTTACTGTTTTTGGGGTTATCGTTTATGAAAGAATCGGTACCCGATTTAAACCAAACTCCAGAGGTATTGGACTTTGTTAAAACCTGGTCTAGCTATGGATTTGGTTCGGTACTTATTTTCTTGTTATTTGGCACAGTACTCACCTTGGTGCTGCAATCATCATCGGCCACCATGGCCATCACCCTTATTATGCTTAGTATGGGATGGATTCCATTCCACATGGCTTGTGCCATGGTACTGGGCGAAAACATTGGTACCACCATTACCGCAAACATTGCTGCTGCCGTAGGCAATACGCAAGCCAAACGAGCCGCCATGTCGCACACCATTTTTAATGTATTTGGGGTTATTTGGGCCTTGATTTTATTTAAACCATTCTTGGCATTGGTGGGTAAGATTATTGAACTTTTTGGACTTCCTAACCCTGCTGCCGATGGTTTTGTAGTAAGCAACCCTACCTCTGAAGAAGGCACAGCCGCATTGTACGGACTATCGATGTTGCATACCTTGTTCAACACCATTAACACCCTTATATTGGTTTGGTTTGTTAAGTACATAGAGAAAGCGGTTATTTGGATAATCAAAGCACCCAAAGACCAAGAAAGCGAAATTTTCCGCCTTAAATACATTTCGGCTGGCCCGCTTGCTACCCCCGAATTGGCTACCGAACAAGCCTTTAACGAAATCATCCACTTTGCACAGGTTTCTAAAAAAGGATTGGATTACACCAAGCAAGCCATTACCGAGAGCGATGCTGACGCATTTGAACAATTGCGATTAAAATTGGTTAAGTACGAAGAAATTTCCGATAGAATTGACTACGAAATTGCTGCCTTTTTAAATGCAGTATCTACCGAGGAT
>CAJGDW010000135.1 GCA_904502115.1 Paludibacteraceae bacterium | reverse complement strand
GCCCTATTACTGTCGCTAGTTGATCGTTAATAGTCGCTTGTTGATTGTCGCTAGTAACAAACGACAAATTTATTTTGCTGCTTTAAAATAAATTTATATCTTTGCACCCGATTTAGCGCAATCGCTGGCAAGACATAGAGCGACTTGTTATGTTGCGTTAGTATTAACCCAATATTTAAAAACAATGGATTTATTAAAAATTGCTGAAGCAGCATTTGCCAGCGGTAAAGAAATGCCTACTTTCAAAAGTGGCGACACTGTTACTGTATCGTACAAAATTATCGAAGGTAACAAAGAACGTATCCAACAATACCGTGGCGTAGTTATCAAAATTGCCGGTCATGGCAACAAAAAACGTTTTACCGTACGTAAAATTTCTGAAAACGTAGGTGTAGAAAGAATTTTCCCATTCGACTCTCCATTCATCGAGAAAGTTGAAGTTAACAAAATTGGTCGCGTTCGTCGTGCTAAATTGTACTACTTGCGTGCCCTTACTGGTAAAAAAGCTCGTATTAAAGAACAAAAAGCGAAATAAGAGCCGCTTACCTATGAATAACAAAAAAGAGGAAATCTTTCGATTTTCTCTTTTTTTATGCCTTTATATTTTCACTAAACGCATTTTATTGCTATATTTGTAAAAATTTTACATCAGTGTATAAGTGATTAACACGGGTTTCTTACAACAGTTAGAGCTGAAAATAAACGAGCTTTTGCAACACAACAAAAAGCAACAAGCTACTATTCAGCAATTAAACACAGAAATTGAAGTAATGAAACGACAGTTGACCGAAGCCCATGTTAACCTGGTAGAATTGCAAAAAAAGTACGACAACTTACTCATAGCTCAAACCATTGTTAAAGCCGAAAAGGACGACATTAAACGAGCCAAAGCCAAGTTGACAAGATTATTAGAAACCATAGATCGTTGTATCGGACAGTTAAATGCTTGAGACCCGTATGGAGAAAGATGCCATCAACCCCAAATTACAACATTTAAGGGGTAGCATAGAAGACGCTCTCACCATTAATTTACACATTCTGGGTCAAACCATGAACTTAACCATTGAACGTCGTGAAGAGGAACTGTATCGCAAAGCAGAGCGACTCATTAACCTACGATACAACATGTACGCTAGCCTATATGCCGAATCGCGCGATAAAAACCGATTCGCTGCCATGACCCTGTTAGACATTGCGCTCATGGCACAAAAAGCAGAGTACATCCAATCGGACGTCGTTTCGAAACTACTTGAATTGGGCAACAAAATAACATCCGATATAGCGGAGTAACCCTTTCCAGGTGATTTAACCTGTATTCGTATACCTTTTTTGCAATTTTCTAAGGACCTTACACTGCCAAGGAAGATTGCATTTTTTATTTTATTCACTTATAAATTCATTACTATGAACATATTATTTTACGCATTAGCTTCGGCGGGAGGCGCCTTGGTAGCGGTGATTATACTGCTGCTGACGCAACACCTAAGAGGCAAAAGCATGATTAAAACGGCAAAAGCCGAAGGAGAGGCCATTAAAAAGGCCAAACTGGTTGAAGTAAAAGAAAAATACTTACAACTAAAAACCGAATTTGACAAACAATCGAACGCACGTAATGCTAAATTACAATCGCTAGAAGCCAAATTAAACCAACGCGAAAAACAACTACAAGGTCAAGAAGACTTTTTGGTAAAAAAAGAAACCGAATTGGATCAATTGCGTAGCAACTACGAAAGCCAAAAAGACGTTGTAGAAAAGAAAGAACAAGAATTGGATCGCTTGCATCATCAAGCCATCGAAAAATTGGAAACCATTGCTGGTTTATCGGCCGAAGAAGCTAAAAATCAAATGATTGAATCGTTGAAAGACGAAGCCAAAACAGCGGCTATGTCGTACGTAAACGAAATCATGGAAGAGGCGCGCATGAACGCCAACAAAGAGGCGAAAAAGATTGTTATCAACTCTATTCAACGTGTAGCCAGCGAAGCTGCTATCGAAAATGCAGTAACCGTATTCCACATTGAATCGGACGAAATGAAAGGCCGCATCATTGGTCGTGAAGGTCGTAACATTCGTGCATTAGAAGCGGCAACGGGTGTTGAAATTGTGGTAGACGACACCCCAGAAGCCATCGTGCTTTCGGCATTCGACCCTGTTCGTAGAGAAATTGCTCGTTTGTCGCTACACCAATTGGTACAAGACGGTCGTATCCACCCTGCTCGTATCGAAGAGGTGGTTGCCAAAGTAACCAAACAAATTGAAGAAGAAATTGTAGAAATTGGTAAACGTACTACCATTGATATGGGTGTTCATGGTTTACATCCTGAATTAGTACGTCTAATTGGTAAAATGAAATATCGTTCGTCGTACGGTCAAAACCTATTGCAACACGCACGCGAAACTGCCAACCTTTGTGCCGTTATGGCATCGGAATTGGGCTTGAATCCTAAAAAAGCACGCCGCGCTGGTTTGTTGCACGACATTGGTAAAGTTGCCGACGAAGAACCCGAACTACCACACGCACTTTTGGGTATGAAAATTGCCCAACGTTGTGGTGAAAAACCCGATATTTGCAATGCCATTGGTTCGCACCACGAAGAAACCGAAATGCAATCGCTTATTGCTCCTATTGTACAAGCTTGCGATGCCATTTCAGGTGCTCGTCCAGGTGCACGCCGCGAAATTGTAGAAGCATACATCAAACGCCTAAACGACCTAGAAAACTTGGCCATGAGTTTCCCTGGTGTACAAAAAACCTTTGCTATCCAAGCAGGTCGTGAGTTGCGCGTTATTGTAGGTGCCGACAAGATTAGCGATAAAGATACCGAACTATTATCGGGAAAAATTGCACAAAAAATCCAAGACGAAATGACCTATCCCGGACAGGTTAAAATTACCGTTATCCGCGAAGTTCGTTCCGTTGCGGTAGCAAAATAAAGGAATTGGGGCTGACTGGCTTTGACAGCGAGATGAACTGGTATGTAAGCATGCAGAGCGTTGTAAGGGGGCTCTATAATCTGAACTTTCGAACTATAACTGGCAATAACAATTATGCTCTTGCTGCTTAATCGAATAATAGTAGAT
>CAJGDW010000134.1 GCA_904502115.1 Paludibacteraceae bacterium | reverse complement strand
TAGGGATAGAAGCAAATAACAACCGATAAAATGGTTACAATAAACAAATAGATGCTTTGAATGCGTTGTATCATGGTGGATAATATTATACAAGTAAGTTGTTGTACAAGAAACGTTTAATACTTTTCTTAGGTGTTTTTTCAAATTCGTTGGGGTGAAGAATGATTTTGGTCAATCCTTCGTAAGCAGCAACTTGACTATTCAACTCTTTGCGGTTGTCTTCCATAGCGGCTTCTAGTTCGGCAGTATTGATGCCAGCAGCGTCTACTGCTTCGTAGTCGGGATATACCAAACCGTACAATTTACCATCTTTGTCAATTACCAAACTTTCCATTACAAAAGGCAAGTTGTTTAGTTTTGCCTCAATTTCTTCTGGGTAGATGTTTTGGCCATTGGCACTCAAAATCATGGTTTTGCTACGTCCTTTAATGAAGATGTTGCCGTTAGCATCTAGGGTGCCCATGTCGCCAGTACGCATCCAACCGTCTTCGGTAAAGGTTTGTTGGGTCGCTTCTACGTTTCTGTAGTAACCGCTCATTACGTTTTCGCCACGTACCAAAATTTCGCCAGGAATGTTTTCTGGGTCGGTCGATTCAATTCTTACCTCCATGGTATCCAAAACTTTACCTGCCGATGTAGGCACAAAGTCTTTGCAGAACGAGTGGCTGATAAGTGGACCACACTCGGTCATACCATAACCTACGGTGTAGCGGAAACCAATGCGGTGCAAGAACATTTCTACCTCGCGGTTAAGCGGAGCGCCACCAATGATGATTTCTTTGAATTCGTTACCAAAAGCTTGTGTAAGGGTTTTGTTGATTTTTCCGTAAATGGTATCGTCCAAAATAGGAACATGCAAGGCAAAACGCATGCCTTTTTTGGTGATTTTGGGCTGAATTTGTTTGCGGTATAGTTTTTCTAGAATCAAAGGTACGGTAAAAATAACATTGGGTTTTATTTCGCCAAATGCTTTGATAAGTACTTTGGGACTAGGAATTTTGTTCAATAAATAGATGTGAGCGCCGCAGCAGGTGGCGGTTAAAAAATCGAATGCCATGCCGTAAGCGTGTGCCAATGGCAAGAAGTTAAGCACGCGGTTGCCACGTTCTAGCAACTTGGTTTTGATACCATAGGTAATGTTGCCTGCCAACGAGTTGGCGGTAAGCATAACGCCTTTGCTAAATCCGGTTGTACCCGATGTGTAGCTAATCATGGCCAATTCGGAGTTATCGCGTTCGGTATATTGGATGTCATCAGGACCGTATCCGTTGGGGTAGCGTGCAGCAAACTCATCGTTAAGGTTGGTAAGCATGCTTTGCATGGTATTTTCTTCGTTTTGATACATGCAAGTAAAATCGTTCAACGAGATAACTGCCATCAGTTTCTCCATTTTATCTTCGTCCAATTTGTCCCAAATTTTATCGCTACAGAACAAAAGAACGGAATCGGAGTGGTTTACAATGTGGTGTACGTCGTTTGCATTAAAGTCTTGCAAAATAGGAACAATAACTGCGCCGTAAGTAACTACAGCAACGTAAGTAATGGTCCAGTTGGGGGTATTACGACCAATAAGGGCTATTTTGTCACCGGGCTTGATGTTGGCTTGCTCAAAGAGTAAGTGCAATTTAGCAATTTGTTTCGCAGAATCGCCGTAGGTAAGGGTTACTTGACGATAGTAGTTGGTGTAGGCGGGTAATTCCCAGTTGTTCTTAAAACTATGTTCAAACAACTTGATAAGATTTTGCTCTATCATTTTTGCACATTTTTTTTAAATATGTGCAAAAGTAAGTTTAAATATTGTAAATGCCAAAAAAAACGGGCAAATAACGTAGGTTACTGCCCGTCTATTTCAAAAGGGTTACATTTTGTGACTAATCGACTAATCGGTGACGAATTGATGAACGAATGTGAATAATCGGCGAATCGGTGAATCGTTGACTTTTATTCACAGGCCTTTTCGGTGCTTCGCACCTCAAAGACCTGCCTACAATAAAGTTTAACCCCTACGGGGTAAATATTATCCCTGCGCTCACTTAAACTTCTTGCTCTTATGTCGGTCACTGAGCTTGTCGAAGTGCCCGACTTTCGACTTTCGACTTGTGACTTTACATCCCGTACTTTTCGGCAAAGTAGTCGGGTAGTTCGGGTTTGAAGGCGGGCAATTGTACGGCACGCAATTTGAATTGCATGGCCAGGTATCTTTTTACAATGGCATCGTAGTGTTCGCCTACTTCGTTTAATCGAATAATTTGGTTGACTTCGTGATAGGTCCAGCCTAGGTTGTCCTCGTCGGTTTTTCCGCACATGCCGTCCGATGGGGCTTTGTGGGTTAACTCGAAAGGAAGACCCAAATAATCGCCCATGGCTACCACTTCTTCGGTGGTCAGTTTGGCAATGGGAGCAAAGTCGCCTGCGCTATCGCCGTAGTGGGTAGAGTAACCCTGTGCATCTTCGCTGCGGTTGCAGGTATTTACTACACGTGCATTGCCAACCAAGGCGCATACACCGTACAAGGTGGTCATGCGTAGTCGGGCAGGGGTATTGGTAAGGTACTGACCGTTTAAGGGTTGTTCTGGTAAGGCATCGCTAATGGCTTGGGTAATTCCCTGGTACGCATCGTGGATGTTTACCTTTATAGAAGGTATGCCCAAATGGCGGATAATTTGTTCCGAGTCGGCAATATCGGGTTGCACCTTGTTGGGCATCATAACGCCCAAAACACGGTCTTTGCCCAAAGCAACGGCGCACAAGGCTGCCACTACGGTAGAGTCTTTGCCACCGCTAATACCAATAATCACTTTGGTTTGGTCGTTGCCGTTGTGTTGCATCCAATGCCTAATCCAAGCAATGCAAGCTTGGGTTACCTCGGCGGTATTAAATAGGTATGGTTTCATGTTACTTGCCTAGTTTTTCTTGCCATTTCCAGGCAGATAGTAAGGTTTCTTCGATGCCTTTTTCGGCTTTCCAACCTAGTTCGGTGTTGGCAAATGTAGGGTCTGCCCATACTTGCTCAATATCGCCCTCACGACGTCCTACAATGGCATAGTTGAGTTTTTGGCCGGTTACTTTTTCAAAAGCATTGATAATTTCC
>CAJGDW010000133.1 GCA_904502115.1 Paludibacteraceae bacterium | reverse complement strand
GTAGTAATTTGTTTAATTTCGATGTTCATGGCATAAATCGGTAAGCCGACTGTTGTACTGCAGATTGTAGGGACGCTTGGTCAAGCGTCCGTTGTTAATTGCTTGGTTATAGTATCCTTTATTTATTATAACAAGTTGTTACAAGAATATTGTATTGCGCTGCAAATTTAACAAATGCGTTTGGAAATAAAACCAAGCAATGTTGATTTTATTCCAACGCTTTGATTATTTTTGCATATTCCTAATAACAACGGTATGAACAAAGCAATTTTACTAACGGGCGGTAGTGCTGGCATTGGCAAGGCTACTGCATTGTGTTTGATAAAAAACGGATATACAGTGTATGCCCTTTCACGCAGCGGATGCGAAAACCAAGAAGATGCTGTTTCGGGCGGAAAATTGGTGTCGATTTGTGCCGATGTAACTAGGCCCGATACCTTGCAAAAAGCGGTAGCTCAAATTGTAGCAGAGCAGGGCGGTATTTACGGGGTAATCTGCAATGCGGGTAACGGTATTGCAGGGGCGGTAGAAGATACCTCGCTTGCCGAGTTGGAGTACCAATTTGCTACCAATTATTACGGCGTAGTGAATACCGTGCAAGCTTGTTTGCCTCAATTGCGTAAGCAAGGATGGGGTAAAATTATAACCGTTTCTTCTATGGCAGCGGTGGCTCCCATTCCTTTTCAAACCTTCTATTCGTCGGTAAAATCGGCTATTTTGGCATTTACAGAAGCCTTGCGCTTAGAAGTAAGACCTTTTGGTATACAATGTGCATGCGTATTGCCGGGCGATGTAAAAACCAACTTTACCAGTGCCAGAAAATATACCGAGGCTTCTAAAAGCGAACAATCCGTTTATACCAAGGCCATGTTAAAGGCTGTTCAAACCATGGAAAAAGACGAGCAAAACGGCATGAGTCCCGATGTAATAGCCCGCAACATGTTGCGTTTGCTTAAAAAGAAACGCATGCCCATGCGCACCATTCCAGGTTTTGGTTACAGGGCCTTGTCGTTTATAATCGACTGTGCTCCTGCATCGTTCAAAATGTGGGTAATCGGCAAACTATATTAAATTACCGAATAAACATCGGGTAGGTTGCGGCCTTGTTGGTTGTAGTCCAATCCATAGCCTACAATAAAATCGTTAGGAATAGAAAACCCAACCTTGTCGGGCACAACAGTACTCTTATTAAGCTGAGGTTTATAAAATAGGCTAACCACTTTTACACTAGCGGGTTGGCCTTTTTTAATGCGCTCTACAAATTGTTGCATGGTAAGCCCCGTTTCAATAATGTCTTCTAAAATCACCACCGTTCTGTATTTTACCTCAACACCTAGGCTTAGTTCTTCTTTTAAACAACCTGTACTTTGTGTTCCTTGGTACGACGAGCATTTTACAAATTGCACCTCGGCAGGCTTGCCGTAGGCACGTACAAAATCGGCCACAAATACAAAACTACCCGATAACATGCCTACAAATAGCAGGTTATTAGTATCTGCTAGTTCTTGGTTTAACTCTTGCGCCATTTCGCTTACGCGTTGGGTAATTTCCTTAGCCGATAGGTACAACTGAAACGTTTTGTCGTCAACTTGGATGGTATTCATGATAGAAATTGATTTTTTACAATAAACACTGCGAATTTACAAAATAATCCGTATCTTTGCACCCATTAAGAGTGGATAAATTTGATTGCTTGCAACCACAGAAAAAAATGCTAAAAGACCTTCTTCCAAAGCCTTCTTTTCACGGCATCTCATTTATCCCTATACGTTTAATTTTTTAATAAATTCAGGTATGGGATATTTATTTTCTTCTGAATCGGTGTCGGCAGGACACCCCGATAAAGTAGCCGATCAAATATCGGACGCTTTGTTAGATAACTTTTTAGCGCAAGATCCACAATCAAAGGTAGCTTGCGAAACCCTTGTTACTACTGGTCAAGTTGTATTGGCAGGCGAGGTAAAATCGACAGCATACGTAGATGTGCAATCGGTGGCCCGCAAGGTGATCAAAGGCATTGGTTATACCAAAAGTGAATACATGTTCGAGTATAAATCGTGCGGTGTATTATCGGCTATTCACGAACAATCGCCCGATATCAATCGCGGTGTAGAACGCGAAAATCCCTATGACCAAGGCGCTGGCGACCAAGGCATGATGTTTGGTTATGCGTGCAACGAAACCGCTAATTTAATGCCCATTTCGCTCGATTTGTCACACGCTTTGTTGCGCGAGTTGGCTGCCATTCGCGTGGCAGGACAAGAAATGACCTATTTGCGTCCCGATGCTAAAAGCCAAGTAACCATCGAATATGGCGACGATAACAAACCCAAACGCATTGATACCATTGTGGTTTCAACCCAACACGATGAGTTCTTGGAAGACGACGAAGCCATGTTGGCACAAATTAAAAACGATGTGGCTACTATTTTGTTGCCTCGTGTATTTGCCTTGGACGAACGTTATGCAGCGTTGAACAAAGGCGATTTTACCTTGTATGTTAACCCAACTGGTAAATTTGTAATTGGTGGTCCTCACGGCGATACCGGTCTTACGGGCCGCAAAATCATTGTAGATACCTACGGTGGCAAGGGTGCACACGGTGGTGGTGCTTTCTCTGGTAAAGACCCCTCGAAAGTAGACCGTTCGGCAGCATACGCAGCGCGTCACATTGCCAAAAACATGGTGGCTGCAGGTTTGGCAGACGAGGTGTTGGTACAAGTGGCGTATGCTATTGGCGTTGCTAAACCTACCAATATCTACATCAATACTTACGGAACGGCCAAGGTAAACCTAACCGATGGTCAAATTGCCGAAAAAATTCAAGAAATCTTTGATATGCGTCCCAAAGCCATCGAAGAAAGATTGAAATTGCGTCAACCCATGTACCAAGAAACCGCTTCGTATGGTCATGTAGGCAGAACCCCTCAAGTGGTAACCAAGCAGTTTAAAAACGCAGAGGGCGGCATCATCACCCAACAAGTAGAACTCTTTACTTGGGAAAAAACAGATTATGTAGATGCCATTAAAGCAGCATTTCAACTGTAATCGATTCATAAAGACACAAAAAAGGCAGAACGAAGTGTTCTGCCTTTTTTATTATCGTTTCTTGTTTTTGGTACTAACAAGGTC
>CAJGDW010000132.1 GCA_904502115.1 Paludibacteraceae bacterium | reverse complement strand
GGCAAGGTACAAGAGAACGACACCAACACCAATGTTAGCGCCATAAAGAAAGTACCCAAATAGCCAGCCTTCTCTTCCATACCAGCCGATTTATTCACCCACTTGCTAGGCAAGGCTATCTCAAAATAGCCAAACAACGAGAATGCGAAAACAATAAAGATAACCGCAAACAAACAGTTGGGCAACCAATGCGTACTGATAATATTGGCAAAATCTTGTCCAAAAATAGCCGACAAAGCAATACCTACCAGCAAGTATATCAACACAATGGAGCATCCGTAAAACAAGGCTTGTTTTTTGCCACCGTTTTTCATAAAATACGATACCGTCATGGGTACCATCGGAAATACACAAGGTGTTAAAATGCCCAATAAGCCGCCACCAAAGGCCAACAAAAAGAACCACCAAAGCGACGTTTCGCTAGCTGAATCCGCTGCTGTAGCTGATGAATCAACAAGGGTAGCTTGAGGCACTTGCACCTGCAATTCCGTATCGACAGGCACACACAGCACGGCACATGCTTGCGCTTCTATTTGAATGGGTAAGGTAAATGCATCGGCAGTAAGACGTTCTATTCTTGTAGTAAACGTGGCCGTACCGCTCAAAAAGCGCTCATTTTCTTTAAAAATCGCATTGTACTCTTCGGTATAGGTTGGCGATTCTTCCCAAAGACCATCCGTTAACCATTTAGCCTGCTCCGTATCGGTTGTTTTAATCACCATGGGCAAGGCCATTCCATCTTGATGTTGCGAGTACAAATGCCAACCCTCTTGTATTTGAGCCGTCAGCACCACTTCTACCTGTTGGGCATCCAATTCGTTGCAGCTGACGCTCCAAGTAACGGGATTCTCGAACGCCAATACCGACATCGTCACCGCCCAAAGCAGTGTTATAGAGAAAATAAATCGTTTCATAGAAAAAGGAGTTGAAAGCACAAATATAAGAAAAACTAATACTAATTTCCGTATCCTTTTATCCGTTTTTCCAAAATTATTGCCATATTTTTGGATTATATTCCAAAATTATTGCCATAAATTTGGAATAGAGGTATATTAGTTGCAACACAGAACAAAAAAAACTCCCCAAACCGAAACAAATCTGTTTGGGGAGTACATTTAGCAAAAGATAATAATTACAACACAGCTATTATTTTTTCGCCCAACACATCCGATATCTTAGCAATGGTTTTGAGCGTAAAATTATGCCTTCCGCCAACCCAGCGCGAAATTTCAGCTTCCGTCTTACCCATTTTATGAGCAAACTCTTTCTGAGTCATATTCTTTTTCTTCAAAATAGCATCTATTCTATCCGCTATAGCAAAAGAATAATCCAACTCCAATCTTAAACAGTTTGAAATTTTCTCAATCTCTTCATTAAAAAGCACAGATGTTTTCATAGGTCAAAATATTTATTTTCAGCTCCAACTATCGCTGTTTCTTCTATCGATATTAGCCCTTCTTTGATAGAATCCTTAATAATTGCATCAAAACGTTGCAAATCAACCACATATCCACTTAAATTTGCATCTTCGTTATACGTTTTTGCATCCTTTATACCACCATTCCCAATTATCAATATTTTATCCGTAAGACGTAAACAATACAAGCGAAGCTTTCCCGAGCTAATTGGCAACGCACACACGCTATCGCTAAATTTTCCTTCAGGTCTAAAGTAACGTTCTAACACACCATTTTGTAGAATCTTTTGCAATGCTAAAAGAATAATTTGGTAATCTCGCTTCAAATGAGCACAATCCTTAAAATTTAGCATAAACTTGGCAAATTCAGATACATTATCATTTTCAAACACAATAGTGTACAGACTTGCGCTTTCACTTTTACTAACAAGTTCTAAAGCAATTTTCTTAGTTTCTTTCGTTTTCATGACAAAGATAATAATTAAAATGAAATAATTAGCATATAAGGTAATTTTAGATAAATTAGAAAGTACCTAAAGATTTTATATAAAATAACCATGGAGATTCACTGATTAAGAATTTATTGGGTGAAGGCATTTACGCTTAGTTTAACAAGATGCTGATTATTTTGCGAGCACAAATGTACTCATTTAGAGCAAACATTCCAATAATTTTCTGCACAATATAAACAAAAACTCCCCAAACCGAAACATATCAGTTTGGGAAGTAATGCAAAACTAACGTTATTAAATAGCTATCTCTAAATTATTTTTCTTTTATACATCTAGCCCCAAAAACATCAACTTTATTTACGCCAACCATTTTTGAACCATTCGCACAACTATTCACTCTTATTTTTCTTGTTACTGTATTGCTTTGATTTGGCAACACTGTAAAACTAAGAACTTGCGAAGTGGCGGTTGAAGATACGTCGTTGCTATATGAATTCATTGGATTACATTTGTAGCTATATTGAATAGTACAAGATACATTAACAGTATAATCACAATCGCTACCAATAGATAATTCTACAGTTCCATCTGAATCCCAATCAATAACTTCAATATAAATTGAAGCCCCAGTATCATTAGACACCTTACAATAACCTGTTTGTGCATTAACAGATAATGTTATACCCAAAAACAAAAGCAAAGCAAATAACATTTTTTTCATACTATTTGTGTCTGTTATATCCCATCGACCCATCGGTTTAAAATTATAATTGTAAAAAAGTTTCTCAAACAAATCTCCCACACGTGCAATGCTAAATACTGCAACTATATTATTTTTGATTTCTTTCACAAAAGAACAGAAAAACAAAATAATATTTAACAAAAACCCACGCCCATATCGGGCATTACGCCCAAAACAGGCAATTGCCTTAAATGGGCATTATTTTTACAACATATCAGAGTAGTATTTAAACAAATCAACACCTAATACGCGCGAAATTTGTAGCAGTTGATGCGTATCGATGTCGCTTTTTAAGAAGATTTTATTAACGGTGCGCGAATTTACATTGATTTGCCTGGCAAACCAACCGTTGGTTTTACCTTGACGGCGTAGTTCGTCGCGAATAATAGAGCCGATGTGAATAGGAGCACTCATCTGCGTATTTGTTTTAAGGGTAAATAAAAAAAACGCGGACCCAACATTATCTCTACCTCAAGGCCCTAGGAATGCCCGCTATACAAGATAAGCCGAGTCCACGCGTACACGCAGACATTTACGGACTTATTCTTCAGTATAGCATTCAAAATTTCCTAGGTTTTGAGGATACTCAGAATAATCAGTAAATGATTAAAACGTTATATGTTAGGTTCTACTTTTTG
>CAJGDW010000131.1 GCA_904502115.1 Paludibacteraceae bacterium | reverse complement strand
CTAAACGACTAAACGACTAAACGACTAAACGCATATGTCCCTTACTCAATTAGGAAATAAAAACACCCAATACCCAACCGATTATTGTCCAGAGGTATTGGAATTTTTCGAGAACAAACATCCCGAGAACGATTATTTTGTAAAATTTAATTGTCCTGAGTTTACCAGTTTGTGTCCCATTACAGGACAACCCGACTTTGCTACCATTTACATCAGCTATATGCCCGATAAAAAAATGGTAGAGAGCAAATCGTTAAAGTTGTACCTATTTGGATTCAGAAATCGTGGCGATTTTCACGAAGATTGCGTGAACATCATCATGAAAGATTTAATCAAATTGCTAGAGCCCAAGTACATTGAGGTGTGGGGTAAGTTTATGCCACGTGGTGGTATCAGCATCGACCCTTATTGCAATTACGGCAAAGAAGGTACCAAGTACGAAATCATGGCGATGTATCGCTTGCAAAACCATGATATGAATCCCGAGAAAATCGATAATCGTTAATTTAAAGGGTGATTTTTGCGTATTAGATTGTGAGTGCCTAGCTCCTAACTTTTGGTAGCGCGTAGCATTTCTCGTTTTCCGGGAGGTCCGGGCAATCGCTCGGTAGTATAGCCGACGCTTTGCAACATTCTTCTAACAGCACCCTTGGCGCAATACGTTACCAGTATGCCGCCGGGTTTTGTTATTTTATACAGGTGCTCAAAAATGGCCTCGGTCCACATCTCGGGTTGTTTATCGGGCCCAAAAGCATCAAAGTAGATAACGTCAAAATTTCCCTGTATGCTTGACTGAGTGAGGTCTATGTGTAGTTTCTCTAGGGTAAAAAACGGACTTATCTGGCAAGGGGTATTCCAAGCACAGGTGTGCAAGGCTGTCAGAATTTGACTTGCCTGTGGGGTTAATCCGTAGTTTAATTGTTGGATGGTTGCTAGGGGCAATGGATGCAACTCGCACGTGGTGTAGTGAATGGGTAGGTTGCATTTTTCTGCCTCTAGGTAGGTTAGAATCGCATTTAATCCAGTTCCAAATCCTATTTCAAGTACCGAACGGGTAGGGGCTTCGCAGGTATGTAACCCGGTTTGGATGTACACGTGCAGGGCCTCTGTAACGGCACCATTGGTAGAATGGTAATGTTCGTCCATATCGGGACGGTAGAGTGTGCTGCTGCCGTCGGCGGTGGTCTCTATTTGGATTTTCTGTAGCATGATATAAAAATAGTTAAGGGCGATGGAACCATCGCCCTTAAATTTACTATTTACTGATTTCTTCGGCTTTTTTCAGTGCTTCGTTAATGTTTGAGCATACAAATTCATCGCTCAAGTGTTGTTCAAATTTCGCTTTTTTAAGCGTCTTTTTCACATTGTCTTTTACACCCGATAATACCACTTGAATGCCCTCGCGTTTGGATTGATGGCATAGGCTTTCCAAATTGTGAATACCGGTTGAGTCGATAAATGGAACCTTACGCATACGAATAATACGTACTTTTGGTTTGTCGCCCAAGCTGTGCATCAACTCATCGAATTTGTTGGCAATACCAAAGAAATAAGGACCATCAATTTCGTACACTTCTACTCCTGCAGGAATGTTCAATTTTTCTTCGTGTAATTGAAGGTCGGTTTCGGCATTGGGGTCAATTTCGTGTTGGAAATGTCTAATAGAAGTAGCCTCGCTGGTACGTTTTAGGAACAATACAACAGCCATTAGCAAACCAATTTCGATAGCGATGGTAAGGTCGAATACAACGGTTAGTACAAAGGTAGTTATGAGTACAGCAAAGTCCGATTTTGGATTCTTAGCCAACGATACAAAGGTACGCCATCCGCTCATGTTATAGGCAACCATTACCAAAACAGCCGCCAAGCAAGGCATTGGAATCATACCTACCAATTGGCCCAACAACAATAGCACTAATAGCAATACAACCGCGTGTACAATACCTGCAACTGGAGTACGACCGCCATTGTTGATGTTGGTCATGGTACGGGCAATAGCACCGGTAGCAGGAATACCACCAAAGAATGGAACCACTACGTTGGCAATACCTTGACCAATCAATTCGGTATTAGAATCGTGCTTGTCGCCAATAACACCGTCTACCACCATGGCCGATAATAACGACTCAATGGCACCCAAAATAGCAATGGTAAAGGCAGCAGGGAATAAAGCTTGTACTACGCCCAAAATGGTTTCGCCTTCTTTAAGGTTTAATGCAGGTAGTGTAGGAGCAGGCATACCTTGTGGTAAAGTGTATAAATCGCCAATGGTGCTGATGCTTTTAATGCCTTCAACGCCTACAACGTCGTCTAGTAACCATACTAAAAGGGTGGCTACAATAATGGCAACCAACGATCCAGGTATTTTATTCGATATTTTTGGCATAAAGATGATGATAAGCAAACTCATCAAAGCAATACCAAACGACCACCAGTTAATGTCGCCAGTGTGTTGAAAATAGCACCACCATTTGTGCAAAAAGTCGGCTGGAACATCGGTTATACCCAAACCAAAGAAGTCGTTCATTTGGGTAGAGAAGATGGTAAGTGCAATACCACCAGTAAAACCAACAATAACAGGGTAGGGTACAAATTTAATGATGGTTCCGAGTCTGAGTGCCCCCATTAAAATAAGCATAATACCTGCCATGATGGTGGCAATCATTAGCCCGCTTAACCCATGCTGCTGAATAATACCGTAAATAATTACGATAAAGGCACCGGTAGGGCCGCCAATTTGTACTTTGGTACCGCCCAACAACGAAATAAGGAAACCGGCAATAATGGCGGTAACCAAACCTTCGGTAGGGCCTACACCCGATGCAATACCAAAAGCAATGGCCAATGGTATGGCTACAATACCTACAATAATACCTGCCATAAGGTCGGTGCTAAATTGCTTGCCGTTATACCCCTTAAGGCATTTAAAAAAGGTAGGCTGAAAAGTAAAATGTTTCATAAAATATCTTGATAAAAACTAATTTCTCAAAAAACGGGTGCAAAGGTACAAAATATAAAGGAGAAATGAGAAAGGAGAAAGTAAAAAATTGTCGCTTGTCGCTTGTCGCTTGTCGCTTGTTGTTGAATCGCATAATCAATGCGGTCCCTGAGCCTGTCGAAGGGCGGCGCTTCATCTTCCGACTTGGTTTCCGGTCGGATTTTTTCAAGTAGCGAGAGCAGAGGCAAGTTTACTTGACTATGCCGAGTCACGAGAAAAAACATGGAATAATTTACACATACAAAAACTACAAAATGTGAACTCGCTTCGCTCAAACAACACATTTTGCTTAACGTTTTTGCACATATAAATCTTTTTCCGACCTCCACCAAATGTCGTCAGATTGAAT
>CAJGDW010000130.1 GCA_904502115.1 Paludibacteraceae bacterium | reverse complement strand
TCGTATCCGTTGCAAGCCAACACAACGCCCACAATGTTTTTACCAATATCGTGCACGTCGCCTTTTACCGTAGCCAGTACAACTTTGGGACGAGCAGTGGCATTTTGCGCATCTTGTTGCAGCAAAGGTTCGATGTAGCTAACCGCCTTTTTCATTACCTGAGCCGTTTTTACCACCTGTGGCAAGAACATTTTACCCTCGCCAAACAAGGTGCCCACTTGGGTCATGCCTTTCATCAACACCTCTTCAATCAGCTGAATAGGACGATAGGTTTGCAAGGCCTCGTTTACATCCTGTTCGATGTATTCGGTAATGCCGTGCATCAAAGCATGTATCAACCTTTCGGGCACCGATGCCGTGCGCCAAAGGTCGGTTTGCTCTGCCTTGCCCACCGTTTCGGTATTTTGCAAGGTTTTAGCGTAAGCAATCAACTCGTCGGTAGCATCGGGATGGGTATTTAAAATAACGGCCTCTACCTTGGCCAACAAGGTAGGTTCTATTTGGCTGTAAATTTGCAATTGAGCCGGATTGACAATGGCCATATCCAACCCTGCCTGAATAGCATGGTACAAAAACACCGAATGCATGGCCTCGCGCACCACGTTGTTGCCCCTAAAGGCAAACGACAGGTTGCTAATACCCCCACTCACTTTTGCGAGTGGCAAGTTTTGCTTGATGTATTTAATGGTTTCGATAAAATCGACCGCATAAGTATTGTGCTCGGGCATGCCTGTTGCCAGGGTCAATACATTGGGGTCGAATACAATATCTTGGGGTGGGAAATGCAACTTTTCGGTCAATAACCGGTAGGCACGATGGCATACGGCAGTCCGTTTGGCGTAGGTGGTAGCTTGTCCTTCCTCGTCAAATGCCATGACCACCACAGCGGCACCCATTTGTTGGATGTACGATGCGCGTTGCAAAAATACTTCTTCGCCCTCTTTGAGCGATATAGAGTTCACAATGGCCTTGCCTTGCACGTATTGCAAGCCTTTTTGCAACACTTCCCAACGCGACGAGTCTATCATCACAGGCACACGTGCAATGGTGGGTTCGTTGCCCATCAAAAACAAAAAGTGCGCCATTTCTGCCGATGCATCCAACATGGCATCGTCCATACAAACGTCTATAATTTGGGCACCACCCTCTACTTGTTTACGGGCAATGGTAAGGGCTTCGTCGTATTTTTTTTCGGCTATTAGGCGCGCAAACTTTTTAGAACCTGCCACGTTGGTACGTTCACCTACGTTTACAAATTGCTGGTCGATGCACAAGGTTTCCAACCCTGTTAAATAGCCTTTTTGCGTGGGTTGCACCGGAATGCGAGGCGCTGTTTGGGCAGCCATTTGACCTATCAAAGCAATGTGTTGGGGCGTAGTACCACAACAACCACCCACTATATTAACCAACTGTCTTTCAAAATAGGGTTGCATGGCTTGAGCCATCGACTCGGGCGTTTCATCGTATTCTCCCAACGCATTGGGCAAACCAGCATTGGGGTGTACACTTACGTAGCACGAGGTAAGCGACGATAACGTAGCCAAATGAGGCAACATATCGGTAGCACCAAACGAGCAGTTTAAGCCTATCGACAAAGGGTTAAACGGTTCTACCGTCGCCACCAACGCCTCTAAGGTTTGTCCGCTTAACAATCGGCCGCTTTTTTCTAGGGTTACCGATACCATTACAGGCACATCGGGCGCTTGGGTTTTAGCGGCCATCAAAGCGGCTTTCAGGTTAAGCGTATCAAAAAAAGTTTCAAAAAGCAGTACATCTACATAGGGACGCAAAGCCTTTATTTGCACACAATAACGACGACACAATTCTTCAAAGCCACCCTCGTCTGCTAGGGTAAGGGTTTTATTAGAAGGGCCAATAGAACCCGCCACATACACTTTTCTTGAAGCAGCATCAGCCACTTGCCTGGCTAATTGTCCATAGGTAACATTACGTTGTACAATGGCATCGTCATCGCCCTCGTTGGCCACAAAGGTATGGGTAGAAATAATATCGGCACCTGCCTCTATATAAAGTTGGTGTACTTGCTTTACTTTTTCGTACTCTGCACCGGTAAGGCGTTGCAACATGGTTCCCATGGCCCCATCTAACACCAAAACACGTTGTTTTATAGCATCAAGAATCGATTTCATACTACTTTTTATAGAAAGGACAAATATATCCAAATTATCCATTATTTTCACTATATTTGTGCCGAAATAAAAAGCACTATGAAAAAAGCATTTATACGACTAACGATAGTAGCCATTACGCTACTTTTTTCGCTACCTACCTATGCGGATTGGCGATACGGCATTAGAGCTAGCTACGATAATACAGGGGCTACTTGGACCATTGACGGGGAACGTTACACTACCCGCAATATCCACGGTTTCTCTATAGGACCTTCTGTTGCCTACGAATTTATTGATTATTTTTCGCTACAATCGGGTGTATATTTTTCGATGAATGGTTTTGCCACAGGCGACCATAGTTTTGTAAAAAACTTAGAATACGTAGTAGAAGAAACCCTTCGATTGTACTATTTACAATTTCCATTGTACGCTATTGGTCAATATCCATTAAAAAACGATGCTACGTTACTACTAGAGGTAGGACCTCATTTCTCTTGCGGGTTAACCGATCAAATTACCACTACGTTAACCCTACCTCAATATCAAGAACAACTAGAAGAATCGGAAAGCAACATTGCCTTTGACCACGAGTTATCGCGTTTTAACCTATCTATGCACGTGGGCATTGGTGCGGAATACCTTGGAGCACGCCTTATGGTGGGCTACGACTTTGGTTTGTTCGACATGGCAGTTACCGACGAAGACCAACTAAGAAGCGGTGGCTTTACATTATCAATAGGTTACATGTTCTAAAATAAGCAACGTGAATTTTAACGACTTACCTTTAGAAGCCGAATTATTGGATGGATTGCAAGCCATGAATTTTAAAGAGGCTACCCCCATTCAAGAAAAGGCCATTCCCCTAATATTAGACAAAAAAGACATCATTGCTTGTGCACAAACAGGCACAGGCAAAACCGCCGCCTATTTGCTTCCTATTTTAAATATTCTGTGCCAGCGCAAACACCCCGAAGATAAAATCAATGCGCTTATTATGGTGCCCACCCGCGAGTTGGCGCTACAAATAGACCAACAACTGGATGCATTTGCCTATTTTTTGCCCGTTACCTCGGTAGCCGTTTACGGAGGGGGCGATGGTGCTATTTTTAGCCAACAAGAAAAAGCCATGCGAAGCGGCGTAGACGTAGTTATTGCTACACCAGGCAGGCTTATATCGCTCCTAAACATGGGCAAGATAGACATGTCGTTTGTGCAATTTTTTGTA
>CAJGDW010000129.1 GCA_904502115.1 Paludibacteraceae bacterium | reverse complement strand
TAAAGACGGCGAAGTGTTCTGCACATTGCTTTTCAACGAAAATGGACAATTAACCTCAATAGACTTTGGCAACAGTTCTGCAAGTGTAGGTTTCCAATTTACTGTGACAGGCTTAGACAGCGCATCTAAATATGCCTACTCTATGGTAGCAATGGACAAAAAAGGCAACGAGCTGCAAAGCTACGAGGGCACCTTTACTACCAATGGTTACGTACCAGGTCCTGGCGAAGAAGACGAGCCTACTTCTATCACAGAAACCCTTGCCGATGCAAACATCACCATTTCTAATGGTCATATCACTTGTCCAGATAGAGAATTTGCAATCTACAACACCATAGGTCAAGATGTAACAGTATTCAACGGCAGCCTGCAACCCGGTGTTTACCTTGTTTCTATAGAAAACAACATCGTAAAAGTGATGGTACATTAAACCACCTCGCATACAAACTCAAATGCTCGCCACAAAAAAGTTGCGAGCATTTGTTTTATAATTCGCTTTGCAACATTACTCGGGCTGCGCCCTCGTGAAGTTTGGCTGCGGTTCTGCATAGAAAATAAATTTTCTCTGCATTCACCTTGCACAAACTTTCTCCTTTCTCATTTAAATTTGTATCTTTGCCACAGTATTCACACATAACTATCATGGAAGTTCCGCTGTTACTGTTTATCGGTTTAATTTTACTGTTGGCTTGTTCAGCCTTTGCATCTGCTTCAGAAATTGCTTTTTTCTCTTTATCGCCAAAAGATGTTGAAGAACTAAAGAAAGGAAGCAAAAAAAGCGACAAACTCATACTTCAGCTACGCGAAAAACCCGATTTACTACTATCTACCTTACTAATATTCAACAATTTAGTAAATGTCTCGATTGTTATTGTTGCCAGTAGAATTTTGTATTTCTTTATAGGCGAAACCCTAGATGAGACCCTTAAATTTTTAATCGACACCGTACTGATTACCTTTGTGGTATTGCTTTTTGGCGAAAACATGCCTAAGATATACGCCAGCAGCAACCCACTGAAATTTGCCAGAAACGCTGCCTTTACACTCAGCATACTCAGCAAGGTGTTGTACCCTTTCTCTTGGTTACTAATCAAACCCACTAGCCGCGTAAAACGTTTGGAAAAGCACGGCAATACCAGCGTATCGATGGACGAACTTTCGCAAGCCTTTGAACTAACATCGAACGAAATTAAAGAAGACAAAGAAATTTTAGAAGGGATTATCAAATTTGGCAACATCAATACCGTTGGCGCCATGACGCCCCGTGTTGACGTAGTAGCCATTAGCGATACCGCATCGTTTAAAGAGGTAATTGATTTAATTATTAACGCTGGTTACTCGCGTATTCCTGTTTACCAAGAAAACATAGACGAAATTAGGGGTATTTTGTACGTAAAAGACCTTTTGCCTCACATTGACAAACCCGATTTTGATTGGCGCACCCTGATTAGAAAACCTTTCTTTGTGCCCCAAACCAAGCACATCAACACCTTGCTAGAAGAATTTCAACAAAACAAAACCCACATAGCCGTGGTAGTGGACGAGTTTGGCGGAACAGCGGGTATTATTACCATGGAAGATATTTTGGAAGAAATTGTGGGCGAAATTACCGACGAATACGACGAAGACGAAGGACGCATGTACGTTCAGATTAACGACAACACGTATTTGTTTGAAGCTAAGATCTTACTCAACGATTTCTTTAAGGTGAAAGGCATTCAACGTGCCGATTTTGAAGATTGCATTGGCGAGGCCGAGACATTGGCAGGTCTTATTTTGGAATTGAAAGGCGAAATTCCCGACCAAGAATCGGAAATTGATTACTTGCATTATAAATTTACCATTGTATCGTCCGATAAACGTCGCATCAAATCGATAAAACTAACCATATCAGACAAAACAAATGAATAAATTGGGTTACATACTAGGCATATTCGTTTTTTTAACGGGATTAGTGGGTTTAACATCGTGCCAAAATTACACCCCTAAACCTAGGTCATACTTCCGCATTCATTTGGCCGACAAAACGTACCAACGTAGCGATAGCAACTACGTCTATAGTTTTGAATACCCCAAGAACATTGCCTTTATTCAAAAGAATCCCAAAGATACCAGTTGGTTTGATGTGGTATATCCTAACTACAATGCACGCATCTATTTCAGTTACAAAGAAATAGATAATAATTTTCACGAAATTGCCGAGGATTCGCGCAACTTTGTATACAAACATGCATTTAAAGCAGATGCTATCATCGAAAACCCATACGAAGACCCTACACAAAACGTGTACGGCATTATGTATGAAATTAAAGGAAACACCGCATCGTCTGTACAGTTTTTAGTAACCGATAGTATCCACCATTTTTTACGCGGTGCTTTGTATTTTAATAATCGACCCAATAAAGATTCATTAGCACCGGTTATATCGTATATCAGCGACGATATTCGACACATCATGGAAACGGTTCGTTGGAAATGATTATCTGCGACAGACAAATAAACGGCATCCGATATGCCATTTGGCAACTCACCGAAAGTGTTTCGGAGTTGATGGATCATATTAACGGGCGTTTTACTGTGTCGCTTACAGGCATTACCAACCCTAATCGCCAAAAAGAACGTTTGGCATCTCGTTTACTTATTGAATTGCTTTGCGATGGGCATCAACCCATCGACTACAAAGAAAACGGCGAACCTTATTTTACGCAATGCAACTTACACCTCAGCATTTCGCACACCAAAAACTACGTAGCCGTTGCCGTTGCGCCTTTTAAAATTGGCATCGACATAGAACACACTTCCGAAAGGGTTTTGCGCATTACCGAGAAGTTTTTGAACACAACAGAACTTGCCGAGGTAACTAACACTAGCAATCCCGCCCCTATCGCTCTATTATATTGGTGCGCCAAAGAAGCTATGTACAAAAAAATGACAGATAAAGAACCAGAATTTACTCTTTTTACTTGCCAACAGCACCACAATACGTTAACCGTTCATTATCAAGCAGAAACCTTTTCATTTATTTTTGAACAGAACAACCACTACACACTGGTTATCGGATAAAAGGAAAAAAGTTTGCATTTTTTTGTTCAAACACTTGCACAATCCAAAAATACACACTATCTTTGCATCGCAATTGAGACAGAAAACGTCTTGGTGCGGTAGTTCAGTCGGTTAGAATATCGGCCTGTCACGCCGGAGGTCGCGGGTTCGAGTCCCGTCCGCACCGCAGAAGGGTTCCTAAACGGGAGCCCTTTTTTATGTGTATATACCTACGATTAGAGAGATAACGACGCACATAAAAAAGGTATAATTGCCAAAAATGGTTGGTAAAATCCTTGTAATACTCTAAATTACAATTAGATACAATAACTTTGATGAAATCGTTTTCATCAAAGTTATTTTTTTATGGCAAAAAC
>CAJGDW010000128.1 GCA_904502115.1 Paludibacteraceae bacterium | reverse complement strand
CGAATAAAATCGGCCGACATACCCAAACGTTCGCCCATGATGATGCGTTTTTGCATAATTTCGTCGTAACGACCGGTTTGCAAGACTTGCATGTTGTGCTCTTTTTTGTACAAACCAATTTCGCGCGAGATGCGCATTCGTTTGGCAAGCAATTCCAATAGTTCGTTGTCGGTGGTATCAATTTGCTTGCGCAAGGTACTTAAGCTTTCAGATTCTTTTTTCATATCACGAATAACTAGGGTATCGATTACATAATCCAAGATATCGGGAGTAAGCTGCTGTGCGGCATCGCTCCAAGCCTTATCGGGATTACAATGCGATTCAATCATTAGCCCGTCAAAACCCAAGTCCATGGCTTGTTGGCAAAGAGGGGCTATCAATTCACGTTTACCACCTATGTGCGATGGGTCGCAAATAATGGGCAAGTTAGGATAACGACGACGCAATTCGATGGGAATGTTCCATTGGGGCAAGTTACGATAAATTTTCTTATCGTAGGTACTAAATCCACGATGAATTGCACCTAATTTTCTAATACCGGCATTGTAAAGGCGTTCCATCGCGCCTATCCATAATTCAATATCGGGATTAACGGGATTTTTTACCAATACGGGAATATCTACGCCTTGCAAAGCATCGGCTATTTCTTGCATGGCAAAAGGGTTGGCCGATGTACGGGCACCTATCCAAAGAATATCAATGCCGTGTTTTAGGGCTTCCTCGATGTGTTTAGCGGTAGCCACTTCGGTACCTACAAACATACCTGTTTCGGCTTTAACACGTTGCAGCCAAGGCAACCCTTCTACGCCAACACCCTCAAAACCACCGGGTTTGGTACGGGGTTTCCAGATACCGGCACGAAATACAGGTACTCCGTTTTTAGAAAGTTCAACGGCGGTTGCCATTACTTGTTCTTCGGTTTCGGCACTACAAGGGCCTGCTATAATTAAAGGGCGTTCGGCACTCATGCCGGGTAGCGCAATGGGTTGTAAGTCTTTCATATTGTTGATGTTTTTATCGCTCACTTTGTTCGCTCCGACAAATCGGTGAATCGACTAATCGACTAATCTGCGAACCGTGAATCGTATTTATGTACTATTCAGTTGTTTTTTCGACTTTATTCGCTTCGCTCATGAATTTTAGTGCGAGGTGAATGCAGAAACCATGTTTACATGGGTTATGCTGAACCGATGCCTAAAATCATGTAATAAGTCAGGCTGCGGTTCGGCAATTCGAATAAATTCGATTGCTCTCACCTTGCACTGACTTTCGACTTTAGACTTTTGACTCTCTCAAGGGCTTCGGCAAGTTTGGTTTCGGTGGCACAAAGCGAGATGCGAACGTAACGCGCTCCGTTGCTGCCAAAAATAAAGCCAGGCGTAATAAACACGCGTGCTTGATGCAAGATTTTTTCGGTTAGTTCTTCTACGTTGGCATAGTGTTCGGGAATCTTACCCCACACAAACAAGCCTACTTGATCTTTTTGGCAAGTACAGCCCAAAGCCTCCATAATTTGCTCTGCCACAGCACGACGTTGGCCATACAATTCCATGTTCATGGCCTCGTGCCAAGCATCATCGTTGTGCAAAGCAGCTGCTGCAGCCAATTGCAAGGGTTTGAACATACCCGAATCAACATTCGATTTTACTTTTAGCACCCACTGTATAAAGGTAGCATTGGCAGCCATCATACCTACACGCCAACCGGGCATATTGTGGCTTTTACTCATTGAATTCAGCTCGATGCAGCACTCTTTGGCTCCATCAATGCTCATCATGCTAAGTGGTTTTTGATTGAGTATCAGGCTATAAGGATTATCGTTTACCACTACAATGTTGTGCTTACGGGCAAAATTAACCAAGTTTTGGTACAACTCTACGCTAGCATTGGCCCCCGTTGGCATGTTGGGATAATTGGCCCACATGAGTTTTACACCCGACAAATCCATTTGTTCTAAGGCCTCAAAATCGGGGTACCAATTATTATCTTCTTTAAGGTCGTAATATAGCACCTCAGCACCCAACAATTTACTTAAGGCCGAATAGGTAGGATAACCTGGGTTAGGCACCAACACCTTATCGCCTGGATTAACAAAGGCCAAGGTTACATATAAAATGCCTTCTTTAGAACCAATAAGGGGCAAAATTTCGGTGGCAGCATCTAAGGTTACGCCGTACCATTTTTGGTAAAAGTCGGCAAAGCCCTCACGTAATTCTGGAATACCTATATAAGGTTGATAACCATGCACGTTGGCAAGCGGTGCACTTTCGCATAAGGCCTTAACGGTTTGCTCCGATGGAGGCATATCTGGGCTACCTATGCCCAAACTAATTACGTCCATTCCTTGGGCGTTCATGGCGGCTACTTCTTTTAACTTGCGCGAGAAGTAGTATTCTTGTACGGTTTCTAATCTTTTAGCTGGTTGAATCATATTTTTTTTGACTAATCGGTGAATCAGTTCGGCGCTTCATCTTCCGACCTGGTGATTTGGTTAATCGTTAAAACTTTGGTATTCGCCTAGGATGCGTAGGTCTTTGGTAAAAGGCCTAATGGCATCGAGCGCTTGGGTGTAAGCCATGTAATTATCAAAATTAACATTCACATAGAACAAATACTCCCATTCTCTGCCTACTATGGGCAGCGACTGAATCTTGCTTAAATTAACGTGGTAGTACGACAAAATAGACAATACTTTGGCCAAACTACCTTCTTCGTGGGGCAAGGCAAACACAATGGAAGCTTTGTTGACGGTTTTATTTTTGGTATGCGCCTCGGCTGTCCATGGGTCGCCCACTATTAAAAAACGAGTAAAGTTGCGTTTGTTTGTTTCGATGCCCTCGGCCAAAATCTGCAACCCATAAATTTGGGCAGCCAAGGTACTGCAAATGGCAGCGCGACCTTTAATTTTTTGGTCGGCAATGCGTTTGGCACTAGAGGCGGTATCGTCGCTCTCGATGGCTTTTAGATGAGGCTGCCCCGCTAAAAAATCTTCGCATTGCATCAAGGCAATGGGGTGAGAATACACCTCGGTAACATCCTTAATATTTTGGTCTGGCAAACAAACCAAATTATGTTCTATGCGCAAACGGGTTTCGCCCATAATACGCATGCCACTGTCTTTTAACAGGTTGTGATTAGGAAGCAAGCTACCCGCAATGGTGTTTTCGATGGCCACGGCACCCACAATGGAATTGTCTTTTTTAATGGTCTGAAAAACATCTTTAAACGTAGCACAAGCTATTACCTCTATCTCTTCTCCCTTAAAGTAATTGCGGGCGGCAATATCGTGAAAAGAACCCGCCACACCTTGAATAGCAACTTTACGTTTCATGTCTTTACAATTTTAATAAAAAAATCCCGCTCTAAAAAGAACGGGATTCAATATTCGATTTACTAATTTTTATTTCAGTTACATACATCAAAACCCGTTCTACTTTGTGGCAAAGTAAAAAAAGTAAAAGAAGTATGTAAAAAATTGTTTCAT
>CAJGDW010000127.1 GCA_904502115.1 Paludibacteraceae bacterium | reverse complement strand
GAATGTAATCAAGGTCGTCCTCAAGTATCGTACAAAGAAGCTATTACCAATACTGTTGACTTGCGCGAAGTTTACAAAAAACAATCGGGTGGTCGTGGTAAATTTGCCGATATGGTATTGAAAGTAGGTCCTGCTGACGAAAACTTCGAAGGCAACTTGCAATTCGTAGACGAAGTAAAAGGTGGTAACATTCCTAAAGAATTTATCCCATCTATCCAAAAAGGTTTCTTGGCTGCTATGCGCAACGGTGTGTTGGCTGGCTTCCCAGTAGATCGCCTAAAAGTTGTTGTAGTTGACGGTTCTTATCACCCTGTTGACTCTGACCAATTGTCGTACGAAATCTGTGCACAAATCGCGTTCAAAAACGCTTGTGCTAAAGCGAAACCCGTTCTTATGGAACCTATCATGAAAGTAGAAGTGGTAACTCCAGAAGAAAACATGGGTGACGTTATCGGCGACTTGAACAAACGTCGTGGTCAAGTAGAAGGTATGGAAACCAGCCGTTCAGGTGCACGTGTAGTGAAAGCTAAAGTGCCTTTGGCAGAAATGTTCGGTTACGTAACTGCATTGCGTACCATTACTTCAGGTCGTGCAACTTCTTCTATGGAGTTCTCGCACTACGCAGAAGTTTCTACTGCAATCGCTAAACAAGTATTGACCGAAGCTAAAGGTCGAGTAGATTTATTGTAATAACAACGCTAGGGGTTAGCAAATGATTCTTAACCCCTAGCATAACTTTTAATAAAAAATGGCACAAAAAATTAGAATCAAATTGAAATCTTACGATTATAACTTGGTAGACAAATCTGCTGAAAAAATCGTAAAAACCGTAAAAGCAACTGGCGCAGTAGTAAGTGGTCCAATTCCATTGCCTACTCACAAACGTTTCTTTACTGTTAACCGTTCAACTTTCGTTAACAAAAAATCACGTGAACAATTCCAATTGTTCTCTTACAAACGTTTAATTGACATCTACAGCTCGACTGCTAAAACCATCGACGCTTTGATGAAACTAGAATTGCCTAGCGGTGTAGACGTTGAAATTAAGAGCTAATCTTAATCAACTAAATTAGAACAATATTTTTTTATTTAATAATAACATTGAAATGCCAGGATTAATTGGAAAAAAAATCGGAATGACTTCCGTTTTCAGTGCTGATGGAAAAAATGTTCCATGCACTGTTATCGAAGCTGGTCCTTGTGTTGTTACTCAAATCAAAACCATCGAAAAAGATGGTTACGAAGCAATCCAATTGGGTTTCTCTGAAAAGAAAGAGAAAAACACCAACAAAGCAGAAGCTGGATTGTTTGCAAAAGCAGGCGTAGCTCCACAAGCCCACTTGGTTGAGTTCAAGGGATTTGAAGGTGACTTCAAATTGGGTGATGTAATTACCGTAGACATGTTTGCCGACGCAGGTTGGGTAGACGTTATCGGTACTTCTAAAGGTAAAGGTTTCCAAGGTGTAGTAAAACGCCACGGTTTTGGTGGTGTGGGTCAATCAACTCACGGTCAACACAACCGCTTGCGTGCACCCGGTTCAATCGGTGCTTGTTCTTACCCTGCTAAAGTATTCAAAGGAATGCGCATGGCTGGACAAACAGGCAACGCTCGTGTTACCGTTGAAAACCTAGAGATTTTAAAAGTGATTCCTGAAAATAACTTGATCCTTATCAAAGGTTCAGTTCCAGGAGCTAAAGGTTCAATCGTAGTAGTAAATAAATAATGGAACTAAGCGTATATAATATCGAAGGAAAAGACACCGGAAGAAAGGTTACATTAGATGAATCTATTTTCGGTATTGAGCCTAATGATCATGCAATTTACTTGGACGTTAAGCAATACATGGCTAACAACCGTCAAGGTACGCATAAATCAAAAGAAAGAAGCGAAGTTGCAGGTAGTACCCGTAAATTAGGCCGTCAAAAAGGTGGTGGTGGTGCTCGCCCTGGTGACATCAAATCGCCTGTTCGTGTAGGTGGTGGTCGTATTTTTGGTCCTGTACCACGCGATTACAGCTTCAAATTGAACAAAAAAGTAAAACAATTGGCTCGTAAATCTGCATTGTCGTACAAAGTACAAGAAAATGCTTTGGTTATTGTTGAAGACTTCACTTTCGAAGCTCCAAAAACCAAAAATTACACCGATATGCTTAAAAACTTAAAATCTGATAATAAAAAATCGCTTTTAGTTTTAGCAGACCAAAATAAAAACGTATATTTGTCGGCTCGTAACTTGGAAAAAGCAGACGTTGCAACTGTTTCTGAATTAAGCACATACCGCATCTTGAATGCAAAAAGCTTACTTCTAACAGAAAACGCTGTGGCTAGCTTGCAAGCAATCTTTAACGCATAAAGGAGGAAAATAGTATGGAAATCATTATTAAACCAATCGTTACCGAAAAGGCAACTGGACTTTCAGAAAAATTCAACCGTTATTCGTTCAAAGTCAGCAAAGACGCCAACAAAATTCAAATTAAAAAAGCTGTTGAAGCAGCTTACAACGTAACTGTAGAAGACGTTAATACCATGAATGTGTGCGGTAAAAACAAAACCCGTTACACCAAATCTGGTATTATTAAAGGTTCTACTTCTGCTTACAAAAAAGCAGTTGTTACGTTGAAAGACGGAGATTCAATCGATTTTTATAGCAACCTTTAATAAAAGAAAATGGCTGTACGTAAATTCAACCCCACAACACCGGGGCAGAGACACAAAATTATTGGAACATTTGACACAATTACTACAAATGCTCCAGAAAAATCTCTTGTATTTGGTAAAGCATCAACTGGTGGTCGTAACCATGTAGGTAAAATGACCATGCGCTATTTAGGCGGCGGACACAAGAGAAAATTCAGAGTAATTGACTTCAAACGCGAGAAAGACGGAATTCCCGCAACAGTAAAAACCATCGAATACGATCCAAACCGTTCGGCTCGTATTGCTTTGTTGTTCTATGCTGATGGCGAAAAACGTTATATTCTTGCTCCTAATGGTTTGGAAGTAGGTCAAGTAATCCTTTCTGGTGCTGAAGCAGCTCCTGAAGTAGGTAACGCTTTGCCACTACAAAACATTCCATTGGGTACTGTTATCCACAACATTGAGTTGAGACCTGGTCAAGGTGCCGCTTTGGTACGTTCTGCTGGTACTTTTGCTCAATTAACCTCTCGCGAAGGCAAATATGCTATTATCAAATTACCTTCGGGCGAAACCCGTATGATTCTTTGCACTTGCAAAGCAACTGTAGGCGCCGTAGGTAACTCCGATCACGCTTTGGAACAATCTGGTAAAGCAGGTCGTTCTCGTTGGTTGGGACGTCGTCCTCACAACCGTGGTGTAGTTATGAACCCTGTCGATCACCCAATGGGTGGTGGCGAAGGCCGTCAATCGGGTGGTCACCCAAGATCACGCAAAGGCTTGTTGGCTAAAGGCTATAAGACTCGTGCTCCTAAAAAGGCTTCAAGTAAGTACATCATCGAGAGAAAGAAAAAGTAATTTGATTTT
>CAJGDW010000126.1 GCA_904502115.1 Paludibacteraceae bacterium | reverse complement strand
CGCTTAACCACCGTATGGCGCTTTACAGCAACAGTTATATGATAAATCCTGTGCAACTCAAATTTGACGTAGGCTACGATTGGACTTCGGCTCAAGATGCTGGCAACATAAATAGCAACCCTGAAAGTTGGGCAAAATACGTGCTTAGAAGCAGTATGATGGGTGCCATGATGGCTTGTGCTGTGGGCCGAGATATGAGTACCATAGAATTTAATCAGGCTAAAATTCATTGGAAACTATACAACCAAAAGCAACGTGCTATTCTGCGCGGTGGCCATGTTTACCATATTTTACCTATGCCCGACGGCAAACATTGGGACGGCATGCAGTTTTACAATCCAGCAATAGAGAAAGGATCTGTCTTCTTGTTTTCTCACCTAAACGGTGGTGGCGCCGATGGCAGTAGCAAGCGTATATACTTGCAAGGTTTGGAAAAAAATGCCAACTATCAAATCACATTCCAAGACCGCACCAATCTGTCTTGTACCAAATTGGGCAAGGAACTGATGAACGATGGTTTGCTGGTTACTGGTATGACCAAACATTTTGACACCGACATTATTTGGATAGAAAAACTAAGCAGCACCGATATAGCAGAAAATACAGAAACTACCTACAGCATCTACCCAAACCCTACTCACATAGGTGAAAATGCCACCTTGCAAGGTGTAAGCGATGAAGATGAATGGACTCTATACGACCTACAAGGCAGATGCCTACAAAAAAGCAGCGGTAGTGCCACCAAGGCGCCTACCACTGCTGGTATATACTTTATTCAGTACAAAAATCAAGTGATTAAATGGGTGATTGAGTAACGCCCACCTGCACTATTTCTTTTAAATTAGGGCTATTTAACAAGGTTTTAGCAGCCTTTTGTATGTCTTTCGTTGTAATTTTTTCTAAATCGGACAGATAACTAGCCTGGCTATCATAGCCGTAGAATTGCGTATCTACCAAGCGATCTAGCCAATAACCATTGTTTTTTTGTTGGTCAATGTATGTTTTTTTTGCATACTCTTTGGCTTTTTGCAGGTGTTCTGCTTTAGGGCCTTTTGTGGCAATTTTTCCCAATTCATCGTAAATAATGGGCAACAAAGTAGCCACCTTTGCCGAATCGGTTTGGAATTGAATAGCCATATAAACCGCAGGTTTAGGCAATTGATTAACCGATACGGTGGTAGAAACACCATACGTACCGCCTTGTTCTTCGCGCACACTTTCGGTATAAACCATATCTAAAACAGCATCTAATAGTTTGTATACCAGGGTTTGTTTGCTCGACACCGCACCTGTTTTGTAATTACAAATATAGACCGTTGTTTTGGGTTGCACCATATCCGTAGTAAAATGCACTGTTTTTTTACCCGAAATGGCCAATATAGGATGTGTTAATTTTTCGCGATCTTTTTGCGCAGGCAAAGTAGCCACATACTGCTCCAATAAAGGCTCTATCGCATCCAAATCAACATTACCTACCACGGCAAAAGAGAAATCGGCTGCATTAGCAAAGCGCTGTTGGTATATGTGCAAGGCTTTGGCATAATCCAATTGTTGAACATCGGCTACCGTTAATCGTTTTTTAATGGGATGTGCTTGGTACAAAGCCATATTTACACTATCGGTCAAAGCCGTTAATGGGTCTTTTTCTACTTCTTTAAAAAAGACCTGGAGTCTTTGCGAGTAGGCCTGAAAAGCCAAGGTATCTGTTTTTACTTGGGTAAACGATAGGTATACTAATTGAAACAAGGTTTCTAAATCTTTTACAGACGATATTCCCTTAATTTGTTCGGTTTCAGCGTAAATAGTTCGGTAAACTTCAGCATTTTTATCGGCCATAAATTTATCAAACTGAGTAGACGAGAAAGGACCCATACCAGCCTCTTCTGCTAAATCGGTAGCATACCTGCCATCTATAACATCTGCCGCTGGCAACTGCATTAACCCTCCTCTACTCATGGCTTTTAGTTCTACTAGGTCTTCTTTAAAAGTAGCGGGTTTTACTTGCACCTTAACCCCGTTTGACAAGGTATATTGGGTAACCCCGTTTTTAAGGCTTTGCTTTTTTACAATGCTACCCTTTGTAGGAAGGTCCTGAGGGGCTATTAGTGCGTCGGCCATAGCTTCTTCGGCATAGGGTTCTAAAGACATAGCATCGATAGCGGCCATTTGCTGCAAAACTGCCTCTTTAGTGGGAAACTGCGTATCTTCTGTTCCGGCTAACCACAAGAACCAATTGGTGGGATGATGCGTCGTTAACCAATCATTCATTTGCTGCAAGGTGGCTTGTTCTACCACCACTTTCCATTGTTTGTAATCCCAATCATCTGGCGATAAGGGTTCATTTTCTAAAAAGTGACTGATGCATTGTTGAACATACTCATCGTTCTTGCGCTGATTACGGTTTTTATAGTCCTGTTCTAAATTAGCCAAATATGCTGCCTTGGCACGATCTAACTCTACTTGCGTAAAACCATGTTGGTACATGCGTCTGCGTTCTGTTAATAGCTGCTGTATAGCCTGATTTATTTTATCGGGCGATGCAACAGCGCTAATTTCGAACGTTTTTTCTGCTTTTGACAAAAAGAAATCACCTTGATATACACTGACATAGCCAAAAGGCGAATCGGGTTGTTTAACCAATTGATCTAAACGTTCGGCAAACATGTGGGTGGTGGCAAAACGAATAAACGATTGATGCATTCCCTCTACTGTTTGTTTTACGTTGGGCGACAAATCGGGAATACGTTGCGACAACGTAAGGATTACATAAGGCATTTCTTTGTCTTTGGTAAAGGCAATAACGGGCTGGATATAATCTGATACCGGATAGTAAACACGCGCCGGTGCACCATCGGGCACCTTTGCACTAGCAAATAGTTCCTTAATTTTTTGTTCGGTACGTTTCACATCAATATCGCCCACTATTACAATGCCTTGTAAATCGGGACGATACCAAGTATGGTAATAGTCTCTGATAGTTTTATGGTCAAAATTTCTTATCACGTCTATATTACCAATGGGCATGCAATCGGCATACTTGTCGTTTCCATAAATTTCGGGCAAAATTTGTTCAATTTGACGCATCATGGCGTTGTCGCGACTGCGCCATTCTTCTTCTATCACGCCGCGTTCTTTATCTATGGCTTCTGATTCTAGCAAAATTCCATCCGACCAATCGCGCAAAATAAGCAAGCAAGAGTCTACCGTGCTGGTACGATCGGTGGGCACATCGGTTATCATGTAAACGGTTTCGTCTACACTGGTATAAGCATTTAGGTTTGCCCCAAATTTTACACCAATGGTTTCTAGGTAGTTGATAAGCGCTTTATCGGGAAAATGTTTGGTGCCATTAAAGGCCATATGCTCCAAAAAGTGCGCCAAACCACGTTGTTCGGGTTGTTCTTGAATGGAACCTACTTTTTGAGCAATATGAAAAGCAGCCCGATTGGGTATGTAATTGTTGTGCTTTATGTAATAGGTTAAGCCATTGGGCAATTTACCT
>CAJGDW010000125.1 GCA_904502115.1 Paludibacteraceae bacterium | reverse complement strand
TGTAAAAATTGGCGGTTTGTCATTGCGTAATCCCGTTATGACAGCCTCGGGAACTTTTGGTTACGGAACCGAGTTTGAAGATTTTGTAAACTTCTCGCGAATGGGTGGTATAATTGTAAAAGGAACCACTATTCGCCATCGTGAGGGAAACGCATATCCACGCCTTGCAGAAGTGAATGGCGGTATGTTAAACGCTGTGGGTCTGCAAAATAAGGGTGTTGACTACTTTATAGAACACATTTATCCAACCGTAAAAAACTACGACACAAATGTAATCGTAAATGTGTCGGGTGCCACCCTAGAAGATTACGTGGCATGCACCGAAAAAATCAACGATTTGGATAAAATTCCAGCCATAGAATTGAACATTTCTTGCCCCAATGTGAAGCAAGGAGGTATGGCATTTGGAACCTCGTGTACAGCGGCTGCCGAAGTGGTGCGCGCGGTGCGTAAAGCCTACGACAAAACCCTAATTGTAAAGTTATCGCCCAACGTTACCGATATTGCCGAAATTGCTCGCGCAGTAGAAGCCGAAGGTGCCGATTCGGTATCGCTTATCAATACCTTAATGGGCATGGCCATTAATGCCGAAACACGCAAACCTGTACTATCTACCATTACCGGAGGTATGTCGGGCCCTTGTGTAAAACCCATAGCTTTGCGCATGGTATGGCAAGTGGCCAAAGCGGTAAACATTCCCGTTGTAGGTTTGGGTGGTATTATGAATGCAACCGATGCCATTGAGTTCTTTTTGGCAGGTGCATCAGCTATCGAAATTGGTACCGCTAACTTTATCGATCCTGCAGTTACCATGAAAGTGGTAGACGGCATAGAACAATATTTACTAAACCATAAACTAGATTCTATTCAACAAATTATTGGAGCTTTAGAAGTATGAAAAAACTATTTTTATTTGTAACTGCCCTTGTTATGGGCGCTATGAGTGTAATGGCTCAAGAGGAAGCGAAACCTTCCAATTGGAAAAAAGGTGTAGACTTATCGCTTCAAGCAACACAAAACTATGCAACCGAAAACTGGCACAACGGTGGTGTTAGCAACTTGTCAGTATTGGCAGGTGTGCAAGGCTGGTGGAACTATGCTAGCGAAAAAGGTTTTTCTTGGGATAACAAAGTGGAACTTAAATACGGTGTTACCACTACCTTTACAGAAGACTTAGCAGGTCGTCTTTTCCACTTAACCGACGACAAAACTTACTACGAAACCAAATTGGGCTATGCCCTTGGTAAAGGTTGGAACGTAGCTTGGACTGGCGATGTATCGACCACTTTGTTCGATAACTACAAAATTGATACCAACGACCTAGTAAGCGCATTTGCAGCTCCTGTATACTTCAATACAGCCGTTGGTTTTGATTATAAATACAACAATCCCGATAAAAAGATCGATTTGTCGGTTATGATTGCACCATACGCCTTTAAATTGATCTATGTAAACGACGTTAGAGACGATTATGCTATTAGCAAACACGTAGGTATCTACGACGAAGCGTTGGGTATTACTCAACTAAAAACATATGCTTTGGGTTCTAGCTTTAAAGTAAACTATCGTCAAGAATTCAACGAAAACATCAGCTTGTCGAGCGTATTGTCGTTCTATACCGATTACAAAGGTATCGAAGTAGACTGGGAAATTGTAGGCGACTTTAAACTTTACAAATGGCTTACCGCTCGCGTTTCTTTGAACCCACGTTACGATTCTACCGTTGGCGAAGGCTGGAACGAAAAAATCCAATTCAAAGAGTTTGTTAGCCTAGGTGTAGCATACAGATTTGAGAAGTAATATAAAATAACTCTCTAGTAAATTTAGAGACCAATCGTTTTGCGGTTGGTCTTTATTATAACAATGAAACAGATGAAAAAAACATTCTTTTATTTGCTCTCTGTGATGATGTTATTACCCATAACATCTTGCGAGATAGATTCATCACATACTACAGAACCTTCTGTTAACGAAGAGAATGGACATGAATATGTAGATTTAGGTCTTTCTGTTAGATGGGCTACCATGAACATTGGGGCTGTCAAACCAGAAGATTTTGGTAGTTATTTTGCATGGGGCGAAACAACATCAAAAGAAACGTATACAGATGGAAACTATGCGTATAAACCCACTTCAGAAACACTGCCACTTTCTGATGATGTTGCTCGTGTAACCTGGGGTGGGAATTGGCGTATGCCTTCTCCTGATGAAATTAATGAGTTGATAGAAAATTGTAATTGGACCTATACATGGACACCAGAACTCAATTTATATGGTTATATGGTAACCAGTAAAATTAATGGTAAGTCTATCTTTTTACCTTCTGCAGAGGTGTATACTGATCAGTTAAGCGATGGTACACGCTATGGCTATGGCGCCTATTGGTCAAATTCGGCATATTTTACAGAAGGATTCAATTATATAGATGCATTGTATTTTTATCAAGGTCATTTCGAGAATGGAGCTTTTAGTCCTTATGTTGGTTTGCCAGTTCGTCCTGTTTTACCTGTTGGTGGTGACGCAAGAACGGTTAGATTTGAATCAAATGGTGGAAATGGTACAATGGAACCAATAAAAGTAGAATATGCAGAACCAACTAAATTACCTGGCAATACTTTTGTAAAAGAAGGATATGAATTTTTAGGTTGGGATACAAAGGCAGATGGAACTGGTAAAGGTTATGGTGCCACTTCGCTTATTTCAACTACTACAGATGTTACGTTGTATGCACAATGGATTAAGATTGATATTAGCGGGAATGAAGGAGGTTATGATTATGTAGATTTGGGACTTCCTAGCGGAACAAAGTGGGCGATTGTAAATGTTGGCGCAAAATCTAGATGGGAATCGGGTGCACCATACGCTTGGGGCGAGACGGGTATTAAGGCTAGCTATACCGAAGAAAATTATACGTACACAGATCGTCCCGCCACTTTGCCATTAGCCAATGATGCCGCTCATGTTAACTGGGGAGGTGCTTGGCGTATGCCACTAGAGGGTGAATTTAATGAATTGATTCAGAATTGTACCTTTATACCACTGGATAAATACGACCAGCAAGGTTACGTTATAACAAGTAATATCAATGGTAAGGTTCTTTATTTTGCTGCTATTACAGCATATCAAGGGTTGGATTCAATAGAAAGCAGTGAAAGGTTTTATGGCAACTATATGTCTAGCTCATGCAATACAGTGATGGGCTATCCCTATGAATTATATATGCACCCTGCTAATTATGATTTAGGTTTACTATGGAATCCACATCGTGGTTCGCAAGTTCGACCCGTCTTTAAATAATCTAACAAGTCTATAGTTATGAAAAAGATATTTTTATGTTTACTTTCGTTTGCGATGTTATCTTCAATAACCTCATGCGAAAAAGAAGCAACCGTAGAACCTTCTGTGAATGAAGAAAATGGTTACGAGTTTGTAGATTTAGGTTTGTCGGTTAAATGGGCTACCATGAACGTAGGGGCTACCAAACCAGAAGAATTTGGCAATT
>CAJGDW010000124.1 GCA_904502115.1 Paludibacteraceae bacterium | reverse complement strand
AATTTCTACGTTGTATTCGGCTTCGATATCGGCTTGGTACAGTTTGTCCTTCACCAACGGATACAGCATAACCGCCATGATGGCCGAGTTGCCCAACCCCAATTCGGTTACGGCAATGTGGGCAATTTGCATGGCTTGCGACACCTTGTAATCGAACCCATCGGGCAAGGCAGTTTGGCGGTAAATGCCTTGAATTTTGCCCACCATTTCGTGGTTAACAAAATGGCGGCAACTATCCATTAACTGCCTGTAATGTATGTGCCAATTGGCTTTTTTCATAAAATGGTAATTTGAGGTTCTAAATTGGGCTTAACAGATGCTGCTGCCGAACGAATTAAAGGAATTAAATCCTCGTAATATGCAGAGGCAAAATTATAATCGATACAGAATTGCGCTTTTTCGTTATTGGCGAAAATTATACGTATGTTGGTGATGTTTTGGTTTTTCATTTCAAACCAATATATCTTTGGATAATGGTTGGAGGTGTATTTCTTTAACGATATGTTCTCCCACGAACCATCTGCATTGTATGTGGTTTGATAATTGGTTATTTCGTTGTTTATTTTTTCTTGTGGAATGTGGCGCATATCGTACGTAGCAATGGTGCTATTGATGTATTGGTTTAGGTAGATGCGCAACAACTTTCGATTAAAAGGATTGTTTTTTTGCTCCTCGTTAGCAATGTTGTCAATGTACTCTTGATCGATGGTGGCGTAATTGACGGGAATTTGATATTCCGCTTGTATCTCTGGAATAACCAGTGGATTTTCTGCTAATAATCCCGCTTCTATTTGGTAAGGGAATGCTTCAAATTCTTGTTGATTAGATTGCTCTTGCGAGGAATTTGAACAAGATGTCATGAGCAAGGTCATAACAAAACCCATCATAAAGACTATTTTTTTCATATTATTCTTGGTAATAAACGCGTTTTACACGTGCAGAAACGCCGGTTAATATTTCGTATGGAATGGTTTTGGTTTTTTGTGCCAAATCGCTAATGGTTAAATCGTCGCCAAAAATGGTAACGGTGTCGTTTTCGGAAACATCTTCGATGTCGGTTACGTCTATCATGCAAACGTCCATGCAAATGTTGCCCAAGAAGGGTGCCTTTTGGCCACGTACCAAGGCATAACCATTGCCTGCTCCAAAGGCACGGTCCAGCCCGTCTGCATACCCAATGGGAATGGCGGCAACTTTGCTGTCGCGCAACAATACGCCTTTGCGGTTGTAACCAATGGTTTCGCCCTGTTTCAACTCTTTTATTTGCAAGATAACCGTTTTAAGGGTGGCTACGTTTTGAATGGGCGATTGGCTGTCGATGCCCACGCCGTACAAACCGATGCCCATGCGTACCATGTCGTACTGGTGCAAGGGGAAACGTTGTATGCCCGATGTGTTGAGGATGTGGCGTAAAAAAGGGTAAGGCAAGGCCGATTGCAGGGTGCTGGTGCACGCCTCGAACAAGTCTATCTGGCTTTTGGTAAAGGCGTCCATTTCGGGGTCTTCTGCAGCTGCTAGGTGCGAGAATGCCGAGGCTACTTTTACCACGTTGGTATGCTTGAACAGGTTGATAAGCTGAGGTAGGTCTTGTTTTTCAAAACCCAAACGGTGCATGCCCGTATCAAATTTTAGGTGAATGGGGTAGTTGGTAACCCCTTCTTTGTCGGCATATTCTATAAAGCGTTGTAAAACCGCAAAACTGTATATTTCGGGTTCCAAATTGTTTTCGAGCAACAAATTAAAACTACTGGGTTCGGGGTTCATGATTATGATGGGGGTTCTGATGCCTGCTTTGCGCAATTCCACCCCTTCGTCGGCAACGGCTACTCCAAAATAATCGCAATGAAAATGGCTCAACGTTTGGGCTATGGCCACCGCTCCGCATCCGTAAGCATTGGCCTTGATCATGGCCACGGTTTTGGTTTCGGGATGTAAGAAAGAACGCAAATGCTTAAAGTTGTGCACCAATGCGTTGAGGTTTACTTCCATAACCGTTTCGTGGCGTTTTTGTTCCAAATAAGCGGTAATTTGCTCCAGTTGGAAACAACGAGCCCCCTTTATCAGAATAATCTCATTTTGAAACAAAGGATGCGTTGCCAAAAACTGCTTGGTAGTGGCATAAAAATGGGCTTCCATGGGGAACAAATGCCCGTATTTGGGCAAGGTATTGCCAATGCCAATAAGGGTATCGATTTTCTTTTCTTGCAACAGCGACGATACGGCTAGGTACAATTCGTCGTCGTTGATGCCCGTTTGCAGAAAGTCGGATAGAATAACGGTTCTGCGGGCAAATTTATTGGCGGCATGTGCGCTCAATACGCTCAATGCCACGTGTAACCCCTCAAGGTCGGCCGTATAGGCATCGTCTATCAGTTGGCAGTTGTTTACCCCTTGTTTAATGGATAAACGCATGTTTACGGGTGCCAATTGCGCAGCATCTACCTCTGGATAACCCAACAAAATGCACGTTACCAATACGTTCATGGCATTTTCTATCGATGCCTTATCGGCAAAAGGCAGGGTGTAGCAATGCGCTTCGCTTTGGTGATGCGGTGATGCGGTGATTTGGTGATTTGGTGCAATGTTTTTGGGTTGAACCCATAACTTTGTTTGGGTAGTGGTTTGCGCCTCAATGTGCACGTTAACGGTGGCAGTAGGGTCGTCGAAGTTCCACGAAACCAATTGGGTGTTTGGCAACAGTTGTGCTGCTATTGCTTCGATGGGATACTCTTTGCTGTACACCAAGGTTTGGGCATGGGTAAAGAGTTGCAATTTTTCGTACAATTTTTGTTCGGTCGATTCAAAACCTTCTTGATGGGCTGTGCCCAAGTTGGTAAAAATACCAATGGTAGGGGCAATGATGGGAGCAATGTGTTGCATTTCAAGAATGGTCGATATGCCTGCCTCAAAAATACCCAATTGGTGCTCTTTGTGCATGTTCCATACCGATAGCGGAACCCCAATTTGCGAGTTAAAACTTTTGGGCGATCTCACCACTCGATAGTAGGGTTGAAGCAAGGTGTACAACCATTCTTTTACAATGGTTTTGCCGTTGCTGCCCGTAATACCAATAACTGGAATGTGAAATTGCTTGCGGTGTTCTTGCACCAAAAACTGAAGCGCCGAAAGGGTATTTTCTACCACCCAAAAGTTGGCTTCGGCCTCGTTCCATGCCTCGTTGTAGTGGCTTACTACAAAATTTTTAACGCCTTGTTGCAATAATTCGTCAATGTATTTGTGCCCGTTTCCGGTTTTGCTGGTTAATGCAAAGAAAAGGCTTTTGTCGGCATAAACGCAGTTGCGACTATCTATTAAAAGGTAGTCTATTGTGCTGTCTTCGCAATTATAAACACGAGGTTTACCTAATATTTTAATTATTTGCTCCGTATTCATGATTTAACTTCTAACTATTCTCCATCGCCAACATCTCTTCCATGCTAAGTCCGGTTGCTTTTTTTAGTTGACGAATAATGTACCATATAGCCACCACCATTACCAAGGTAGATGGCAGGGCAATAACAGGGTAACTAATGGCGGTTAATTTGCCCAATTCTTCGTT
>CAJGDW010000123.1 GCA_904502115.1 Paludibacteraceae bacterium | reverse complement strand
ATGAAGCGGGAGTTTTTTTGTGTTAATAACCCTACCAAGCGATAGGCGTAAAGCCTTTTTCTAGGAGGTAGGCGTTGGCTTGGCTGAAGTGTTTGCAACCAAAGAAGCCGCGATAGGATGACAAGGGCGATGGATGGGGAGCTTTAAGTACCAGGTGTTTGCTGTCATCGATGAGTTTGCTTTTGTTACCAGCATACGCCCCCCATAGCAAGAACACTACGTTTTGTTTGGTATCAGAGATGGTTTTGATAACGGCATCGGTAAAGGTTTCCCAACCTTTTCCTTGGTGCGATCCTGCTTGTCCGCTGCGCACGGTTAAGGTAGCATTTAGCAGCAGTACACCTTGATTGGCCAAGTATTGCAAATTGCCCGATGTGGGCATGGGTTTGCCCATATCATCGGCCATTTCTTTGCAAATGTTTAGCAACGATGGTGGAAAAGGTACCCCATCGTTTACCGAAAAACACAAACCGTGCGCCTGCCCTGCTCCGTGGTAAGGATCTTGCCCTAGAATTACCACGCGCACATCGTCAAGCGGACACGAATCGAAGGCATTGAAAATTTGCCTTGCTGGTGGAAATATGGTTTGGGTGGCATACTCGTGCTTTACAAACTGAACCAACTGCTCAAAGTAAGGCTTGTCAAATTCAGTTTGCAAAGCTTGCTGCCACGATTTTTCTATTTTTACTTCCATTTTAGGGTTTGGTAAGTCATGAGTTGATAAGCCAAACGTGCTGCCAAGTAGTCGGATGCTTTGTCAATTGCGTTTGGACACAATTCAACAATATCAAAGCCTACTACATTGCGACTAGCAAATACGCTACGCAAAAAGTGCAATACTTGGTAGTAGGTTAAACCTCCAGGCTCTGGCGTGCCGGTTGATGGCAACACCGATGGGTCAAACACATCCAAATCGATGGTTACGTACACATTTTCGGTAAGCGTATCGATGGCTTTTTGTTGCCAATTGTTGTTATCGAAAATTTGATGTGCGTAGAACAAACGGTCTTTTTCAAAGAAAGGCAATTCTTCTACACATTGGCTACGAATACCTACTTGGGTAATTTTGGCTACTTCGGCAGCGCGGTTCATTACACAAGCATGGTTTAGCTCAGAGCCTTCGTACGATGGGCGCAAGTCTGAATGTGCATCCAATTGAAGCACGGTTAGGTTGTTGTATTTTTGCGCCATAGCACGAATAGCACCAATGCTAACGGTATGGTTACCACCAATGGTTACAGGAAATTTACCATCGTTTAATAAGGTGGTTACCTCTTGTTGTACCTGGTTGCAAAGCAATTCGGGGGTGCGGTCTTCGGTTACAAAAGGCAAGGTTGCAATGCCGTGTTTGTAAGCTTCGGTACCTGTTTCTACATCGTAGTTTTCTAAGGTGAACGATGCATCTAAAAAAGCTTCGGGGCCTTTATCGGCACCTTTTACCCACGTGCTAGTAGCATCGTAAGGCACGGGCAAAATAGCAAACTTTGCGTTTGCATATTCGCGGTATTGTTGTTCAAAATCTCCAAAAAGCATATTATTGTTGGTTATTCTGTGAGTTGACTAATCGACGAATCGACGAATCGACGAATCGGTGACTAATGACTTTATTCGGGCAAGCCCAAACTTATTTTAATTCTTGTCTTTAAGGTTAATTAGAACGTAGGAATTTCAAGGCTTGCGAAGTCCGAGAAACCGGAGTTTACTGTAAATTCTGCGAGTTAGTGAGAGCAGAGTTAAGTTTACTTAAACTATGCCGAACGTGAGCAGAATCGCCGTCAGGCAATGAGGATTTCGAGGACGAGCGTAACGCAGAAATTACACGTTGTAATTAACCGACTAATAGCCTAGGATTTTAAGCATAGACTTATACGACTGTTCTTTCGCAAACAGTTTGGTGTAATACTCGCCATCTTCGTCTAGGCCAATTACTACGTGCTTGGGCGATGGAATTAGGCAGTGTTGAATGCCACCAAAACCTGCCAACGATTCTTGGTAAGCACCGGTATGGAACAAACCAATGTACTGAGGTTGTTCGGCTTTAGGGTCTATTTTTGGCAAGAAAATAGCGTTATTATGACCAGCACTGTAAAAGTCTTCGCTGTCGCAAGTTAGCCCACCTAGGTGAACACGTTGGTATTCTTTGTCCCAGTTGTTAACTGCTAGCAAGATGTAACGTTGGTTGATGGCCCAAGTATCGGGTAAAGTGGTAATGAAAGAACTGTCAATCATATTCCACGATTCGCGGTCGTTTTGTTGTTTTTGGTTAACAATGCTATACAAAATTGCACCACTTTCGCCTACGGTAAACGAACCAAATTCGGTAAAGATGTTGGGTTCGGGCACGCCGTTTAGGGTACAAATGTTTTTAATTTGCGCCACAATTTCTTCGGCCATGTACTCGTAATCGTAATTATGATCTAGGTGCGTAGCAATGGGGAAACCACCACCAATGTCCAAACTATCTAGTTCGGGACAAATCTTTTTAAGCTCGCAATATAGTTCAACAGCCTTGCTTAATTCACTCCAGTAGTAAGCGGTATCTTTAATACCGGTATTGATAAAGAAGTGAAGCATTTTAAGTTCAATTTTTGGGTTGTCTTTGATTTTCTCAAAGTAATAAGGCAAGATATCGTTGTGACGAATGCCCAAACGCGAGGTATAAAAATCAAACTTAGGTTCTTCTTCGGATGCAATACGAATGCCTACTTTAAATTTCTTTTCGGCTCCGTTTAGCAATAAATCCAATTCAAATTTATTGTCCAATATAGCCACTAGGTTTTCAAAACCATTATTAATAAGGCTTTGAATGTTTTCTACGTATTGTGGACGTTTAAAACCATTACATATAATATAGGTATCTTTTTTAAGATGGCCCGATTCGTGTAGGTTTTCTATTAAGTTAATATCAAAAGCCGACGATGTTTCTACGTTAACACCGTTTTTAAGCACTTCTTCCATTACAAAAGAGAAATGCGAGCTTTTGGTACAATAGCAATAATGATAATCGGCATTGTAATCTACCTTTGCCATGGCCACATTAAACATTCTGCGCGCTTTTTGAATTTGCTGTGTAATGCGTGGCAGGTAAGTAATTTTAAGCGGAGTGCCGTACTGTTCAATAATATCCATTAAAGGTATATCATTGAAATACAATTCATTGTCAATTACTTTGAACTCGTCGGTAGGAAAATCGGCGGTTTGTTCAATTAAATCGATGTACTTGTTTTTCATCTTTTTGCCAATTAAAAGAAATCTAACTTAATTACTTTGCTAAAATTTTATCAATGTAACTCACTTACATTTTCTAATAACACGGCAAATATAGGGATTATTTATGAAAAACGGCGCAATATAGGCAAAAAAGTTAGGAGTTAGGAGTTAGGAGTGAGGAGTGAGGAGTTAGGAGTGAGGAGTTAGGAGTTAACCAATGCCTCGACGCAGCGTTCGCCGTCGATGGCGGCCGATACGATACCACCGGCATAGCCAGCTCCTTCGCCGCAAGGATATAGACCTTTTAATTGTACATGCTGAAGGGTTTCATTGTCGCGCAAAATACGAATGGGCGCAGATGTACGTGTTTCAACACCAATTAGCATAGCCTCGTTGGTTAAAAAGGTTTTGCTCCATTTGCCAAAGGCTTTAAAACCTTGT
>CAJGDW010000122.1 GCA_904502115.1 Paludibacteraceae bacterium | reverse complement strand
TATGCTTTTAGCGATTTTGAGATAACGCGGTTGCGATCTTTAGGAGTAAAGGCTGCTTTGCCACGTGCCATTTCGGCTGCACGGCGATTGGCCAATTCTTCGTCGCTAACTTGGATGTTGATGCTACGGCTAGGAATATCGATAACAATGGTATCGCCGTCTTGAATAAGGCCGATGTTACCACCTGCAGCTGCTTCGGGCGATACGTGACCGATGCTTAAACCCGATGTACCGCCAGAGAAACGTCCGTCGGTAATAAGGGCGCATTGTTTGCCCAAGTGCATGGATTTGATGTAAGAGGTGGGGTAAAGCATTTCTTGCATGCCAGGACCACCTTTAGGACCTTCGTGGGTAATAAGCACTACGTCGCCGGCTTGTACTTTGCCGCCTAAGATGCCTTCGCAGGCTGCTTCTTGCGAGGTAAAGACAACGGCCTTGCCTTCAAAATGCCAAATGCTTTCGTCTACGCCTGCGGTTTTAATAACGCAACCGTCTAGGGCTAAGTTGCCTTTTAAAACGGCCAAACCACCGTCTTTGGTGTATGCGTTCTCGATATTGCGAATGCAACCTTCGGCGCGGTCGGTATCAAGGCTTTCGAAGCGGCTGTTTTGCGAACCCAATACAAGGTTAAAACGGTTGGCAGGAGCTGCAGTGTATAGGTTAAGGGCAGCCGCTGATGGGTTGCCGTTGGTAATGCTGTATTGTTCGATGGCTTGTGCTAGGGTTAGACCATCGGCGCGTTTTACTTGGGTATTGATTAAACCACCGTTGGCCAAGCATTCCATGATGCCCAAAATACCGCCTGCACGGTTTACGTCTTGAACGTGGTATTTTTGGGTATTGGGAGCAACTTTACACAAGCATGGAGTTTTGCGCGATAGGGCATCGATGTCGTCCATGGTAAAGTTAACGCCGGCTTCTTGGGCAATGGCCAACAAGTGAAGTACGGTGTTGGTAGAACCGCCCATGGCAATATCGAGCGTCATGGCGTTTAAGAAAGCTTCGCGGGTAGCAATGCTACGGGGTAGAATGCTGTCGTCGCCATCGCGGTAGTATTTATAGGCATTTTCGACAATTTTTTGTGCTGCCTGCATGAACAATTCTTTGCGTACTTGGTGGGTAGAAAGCACGGTTCCGTTGCCAGGAAGTGCCATACCCAAAGCTTCGTTTAAGCAGTTCATGGAGTTGGCGGTAAACATGCCCGAGCAGCAACCGCACGATGGGCATGCTGAACGTTCTAGGTCGGCTACGTCTTGGTCTGATACGCTGCTATCGGCCGATTGTACCATGGCATCGATCAAGTCGACGTGTCTGTTTTTCCAGTTGCCTGCTTCCATAGGACCACCCGATACAAAAATGGTAGGGATGTTAAGGCGCATCGAGGCCATTAACATACCTGGGGTGATTTTGTCGCAGTTGCTGATGCAAATCATGGCATCGGCTTTGTGGGCATTGACCATGTATTCAACGCTATCGGCAATGATATCGCGGCTAGGAAGTGAATACAACATGCCGTCGTGACCCATGGCTATGCCATCGTCGATGGCGATGGTGTTAAATTCGGCAGCAAAACAACCTAGTTTTTCTATTTCTTGTTTAATTTCTTGTCCTATTTGGTGTAAATGCACGTGTCCGGGTACAAATTGAGTAAATGAATTGACAATGGCAATGATGGGTTTACCCATTTGTTCGCGTTTCATGCCGTTGGCTACCCAAAGGGCTCTTGCCCCTGCCATACGGCGTCCTTCTGTGCTTTGTGCGCTTCTTAGAATATGTTTCATTTTAGAATCAATTTTTGCAAAATTACATGATATTTTTGGAAAATAAGAATGAATAAGATAAAAATATAAGTGTGCTAATGGAAGATTGAAAAAATAAACGTACATTTGTCGAAAATATAATTACAGATATGGAAAATAATTTACTTGATGATGTAAAAAAGAAAGCCCAACTTTGGTTGGACGGAAATTACGATGCTGATACTAAGGCAGCTGTAAAAGCATTGATGGATAATGCCGACACCACCGAGTTGATAGAGTCCTTTTACAAAGATTTGGAATTTGGAACTGGTGGCTTGCGTGGTATTATGGGCGTTGGTTCTAATCGCATGAATATTTATACTGTAGGCTCGGCTACACAAGGTTTGAGCAACTACTTGAAAAAAGAATTTGCTGGACAATCGATTAGTGTAGTAGTGGGTCACGACTGCCGTAACAACAGCCGTTTGTTTGCCGAAACTGCCGCTAATATTTTCTCGGCTAATGGCATTAAAGTTTACTTGTTTGAGGATTTGCGTCCTACTCCCGAAATTTCGTTTGCTATTCGTCATTTGGGTTGCCAAAGTGGTATTGTGGTAACTGCATCGCACAACCCAAAAGAATACAATGGTTACAAAGCATATTGGGCAGATGGCGCGCAAGTAATTGCTCCACACGATACCAATATTATATCGGAAGTAAACAAAATTAAATCGGTAGACGATGTTAAGTTTACCGGTAATCCTGAATTGATTGAAATTATTGGCGAAAACGTTGATAGCGTTTTCTTGGAAAAAATTAGCAAACTTACCTTGTCGCCCGATTCGATTCGTCGTAACAAGGATATGAAGATTGTTTATACCCCTATTCACGGTACAGGCGCTACTTTGATTCCACGTGCATTAAAAATGTACGGTTTTGAAAACATTGTGGATGTTCCAGAACAAAACGTATTGACCGGCGATTTCCCAACCGTTGTATCGCCTAACCCAGAAGAACCTGCTGCATTGGCAATGGCTGTAGAAAAAGCAAAAGCAGTGGATGCTGATATGGTAATGGCATCGGACCCTGATGCTGACCGTTTGGGTATTGCTATTAAAAATAACAAAGGCGAATGGATTTTGGTAAATGGTAACCAAACAGCTATGTTGTTCATTTATTATTTGCTAACCCGTTGGTCGGAATTGGGCAAACTAAAAGGTAAAGAATACATTGTTAAAACCATTGTAACTACCGAAATGATTGCCTCAATTGCACGCAAATTCAATGTACCTTACTTTGATTGCTACACTGGCTTTAAATGGATTGCAGCTGTAATGCGCGAAAACGAAGGCAAAATGCAATACATTGGCGGTGGCGAAGAAAGCTATGGTTTCTTGGCAGAAGACTTTGTACGCGACAAAGACGCCGTTTCGGCTTGCGTGCTAATTGCAGAAGTGGCTGCATGGGCTAAAGACAATGGTAAATCGCTTTACGATTTGATTCAAGAAATTTACGTTAAGTTTGGTTTCTCTAAAGAAAAAGGTATTTCTGTAGTGAAAAAAGGCAAAAGCGGTGCCGAAGAAATCAAAGAAATGATGACTCGTTTCCGTAGCAATCCTCCTAAAGATTTGGCTGGATCGCCTGTTACCATTATTAAAGATTACGGTACACTTCGCCAAATTGACCTGTTGGCAGGTCAAACCAGCGAATTGGAAATGCCCGAAACAGCTAACGTATTGCAATACTTTACACAAGATGGAACCAAAGTTTCGGTACGTCCTTCGGGAACCGAGCCTAAAATTAAGTTCTATATTGAAGTGAAATTGCCTTTGGCTAGTGCCGATGAGTACGAGGCAGTAAATGCTGCTGCCGAAGAAAAAGTATTGGCAGTTAAAAAATCGCTTGGCTTGGAATAAGCCTTGCGATAATACAATAAAAAAGGATAACCAAT
>CAJGDW010000121.1 GCA_904502115.1 Paludibacteraceae bacterium | reverse complement strand
AGGCTCTACTTTGGTTGCAGGCTCTTGAACAATGGTAGTTTCTGGAGTTACAGCGGGTTCTTGAACCGGAGTTGGCTTTTGGGGAATGTTAGGTTCTTCTGCTACGGCAAAGGTATTTTTGCTATACGCATCTAAATCGTCCATAAAGCCTCTTAGTTTGCGCTTTTTCCATGGGGGTAGAATCTCTGCCTTGGGCTTGCCCAGATAGAAAGAAAGCCCTACTTTGCCTCCTACAGCTAGTGGGTGCGCATCGCCCACTAAGTTGGTGGTAAGAATACCTTGGTAGTTTCTATTCATGGCAATAAAGTCTTTGTAGGTAGTGTGGGTGTTGTTAAGGGCATAACTAGCGTATAAGTCAAGGTTTAGCTGACAGCGTTCGCTTAATTTTACGCCTATGCCAATTTCGGCTAACAGCGATATATGTACTCCTAATATCGTTTGAGGCGAGTTAATTTCTATGTCGTTGTATCGACCCAATAACAAACTCTCTGATTCGTTGAGGGTTACGTTATTGTCGGTGTAAATCATTTCTGCATCGTAGTAGCCAGATAAGGATTGATTGGAGGCAATGTTGCATCCCAAATTTAGACCAATGCCTGTGCGCAATTGTACGCGGTTCCACGATGGGGTGATGAATAACGCCTTGATAGGTACCTCTAGGTAGTGCAATTTGGCTACCTCGGTTACGTTGTAACGTTCTATGTAAGTATAGGGGTTGTTGGGGTAGAGTGGGTCGCTGTTATCAATGCCCGATGAGGTTTGTTCAAACGCATCAAACTGATAACTGCTTGAATAGGGCATGTATTGTAACCCTAAACTAACGCCGATGTTTTGGTGAAAAAAGAATCGATAATCTATCCCTGCACCAATATCAAAACCACCATAGCTTTGTTGGTTACGGGTATCGCTATAGGGAATCCATGTGTAGCTAGGAGTGGCATAGATAAAGAGTTCGTGTTGGTAAAAGAAGCGTTTGTCTTCGGCCAAAAGGTCGATGGCGCCGCTCCTTTTTACTTTGAATGCCAAACAGGGCAGTGCAAGAGCAACGAATAGTAGGTATGTAATTAATCGTTTTGCGTTCATAGGACCTTAATCAATTAAAACAAATGCACCATATAGCGAAATGTCGTCGCCAGAGATTTCTTGCCCATTTAGTTGAAATGTACTTTGCCTTATGGTATCGGATGCAATGATAAATGCATCGTAGTAGCTGTATCCTGCCATAATGGCCTTGTAAAAGGTGGTCATAAGGGCAGAGGTAACAGCGTCGTTTACTTTCCATAAACTAACAATGAGCGACCTTATACCAGCCAATTTAAAGGCTCTTTGTGTACCAAAGACCCCTTCGGTAGAGATTTCTCCTACGCCCGTTTGACAAGCAGATAGAACGGCTAAACGGGTGTTTTGTAGGTTTAGTTTAGCAATGGCAGCTGCGGTTAAAATGCCAGTGCCTAGTGCTGCATTGGGTTGTAATTGAAGGGTGTTGGCTCCTGCCATAACCAATCCAGATTCTTGCATAGTAAGGTCTGTTTGTTGTGCATAAAAACCGTGGGTGGCTATGTGTAGGATGTCGTATTGTTGTGCAGCAATCGCATACATGGCCGTCTCGGTGGCGGCATCGTGCGTAGCCAAAAAGGTTTTGATTCCTCTAGCACTTAATACGTTGTTTATTTCTTGCACTTCGCGCAACGAACCGGGTAATGCCGACCATATTTTGCCTTGTTGCACCGTGGAATGTGGCTGCGATGACAGCGGAACGGATTGCTTATATTCGTTGGCATAGTATGCTATTTCGTCTATGCTGGCATTGTAATTCATACCACCTAGCAGCGCAACCGATTGGAACGGTTGATTGGTTTGTGGAAGTAATAATTGTTTGGTAGACGATAAGCGGCGCATATTATAGCGCTCGTACATTTTTACATCTTGGTTGATGGTAAAATACTCTAACCCCATTAAATGCAGTTCTCCTGCAGGTACAAAATAGATGGTGTCGTTAGGATTAGCTTCAGCTAGTACGTGTTGCCATACTAATTTGCCAAAAATGGAGTTGTTGTGCATGTCTAGACGTGAAATTTGCCTTGCGTCTAGGGTTTCTGCCAACCCGTTGATGTAGTACACTTTGGGGTGTTTCCAATGTTGACGCAACAATACAACGGCATATTCGGTGTTTTTGCCCGTGCCTAAACAAACAAATTCTACGGCTAGGTTGTTTTTGTTGAGTTGTTGTTGAATATCTTGCCACGTAATATGCAGCTGAGGTAAATTTACGTGTAGTTGTTGTAGTCGCTGTATCATTCGTTGCTCTAACAAATCGCAGTTGGGAGCGTTTTGTTGTTGTGCGGCTATCAATTCTTTGCGTAGTTGTATCAGAGTAGCGTCGTTTGACGATGCGATGATGGACTCGATACTAGTAGAGGTGTCTAATAGCAAACTTTTGCTTAATAGGCAGATATCGTAAATAAGCGAGGCATCGGCATTACGATTGCTTAACGATGCGTATGTGGCACTTACCAGTAGGTTGTCTAAAATTTGTGCTTGTGCATTCCAAAACTTTTCGCGTTCTTGTTCGGTCATGATGGTAAAATTACGCTGAAGCATGGCACGAAGCATTTGCAAGTATTCGCTAATGTATGGGGTGGTTTCGGTGTATTTTTCGGCATTGTATAGGGCCGTTATTACGTTTAGTAGCGAGGTGGCATAGGTAGGCTTAAGGGTTTCGTTTTGGGTGCGCATTGAGCTTACTACGTATTGGTAGTAAAGGGCTGCTTGTTCGTATTCGCCTTTTTGGTTGTAATATTCGCCAAAATTGTTGGTAATAGCAAGGTACCTATCTTTGTGTAATGCAGGATTCTTTTTGTAAATGCCCGATAATTTTTTGTAATAGCCCAATGCTGTTTCTGGTTGGGTAGATAAGTAGGCATTGGCCAGGTTGGATAGGGTGATGATTTGGCCTTCTTGTGATTGATGCTCGTTGGGCAATGAGTTGTAAATCTTTAAGGCCTGTTTGTAGGTATCAATGGCCTGGGAATGTTTGCCTAGGCTCTCTTGTATATTGCCCATGGCATTGCACGTCATGGCATATTCAGCCGACGATTTATCTTGCCATAACTGAAGCGATAGCTGGATTTGAGCATGGGCCTGATCGTTTAAATCTTGTTTGTGTAAAGCCAATGCTTGGTAGTAGTAGGCTAATGCTGTTATTTTTGCATCACTGGTATATTGTTGGATGCATTGCGCTGCATGGGTGCGTAGTTGTGCGTATTCTTGTGCCCCCATGTAAGCATTCATCATAAGGTTGTGGTATTGGTACGATTTGCACGAGGTATTTTGTAGTGCAGCTATGCAAGCAGGGTAGTTTTGCTGTTCTAGCAATTGTTGCGCTTGTTGTAACAGGGTTGTGCAATTTTTTGCATGCATTGGATTGATAGCCAATGCAAACAGTATCCCAATGATAATATATCGCTTAAAGCTCATTTTTACATATTTTTTGTAAAATTAAGCTTTATATATTATAAAAGCAACTTTCTGCGTAGAATATTTTTAGTTGGTGATTCGGTGATTTTTTGACGAATCGACTAATCGGTGACGAATTGATGAACGAATGTGAATAATCGATGTTGAGTCGTTTAGGCGTTTAGTCGTTTAGGCGATTCAATCTGACGACATTTGGTGGAGGTCGGAAAAAGATTTATATGTGCAAAAACGTTAAGCAAAATGTGTTGTTTGAGCGAAGCGAGT
>CAJGDW010000120.1 GCA_904502115.1 Paludibacteraceae bacterium | reverse complement strand
TTTCAAATCGCCAATAGGATAAGCTTTAAACATGTTTTCTACCATCCATTGGTTAGCTTTTTCGGGCGAAAGTTTCCAACCGCTGTTGCAAGTAGATACAATTTCTACAAACGATGCACCTTTCTTTTCGGGGCAAAGGGCATTTTCGAATGCTTTGCGGATAGCAGCTTTAGCTTTGCGTACAGCTGCAGCGGTGTGAACGCTTTGACGGGTAACGTAACGAGCACCTTCCAATTGAGCTACCAAGTTGGTAATAGGCAAGTGATAACCGTTCAATTGAGGGTCACGACCATAAGGACAGGTAGCGGTTTTCATGCCTTCTAGGGTAGTAGGAGCCATTTGACCACCGGTCATACCGTAAATAGCGTTGTTGATGAAAATCATGGCCAAGTTATCGCCACGGTTTACAGCGTGAATGGTTTCTGCTGTACCAATAGCAGCCAAGTCACCGTCGCCTTGGTAGGTAAATACCAAATGTTCGGGCAACAAGCGTTTAATAGCGGTAGCAATGGCAGGCGCACGACCGTGAGCAGCTTCTTGCCAGTCAATATCAATGTAGTTATAAGCAAATACGGCACAACCTACAGGCGATACACCTACGGTTTTTTCCATAATGCCCATTTCTTCAATTACTTCGGCAATTAGTTTATGAACTACACCGTGGCTACAGCCAGGGCAGTAGTGCATGGTATTGTCGTTTAACAAACTGGGTTTGCTATATACCAAGTTTTCGGGTTTGATAATATCTTGTGCAGTCATAATCTTACAAATTAAAATTTGATTTAACGGCTTCTACCACTTCTTCGGGAGTAGGAACGATACCGCCCATACGACCAAAGTGTGCTACAGGAACTTTTCCTTCTACAGCCAAACGAATGTCTTCTACCATTTGACCTGCATTGAATTCTACCGACAAAATACCTTTAACGTGCGATAGTTGACGTTTGATTTCTTCGGTGCAGAATGGCCACAAGGTAATAGGACGCAAAAGACCTAATTTAATGCCTTGTTCAGCAGCAATTTCGATGGCTTTTTGGCAAATACGTGCCGACGAACCGAATGCCATTAGCAAGTAATCAGCATCGTCGCAACCTACATTTTCAAAGCGAACTTCGTTGGCTTCGATGGTGCGGTATTTTTCTTGCAATGCCAAGTTACGTGCTTCCATTGGTCCAGGTTCCAACTCCAACGAGGTAATAACGTTGCGTTTTCTATCGGCGGTGCAACCCATCGATGCCCATGGACATTCTTTGCGAATTTCTTCGTTGGTACGACGCGCTTGGTAGGGTGGCAATACCACTTTTTCCATCATTTGACCAATCAAACCATCGGCCAAAATAACGCTTAGAATGTTGTATTTGAATGCCAAATCAAAACCAAGGCTTACAAAATCGGCCATTTCTTGTACGCTGGCAGGTGCCAAGGTAATTTGACGATAGTCGCCGTGACCACCACCTTTTACGGTTTGGAAATAGTCTGCTTGCGATGGTTGAATGGTACCCAAACCAGGACCACCACGCATTACGTTTACTACCAAAGCAGGAATATCTGCACCAGCAATGTACGATACACCTTCTTGCATCAAGCTAAAACCAGGGCTAGAGGTAGAGGTCATTACTTTTTTACCACAACCAGCACCGGCATATACCATATTGATAGAAGCAACTTCGCTTTCGGCTTGCATCACCACCATACCGGTAGTTTCCCAAGGTTTTAATAGCATCAAGGTTTCCATCACTTCCGATTGAGGAGTAATAGGATAGCCAAAATAGCCATCGCAACCACAACGGATAGCAGCTTCGGCCAAGGCTTCGTTGCCTTTCATTAATCTTACTTCTTCCATATCTTAATCAATTTTTACTTTATACACTGAAATACATCCATCAGGACATACAATGCCACAACTTGCACAACCAATGCAAGCATCTTCGTTTGCCATCATAGCATAACGATAACCTTTGGCATTTACTTGTTTAGACATTGCCAAAACGTGAGTAGGGCAGGCTACAACGCACAATTCGCATCCTTTGCAACGCTCTACGTTCACACTTACTGCGCCTTTAATTTTTGCCATAATATTTTATTTATAGTTTACGTTAAAATTGAACAACAAAGTTAGTGATTTTTTAGCAACTTGCGTAAAAAATCTACTAATTAACACCTACAAAGGCGTTTTAGATATAATTTGTAACGAGATTGTTATATTTTATTTATTCCCAACAGCAGCAAACAACATTCCCAAGCCAGCCATTACTATGTATTGAAATAAAGAAGATTCAAATATAGCAATATTTCCATCTGCCACAATGGGAACAATTTGGTAAATGGAGATGGCCGCTATGATGAGTCCCGACACAATGGTAACAGTCGATTTTTTTAGGAAACCTCCAATAAACAAACTAAACGACGAAAATAAATAAACCATGTTTATGATCCATCGAAAATTATCAAATGCCCACATGCTAATGGTTTTTCCGTACATAGCGATAAAAAGAAAAACGATACCTATACGTAGTAGCCACAAACTGGCTATTTCTAGATTTTTTAATGGTTTCATAAGTAGAATAGGGTATAATGCGTTTTGAATGAACAAATTTCGTGCGAAATTACAAGAATTATTTGGATTTTTAAGCATTAAATCGTTATTTTTGTAGTAATAGTTTAACCACTACAATATGGAAACCTTAAAGTCTTGTATATTAGTTCCGTTTAGTTTTTGTGAACATTCATTTGAAGCAGGTAGAATTGCGTTTTATTGGGCAGAAAAAATGAATACATCCTTGTTGTTTCTTCATGTAACAACACAAAAGGAAATATCTTTACTAGAACTGGAAATTGATAAGGTTAAAACATTATATATCAACGAAATAGAAAACGGAACACTTCCGGATATATCATTCGAATTCCACCTTAAAGAAGGAGTAGTAGAAGAGGTTATTAAACGCTACGACAAAAAATTACATCCAACGTTGGTAATTATGGGTACGCGCGATAAAAAGCAAAAACAAGCAGACTTGATTGGCAGCGTTACCGCAGAAGTGATGGAACAAATCAAAACACCTGTTTTAGCCATCCCAAATGATATAAATATCAAACCATTAGATTGCATACACAATATTGCCATTGCCACTAGTTTAGGCAAGAATTACTTGCAAAATTACGACAAGGGCATGCAATTCTTCCAAGATTATACTGGGAATATCCATTTGTTGCATGTAATGGAAATGGATGAGATTAATAACAAAGAAGATTACGACGAAAAACAACAAAAAATGCAAGACTTGCTAACCAAAGCAAGAACAGCGTATCCCAAAGCAAATATATCACCCAAATTTATAGAGGCTACACAGTCCAGAGCACGCGAACTAAATTTCTTTGCCGAAATAAATAAAATCGATTTGATTGTGGTAAAAAAATCAAACCGATTGTGGTTGCTCAACAAATTATTATTTGCTAGTACGGCGCAAAATTTGGTATTTCATGCCGAAACTGCGTTGTTGGTGATTTAATGTCGCTTCGTGAACGAAGTTCCGGTTATTCGGTAATTATTCGTACTTCGTACTCATCAGTACGTCGGTGAGTTGGTGATTCGGTGATGGGATTATGCGTTTAGTCGGCCTTGGTGCATTAGAAGTTGTTATTTGATGGACAAATCGGTTAAAGTTTGTGCGAGGCGAATGCAGAGACAAAGTTTACTTTGGCTATGCTAAGCCGATGCCAAACTTCATGAGGGCGTAGCCCGAATAATCGTTTAGACGTT
>CAJGDW010000119.1 GCA_904502115.1 Paludibacteraceae bacterium | reverse complement strand
CAGATGTTAGTACGGGTAATCCAATTAAATATGATTTGACCAACCTGATTTTTAGTGCGACTTTTAGTCCTCAGTTTAAAGATAAGAGGTATAGTTTGAAGTTAGCATATAGTTTTGAGTTTCCTGTTACGCAAGGTTTTGTAAGCGAAACCTCTATTCACTGTTTGTCGTTGCATTTTCGCTATGATTATAGTTCTGGTTATGGAACTTCAGGTAATAGCAAATTCTCATGTAAAAAATACAATAGGCCATCGGACGAAGCATGGTATCTATTCAGTAATACGTATTAGGAAAATCAGCACCTGAAACCGCGTCCGTTACTCCCAGGGGAGCACATCAACCAACTGTCGTTTCAAGTGCTGATAAAATAAAAGGTAGAAATTCCCGCTCGTCGAACACGCAATTAAGCGCACGTGCCTGGAATGTCACCTTTGTAGATTAAAAAACCACTCAAACACGGTGTTTAAGTGGTTTTCTTTTGTCGGGATACCAGGATTCGAACCTGGGACCCCCTGCTCCCAAAGCAGGTGCGCTAACCGGACTGCGCTACATCCCGAAATCGTGATGCAAAAGTAGTACTTTATTTTGAATCTCCAAAATAAAATCCAACTTTTTTGCAAAATATTTTAATTTTTATTCGCCTTGCGTCCTTCTACAATGCTTTGCCCTTCGACAGGCTCAGGGACCGCCTTCGACAATGCTTAGGCAACCCTTCGGCAACCCTTCGACTGGCTCAGGGACCGATTAAACTCCTCACTCCTAACTCCTCACTCCTAACTCACCCCACATACACTTCCAGCAAACGAATATTGTTGGTTTCTGGGATGAGCGCGGTAGGTAAGTCGCAGGCGGGGAATAGAATGGTTTCGCCTTGTTTAATTTTTTGGTTGTGCTTTTTAGACGAGGCAAAAATGGCGCTGCCTTCCAAGCAAATCCAAATTACAAATGAGTCGATGCGTTTGTAGTCAAATTTAATAAAGGTGTCAGCCTCAATTAAATTGGTGGTAAAGTAACTGCATTCTTGCAACTTTACGGGACGTCCTACACAAGGTTTGTAGGCGTTTTTGTATTGTCGATAGAATCGATAATCAATGGCGTCCAAAGCCAAATCAAGGTGCAATTCGCGCTTGTTCCCGTTTTTGTCGATGCGATCAAAGTCCCAAAGGCGGTAGGTGGCGTCGGATGTTTGCTGAATTTCTGCTATAAACAATCCTGCGCCAATAGAATGCACCCTGCCTGCTGGCAAAAAGTAAGCATTGTTTTTTTGAACAGATTCTTTGTTGAGGATGGAGCAGATGGTGTTGTTTTCAACGTGCTGTCTGACCTCTTCTGGGGTTACTTTTTTATTAAAACCGCTGTACAATGAAGCATCTTCTTGCGCGTCGATAATGTACCAAAATTCTGTTTTGCCGTTCGATTGGTGTTGTTTGCGGGCAACCTCGTCATTGGGGTGAACTTGAATAGATAAGTCTTCGCGCGCATCAATAAATTTAATAAGTAGTGGAAATTCGTTGCCAAAGCGTTGGTAAACGGCCTCGCCTACAAATAGTTCGCGGTACCTGTCAATTAGCTCGTTCAGTGTTTTACCAGCTAAATGACCGTTAGAAACCACCGAAACATTGCCTTGAACGCCCGATATTTCCCAACTTTCGCCTATGTTTTCTTCTTCAGCATTACCCATGCCTTTGTATGCACTAATTTTATTGCCTCCCCAAATGGTGGGCTTTAAAATAGGCTCAAAGCGCAATGGATAAAGTGTAGAAGTTGTCATAAAGCAAATTTATGCAATAATTTCGAAACCTGTATAAGGGACCAATGCTTTTGGAATGCGAATGCCTTCTGGAGTTTGGTTGTTTTCTAGCAAGGCAGCCACGATACGAGGAAGCGCCAATGCACTACCGTTTAGGGTGTGGCACAATTGTGTTTTTTTGTCGCCACCTTTGTAACGGCATTTTAGGCGGTTGGCTTGATAGCTTTCAAAGTTCGATACCGAGCTAACTTCCAACCAACGTTTTTGTGCTTCAGAATATACTTCAAAGTCGTATGTAATGGCCGATGTAAAACTCATGTCGCCACCGCACAAGCGTAAAATGCGGTAGGGTAGTTCTAGTTTGTTTACCAAGTTTTCTACGTGAGCAATCATTTCGTCCAAGCTTTGGTACGAGTGCTCGGGTGTATCGATGCGTACAATTTCAATTTTAGAGAATTCGTGCAAGCGATTCAAACCACGTACGTCTTTGCCATACGAACCAGCCTCGCGTCTAAAACATTGTGTGTAAGCGCAATTTTTAATAGGAAGTTCGTTTTCGTTTAGAATTACGTCGCGGTAAATATTGGTAACGGGAACCTCTGCGGTAGGAATCAAATACAAATCGTCCAAACCTACGTGGTACATTTGTCCTTCTTTGTCGGGCAACTGACCTGTGCCATAACCCGATGCAGCATTTACTACAGTAGGAGGCATAATTTCGGTATAACCTGCAGCACGTGCTTCGTCCAAGAAAAAGTTGATAAGTGCACGTTGCAATTGAGCGCCTTTGCCTTTGTAAACAGGGAAACCTGCACCCGAAATTTTAACACCCAATTCAAAGTCAATTAGGTCGTATTTTTTTGCCAATTCCCAGTGAGGAAGGGCATCTTTGGGTAGGTCTTCTAAATTGCCACCGGTGCGTACAATTACGTTGTCTTCGGCTGTTCTGCCTTCTGGAACGTCGTTGTTGGGTAGGTTAGGAATGGTAAGCAACAATTCGGTAATTTCTTTTTCGATGCTGTCTAGTTGTACCGATAACTCTTTGCTTTGTTCTTTTAAATTAGCAGTTTGAACTTTGATTTGGTTGGCTTCTTCTGCTTTGCCTTGCTTGAACAAATCGCCCACTTGTTTGGAAAGTTGGTTGATTTCTGCCAAGGTGTTGTCTAGTTTTACTTGTGTAGCTTTGCGGTTGGCATCTAAAGCCACTACATTTTCAATTACTTCTTTTCCGTCAAAGTATTTTTTTGCCAAGCGTTCAATAACTTCGGCAGTGTTTTCGGTAATGTATTTTAGTGTTAGCATTGAACTAAAAAATTAATTACGTGTTTATTGTCTGATTGTGTAAATGTTCCGACAAAGATAATATTAATTTGTACAATAAAGAAAAAAACCTCACTTTTTGAAGTGAGGTTTTTGTATGCTTCGAGAGATAAAACTCGATACTTCTAATTAGTTAGCAGCTTCTACCGAAACAAAAGACTTGTTGTCTTTTTTGCGACGGAAAACTACAGTACCATCAACCAATGCAAACAAGGTGTGGTCTTTGCCCATACCTACGTTTTTGTCTGGGTGGTGTTGAGTACCGCGTTGTCTAACAATAATATTTCCGGCTTTAGCGAACTGACCACCGTAAATTTTAACGCCTAAGCGTTTGCTTTCTGATTCACGACCGTTCTTCGAACTGCCGACGCCTTTCTTATGTGCCATTTCTTAAATCCTTTCTTTATTATTAAGCAACAACTTCTTTAATTACTAACTCGGTGAAGCATTGACGGTGACCGTTGCGTACACGATAACCTTTTCTTCTTTTCTTTTTGAAGACGATAACTTTGTCTCCTTTTACGTGCGATACTACTTCAGCAACCACTTTAGCACCTTCTACTACAGGAGCACCGATGGTAATTTTGCCGTCAGCATCAACCAATAAAACTTTGTCGAATTCGACTTTTGCGCCACGTTCTTCGTTCAAACGATGAACAAACACTTTTTGGTCTTTAGCAACCTTAAATTGTTGTCCGGCGATTTCTACAATTGCGTACATGTTATAAAGATTGTTT
>CAJGDW010000118.1 GCA_904502115.1 Paludibacteraceae bacterium | reverse complement strand
GACTTGTGACTTTAGACTATTTTTACTACCTTTGCGTACTTTAAAATAAAAAGACATGATAGTATTCTTTAAAACTCAGAGCAACAACATTTTAGCAGTACAAAGCCGCGAAGCTTTATCGGCCGAAAACATTGAAAAATTGGTGTGGCTATTTGACAATGCCACTTTATTAACCGAAAATGCCATTGCAGGAAGCTACATTGGTCCTCGTCGCGAGATGATTACCCCATGGAGTACCAACGCAGTAGAAATTACCCAAAACATGGGCATTAGCGGTATTGAACGTATCGAAGAATATTATCCCAATATGGGCGATGCATCGTTCGACCCTATGTTGCAACGTAAATACGAAGGTCTTGACCAAGAGCTATTTACCATCAACAAACAACCCGAACCCATTGTTTACATCGACGATATTGAAGCCTACAACGAGCAAGAAGGTTTGGCACTTAACCCCGACGAAATGGCTTACCTAAACGGCATTGCCGAGAAATTGGGTCGCAAACTAACCGACAGCGAAGTGTTTGGTTTCTCGCAAGTAAACTCGGAACACTGCCGTCACAAAATTTTTAATGGTTTGTACATCATCGACGGCGAAGAAAAAGAACTATCACTCTTTAAATTGATCAAAAAAACATCCGAAACCAATCCTAACACCTTGGTATCGGCATACAAAGATAACGTAGCCTTTAACGCAGGCCCCGAAATTGAACAATTTGCACCCAAAAGCGGTGACAAACCCGATTTCTTTGAAATCAAAAAAATCCAATCGGTTATTTCGTTAAAAGCTGAAACCCACAACTTCCCTACTACCGTAGAACCTTTTAACGGTGCTGCAACCGGTACTGGTGGCGAAATTCGCGACCGTCTAGGCGGTGGTAAAGCTAGTTTGCCTATTGCAGGTACTGCTGTTTACATGACATCGTATCCTCGTTGCGAAGCTGGCAAAAGCTGGGAAGAAAGCATCAAAGAACGCAACTGGTTGTACCAAACTCCCGAACAAATCCTTATCAAAGCATCGAACGGTGCTTCTGACTTTGGTAACAAATTTGGCCAACCCCTTATTTGCGGTTCGTTGCTATGCTTTGAGCACGAAGAAGACGACAAACAATACGGCTTTGACAAAGTAATTATGCTAGCTGGTGGTGTTGGTTTTGGCACCCAACGCGACGCCCTAAAAGGCGAACCCGAAGTTGGCGAAAAAGTAGTTGTATTGGGTGGCGATAACTACCGTATTGGTATGGGTGGTGGCGCTGTATCGTCGGTAAATACCGGTCAATACGCCAATGCCATTGAGTTGAATGCCGTACAACGTGCCAACCCCGAAATGCAAAAACGTGCTGCTAACGTAATTCGTACCTTAGCAGAAAGCGATAACAACCCCATTGTTTCTATCCACGACCACGGTGCAGGCGGTCACTTAAACTGCTTGTCGGAGTTGGTAGAAAGCACTGGCGGTAAAATTGATATGAGCAAACTTCCTATTGGCGACCCTACCCTTTCTGCCAAAGAAATTATTGGTAACGAAAGTCAAGAACGTATGGGCTTGCTAGTAAAAGAAGAAGACCTTGCGCTTATTAACCGTATTGCCGACCGCGAACGCTCGCCTATGTATGTAGTAGGTGAAACTACAGGCGATATGAACTTTGTATTTGAACAAGCAGATGGCGAAAAACCCATCAATCTACGTTTGGATTACATGATTGGTAAACCACCAAGAACCATTATTAAAGACAATACCGTTGAGGCTAACTTTGCTAATCCTGCTACCGATGCTGCTCAAATTGAAAGCTATGTAAAACAAGTATTGAGCATGGAGCACGTAGCTTGTAAAGACTGGTTAACCAACAAGGTAGACCGTTCGGTAACCGGTAAAATTGCCCGTCAACAATGTGCTGGCGAGTTGCAATTGCCATTGAACGACTTGGGTGTGGTAGCATTGGACTATCGTGGCAAAGAAGGTATTGCCACATCCATTGGCCACGCGCCCTTGGCAGCCCTTGCCAACCCCGAAGCCGGTTCTGTTTTGGCTATCTCTGAAGCACTTACTAACATTGTTTGGGCGCGTCTTGCCAACGGCATCGAAAGCGTTTCGCTTTCTGCCAACTGGATGTGGCCCTGTAAAAACGAAGGCGAAGATGCTCGTTTGTACAAAGCAGTAGAAGCATGTAGCGACTTTGCTTGCAGCTTGGGCATCAACATCCCAACCGGTAAAGACAGTTTGTCAATGACCCAAAAATACGGCGACAAAAAAGTACTATCACCTGGTACCGTTATCATCTCGGCTGGTGCCGAAGTAGCCGACGTTAAACAAGTAGTTAGCCCTGTAGTGAAAAACGACAAAAACAGCTCTATCTACTACGTTGACTTCTCTTTCGACAACCTAAAACTAGGTGGTTCGGTATTGTACCAATGCTTGGGCAAAATTGGTAACGATGTGCCTACCGTTCAAAATCCTGAATATTTTGCCGATGCGTTTAACAGCATCCAAGCATTGATTGAAAAAGATTACATCCTTGCCGGTCACGATATTTCGGAAGGTGGTTTGATTACCGCATTGCTAGAAATGACCTTTGCCAACACCAAAGGCGGTTTGTGCATCAACCTATCTTCGCTTGCCGAAAAAGACACCGTTAAGTTGCTATTCTCTGAAAATCCTGGTGTATTCATTCAAACCAAAAACAACGCAGAAGTAGAAAAACTATTGACCGAAAACGGCATTGGTTTTGCTAAAATTGGTTACCCCATTGAAGAACGCAGCTTAATTGTTGTAAAAGACAACGAAAAATACACCTTCAACATTGACGAACTACGCGACGTATGGTATCGTCCATCGTACTTGCTAGACCGTAAACAAAGCGGCGAAGCATGCGCTAAAGAACGTTTCGAAAACTATAAAAACCAACCTCTTGACTTGGCTATCTTGTCAAGCTTTACCGGTCAACTTTCGCAATTTGGTTTGAAAACTCCACACGCCGAAAGTGGTATCAAAGCCGCTATTATCCGCGAAAAAGGTACCAACGGCGAACGCGAAATGGCTTACTCGCTATACCTAGCAGGCTTTGACGTAAAAGACGTTCACATGACCGACTTGGCATCGGGACGCGAAACCCTAGAAGACATTAACATGATTGTATTCTGCGGTGGTTTCTCTAACTCTGACGTACTAGGTAGTGCCAAAGGTTGGGCAGGCGGTTTCTTGTACAACGAAAAAGCGAAAAAAGCCCTTGACAATTTCTACGCACGAAAAGATACCTTGAGTTTGGGTATTTGCAACGGTTGTCAGTTGATGGTTGAATTGAACCTAGTAAACCCAGAACACGAAAAACGCACCAAAATGTTGCACAACAACTCGCACAAGTTTGAATCGAACTTTGTGGGTCTAACCATTCCCGAAAACAATTCGGTTATGTTTGGCAGCTTATCGGGTAGCCGTTTGGGTATTTGGGTAGCACACGGCGAAGGCAAATTCTCGCTTCCTATGGGCGAAGAAAATTACAACATCATTGCTAAATATACACATGCTGGTTATCCTGCTAACCCCAACGGTTCAGACTATAACGTAGCGGGTATCTGTTCGGCAGATGGTCGTCACTTGGCTATGATGCCTCACTTGGAACGTGCTATCTTCCCATGGCAATGGGCGCACTATCCAGCAGGTCGCCAAGATGAGATTACTCCTTGGGTAGAGGCGTTTGTAAATGCCTTCAACTGGATTAAAAATAATAAATAGTCGCTTCGCGACGACTAATCGACTAATCGACTAATCGGTTAATCGAATATGTTACTAGACTTATTCATAGCATTTTTTAAAATAGGAGCCTTCACCTTTGGT
>CAJGDW010000117.1 GCA_904502115.1 Paludibacteraceae bacterium | reverse complement strand
TTTTTGAACCAGCCTACCTACTTTTTTGGCAACGGTTCTGACAAGTGCCAAAGCACCTTGCAACACCCCAATGCTCATTTTATAGCAGGCATACAACCATCGGCCATGGCCATGATGCTACTAGCAGAAAAAGCCTACCAAGCAGGGCAATTTGCCGATACCGCCTATTTTGAGCCTTTTTACTTAAAAGAATTTATGGCTACTATGCCTAAAAACAAAATCTTTTAATCCGATATGGAATACTACACCACTAAAAACAAACTGATTTTAACCGAATACGGTCGTAACATCCAGCAAATGGTAGAATACGCCATGACCATCGAAGACCGAGCAGAGCGTACCCGATGCGTCAAAACCATCATCAACATCATGGGAAATTTGTTTCCCCACTTGCGCGATGTAAACGACTTTAAACACAAACTATGGGACCACCTAGCCATGATGTCGAACTACCAATTGGACATTGACTACCCCTACGAAGTGGTGAAACCTGACACCTTACAAAGCAAACCCGACAAAATGCCATATCCCAACCGCAACATCAAAGACAGGCATTACGGCAACAACCTACCCCGTTTTGTAAAAGCAGCTACCGAACTATCGGATCCCGAACAAACCGACAAGTTGATGGGTATATTGGCCAATCAGATGAAAAAATACGTACTTACCTGGAACAAAGACAACGTAGAAGACCAACGCATCTACAACGACATCATCGAGATGACCGATGGTAAATTCCAAGCCAACGAAAACAGCATCAAGCTAAAAGAATCGAAAGAATTTACCACCACCAACAATAATAACAACAAGAAAAAACAAAACTGGAACAACCATAAAAACAACAAAAAATAATTGGCAGTATGGCAGCATTTCAAATAGAAGGCGGACACCGTTTAAGTGGTAGCATCACCCCACAAGGAGCAAAAAACGAAGCATTGCAAGTGCTTTGCGCTTGTTTGTTGACCCAAGAAACAGTTACCATGCACAATTTGCCACAAATTGCCGATGTTTTGCACCTGATTGAACTATTGGAAAAGATGGGCGTGGAAGTAAAACGCCTAGACGAGCACAGCTATTCATTTACGGCGCAAAACATCAACACCGACTACCTATTTGATGCCGATTATTACCACCGCTGTACCACCCTACGTGGTTCAGTTATGCTGATTGGCCCCATGCTAGCACGTTACCATCGTGCTATTTTACCTCAACCTGGGGGCGACAAAATTGGCCGTCGCCACTTGGATACCCACTTTGACGGCTTATGCAAATTGGGTGCATCGTTTAGCTACAACGCCGATTTACGATTGTACGATGTTACCGCCAACCAGCTAAACGGTTGCTACATGTTGTTGGACGAAGCATCGGTAACCGGTACTGCCAACATTGTGATGGCTGCCGTATTAGCAGAAGGCACCACCACCATTTACAATGCAGCTTGCGAGCCTTACCTACAACAGCTATGCAAAATGCTTAACAGCATGGGCGCTAAAATTGAGGGAATTGGTTCTAACTTGCTACACATTACGGGGGTAAAAAGTTTGCACGGCTGTACCCACACCATTTTGCCCGATATGATTGAAGTGGGCAGTTTTATTGGCATTGCAGCCATGACAGGGTCAGAAATCTTGATTAAAAACGTATCGCTACCCAACCTAGGCATTATTCCACAAAGCTTTAGAAAACTAGGCATCGAGATTATTGAACAAGGCGACGATATCTTGGTTCCTGCACAAGATCATTTTACCATACAATCGTACATAGACGGCAGCATTCTAACCATAGCCGATGCTCCCTGGCCAGGTCTAACACCCGACCTTATTAGCGTACTGCTAGTAGTGGCTACCAAAGCCAAAGGCAGTGTGCTTATCCACCAAAAAATGTTTGAAAGCCGCTTGTTCTTTGTAGACAAACTGATTGATATGGGTGCTCAAATTATCTTGTGCGACCCACACCGCGCCAGCATCATTGGCATGGGCGAGAACTTCCACTTGCGTCCTGCTGTTATGAGTTCGCCCGATATCAGGGCTGGTATTGCCTTGCTGATTGCCGCTTTGAGCGCTAACGGCGTTAGCACCATTCACAACATTGAGCAAATAGACCGTGGATACGAAAACATCGACCAACGCTTATCTGCATTAGGAGCAAAAATTACACGATTATAAATAAAAGGAAGAGGGATTATTTTAATCCCTTAATAATGAAGTTAGCAATGTGCTCGCGACGTTGCTGCATGCGTTCTGCTACCGACTCTTTGGTGTAAGGCACCTCTAAACCACGAATGGAATAGAAGATAATGGTAGTAGCCATTTCTATATCAATATCCACAAAGCAACCTTGCTCTACCCCTTCTGTTAGCAACTGACGCAACATGCGCATTTCTTGCACATCGGTACGCAAGCGCACTTGTTGCACTTCTTTGATATCGCTAAAAAAGTCAGCTTGAAGGCTACCGTTGTTGGTAATGATTTCGTCGATAGTAGAAAGGTGGGTATAAATAAACTCGATGAGTTTTTCTTCGGGCGATAGTTTGGTTTTCATGAGCTGTTTAAGTCGTACATTCAAAAGTTCCAACTCTTGCGACACCACAGCCATGTACACGTCTTCTTTGCTTTTAAAATAGGTATACAATGTTCTGCGACCTTTATTAGATGCTTCCGCTATGTCGTTCATCGTTGTATGTGTAACGCCTAAGCGAGCAAAAACTTCGCGTGCTGCATCAATTAAAAGTTGCTTTGTTTTGGACATATACCTTGCTGAAATTGTTCGTGTTGCTACAAAAATAAACGAATTAAATAGATTATGCAATACTTACGGGTTATTTTTGTTGGCATCTAAAAAAATATGTACCTTTGAAAATCCGATTATTATGCAACAAAAAGTACATTCATACATTCAGCAACATCAATTGCTCCACCCACAACAACCTATTTTGGTAGCTTGTAGCGGTGGCGCCGACTCGGTAGCGCTGTTGCACATATTGCTGCAAGCTGGGTATGATTGTACCGCATTGCATTGCAATTTTCATTTGCGAGGCGAGGAATCTGTTCGCGATGAAAAGTTCATTACAGCGTTGTGCCATCAATGGAATTGCCCTATTTTGGTACAGCATTTTGACACCACAGCCTACGCCTGCCAACACAAATTATCAATTGAGATGGCTGCCCGCGAGTTGCGCTACACCTGGTTTGAATCGGTTCGACAAGAAAAACAAGCCCAAGCCATTGCCGTAGCCCATCACCAAGACGATAACATCGAAACAGCCTTGCTGAACTTGGTGAGAGGAACGGGTATTCAGGGATTAACGGGCATGCGTCCGCAAAATGGGTACATTGTTCGTCCCTTGTTGGAAGTAAAACGAGCCGAAATTGATGCTTATTTAAAGGAAAGGAACATTGACTACGTTACCGATTCTACCAACCTTGAAACCGACTTTACCCGCAACAAAATAAGGCTTCAACTCATTCCTTTGCTCAACAGCATCAATGCTTCTTTTGAACAGGTAATGCCTACCAACATCAAAAACTTTAGGGCAGTAGAACGCATTTACGCTCGCTACGTGGCCCAACAAAAAAAGATTTGGTACCAAGAAAAAGAAGACTGCATTGTAATCAATTTATCGGGATTGCAAGAACAACTGGAAGCCGAGACCTTGCTATACGAATGGATTAAGCACTTCAAAATTCATCCTGCCGAAGTGGGCAAGATTCTACATGCACAAACGGGCAAACGTTTTGAAAACAAGCACTGCATCATGCAAGTAAAACGTTCGCCCGTTAAGGGAAATAAAATACTGATTATAGAAGATTTACGGACAAACAAATTGTAAGGCATTCGGCATTACCTGAACCGAAAATTCGTTTACCAAGGGTTGTAAAATACCGTCTACCTCCGATACAATGGGTTGTTCCGATTGTACTTTTAGTTGGGTAATGCGTTGGTTGCGTACCGATGGATGTTG
>CAJGDW010000116.1 GCA_904502115.1 Paludibacteraceae bacterium | reverse complement strand
TACAACTCCGTTTTCCACAAACCGTGAATATTGCAATACTCATACACTGCAAGGGGTCTGCCTGTGCAGGTGCAAATTACGGCTTCTGGTTTATCAGTTAGGTCTACACGAATACCGCCGTTTTCGTTTTCTACATAAACAAATGCAATGTGATGCTCTGGGAGCATGGGATGCGGTGCACTACCCACATCTACTTTTATTTTACAACTGTCCAGTTTGGTTACTACTGGTAAATGTTTTTCTACACTCGCCTCTTCGGTATTCGCTACCAATTCGGCCATTTTTTCGCCACAGCAAACTACGGGCACTTTAGAATCTACTACTTTTGTAATCACATTACCACAGTGATTACATTTAAAAAATTTTACTGCCATAATGCTTAAAATTAAAAGGTTAATAAAATAGCTTTAGAAGCTACTAACTTTCGCTTCTACAATAGCAAATGTAGTTTTTTGTATGTACATTGTACACAATCGATTCCGATTTTTACAGGCCATTAAGTTTTTTTACACATAGACATCCTGTACTGTTTAGATAGTTTAAAATCGCATCGATAAAATGTTAAGATCAAAATCTTTTACTATTTTTGCCGAGAGGATAGGTAACTACTGTACTATGAAACAGCTGCAGTTAAACAAACGGATTCCTACTACAACCCGCAAAAAGATAACCTCTTGGTGGCATTTTTGCTTGTTTTTGGTGGCGTCATTAACCATGGGCGCTATTATTATCGACTATGGTTACATACAACATCCCTACGAAAACGAAATCCTAGAAAACCTTTACAACAACACCTGGTGGATTTATTGCCTATCGTACCTGTTTAGCATCCTTACTTATTGGAAACAAATGAGCGGCAAGCGCATCATTACCACCATTGTATGGGGCATTCTGCTAGCAAGTATTGGCATCAGTAAGTTTATTACCCTACCGCCTGCGTACGATTGGTTAGGACACCGATTATTAGAAGTAAGTGTGCTGGGATTGTTCTCCTTTTTGCTCATTGCGCGGGGCATCATGCGTTTTATCAATAAGAAAACCAACCCGGCACTGCTCATGGCCATTGGCTTTGCCATGGTTATCGGATTGGGCACTTTGCTACTTCTACTGCCCCGCTCTACGCACGAAGGTATTATTTTATCGGCAATCGATGCCCTGTTTGTGTCTACCAGTGCGGTTTGCGTAACGGGTCTTACACCCATTGATGTGGCACAATTCTTTACGCTCGAGGGGCAACTCATCATCGCCCTGCTGATACAAGTGGGCGGATTGGGCATCATGACCATTACCAGTTTCTTTGCCCTCTTTTACATGGGCGGATCTGCCTTGCACAGCCAGTTTGCCTTGCGCGATTTGGTGGGTTCAGACACGTTCAGTTCGCTGCTCTCTACCCTGGTTAACATCCTGCTGTTTACCTTTATTATAGAAGGCATAGGCGCCTTTTTTATCTGGCTAAGCATACACAACACCCTTGATATGACATGGCAACAAGAGGTGTTTTGCGCCTTTTTCCATGCCGTATCGGCTTTTTGCAACGCCGGATTTTCTAACCTAGAAGGCAATTTAGGCAACCCTGCCGTTATTACCGGTCACAATGCATTTTTGTGGTTGATATCGATACTAGTGGTATTAGGTGGGTTAGGTTTCCCCGTTCTGATGAACTTAAAACGCACGGCAGGTTATTACATCGGCAATTGGTTCAAGCGTACCTTTAAACACAAACAGCCCGACAAACTGAGCCATTTGGCGCAAATCAATACCAAAATTGTGTTGGTAACCACGGCTATTTTGCTAGTAGGCGGCACGTTTTTAATTGCCTTTTTAGAATGGAACGATGCCCTAAAAGGCATGCCCGTTATCGATAAAATTACCCACAGTTTCTTTAATGCCGTATCGCCCCGTACAGCAGGATTCAACACCCTATCCATCGCTCATTTCTCGCTGCTTTCTATTTTGCTTTATATGCTACTGATGTGGATAGGTGGTGGATCGCAATCTACCGCAGGTGGTATTAAAGTGAACACCTTGGCGGTGATGTTGGCCAATTTTGTATCGATGATAAAAGGACGCAAACACGTGGTACTATTTCATCGAGAAATAGCCGACAATTCCATTAAACGGGCATCGGCCGTGGTGATAGGTTCTATTGTGTGCATCCTGTTCTTTTTTGTGGTGCTTTTGGTATTAGAGCCCCATTTATCGCCCCTAGGACTTTTGTTCGAAACCCTATCGGCCTACTCTACCGTTGGCGCCAGCCTGGACATTACCGCCCAACTATCCAACGCTAGCAAAGTAGTTGTTACCGTGCTTATGTTTATTGGCCGCGTGGGTTTCATTACCCTGCTCATGAGCTTTATCAAAACAGACAATCAACCCAAATACCGATACCCACAAGATCATATCATCATCAACTAAACCAGCTCGCACCTAGAACAACAAGGGCTATATCCTCGCGGATACAGCCCTTTATATTGTAATTATCTTTAATTATAGTCGAATTAATTCCTGGACGATTCTCTCGGCAGCTTTTCCGTCCCAGAGTTCGGGGATGCCGCCTTTTTTCCAGTTGCCAGAAAGAAGAGTTGCGAAAGCAGGAGCAATGTTGTTTGGATTGGTGCCGATAGCATCACAAAGATAATATTTTTTACATAAAGTCAAAACGCAAACTCATACCCAACGCATCTGCAATACGCAAAAACGACGACAATTGCATATCAGTTTCTCCTTTTTCTACTCTATTAATGTACGTGCGCTCACGTCCAACTTTCTCTGCTAATTCTTTTTGTGTCATACCCAATGCTTTTCGCCTATCACGCAACATTTCACCATAATACCAAGCACGAGCTTTTGCATCAAATTCTTCGCGACTTGTCGTGCCTTTCTCCCCCACTTGTTTTGCTAACAACTCAGACGCATCCACATAACCATCTATCTGAGTAAAATCCAATTGACGAATACGTTGCAATTCCTCTTGTGTTAATTGATTATTCTTGCTCATAGTACCTCATTCTCTACTGATATACGCATTTCATAAAAATCTGTATTTGATAACTTTTTAATAAACTTTGTTGGAACAACATTAATTATCTCTAACATAGATGTAGCATACTGCAATTTTTCTTGCACTCTTAATGTAGTCTGCTCATAAAATGCAATATACTCAGGCGAATAAATTAGTTTTCTTTTCATTAAGATGTATTTTTTTGCAAAAGTAACTAATTAGTTTCTTTTATGCAAATAAATTTGTTTACTTCCTCGACACCAGAGAATTCCTATCCGCATTAGAAGAATTTAATGAAACTACTCTCTCACTACTATTAGATGCCTCATCACATCCACATACGCATTCTGCCTGATGTTCTCTTCTATAAACTGAAAATACGGCATAAAACCTATTAGATGAATACACGGCATCAAACTTACTTGGTCTCGCAAACACCCATGTTGATACTCTTCCCACCACAATTCCATTAGTTGAATAACACGAGCATCATGATGCCTCCTAATAAGCAATCCGTTCTCAGAAATTCCCAAATCATCCTTAAAGCCCCACCCTACATACCTTTGCCATTGTTGCTCCACTTGATACCCATTCACCATTCCTTTGTTGATTAGGTCGTTTATCTCCTCCCTCACCGACGCACAATAACCATGCCTACAAGCCGCAAACAGCCTATTATCGGCCATTGTATCCAGCAACTCGCTCAGCGACTCTTTTAGCAGCATATCCGCATCTACATACACACTTACATCGTACCCTTGTGGTAGGTATTCATGCGCCAACATTTTTACCCTGCGCGATAGCAAAATATTATTTTCTTTCTCCGATCTGCTCCCTATATTGAGCGACGGAATGTGCACCACCTTCCACACCCCCGCATCCTGTATAGTAGGATTATTAGTAAACATAAAATAATCAGCCCCCGGCGTTAACACCAGCGGCTGCTTGATGGTATCGTAATTACCCGTTATAACGGTGTAGATAGCGGTCTTATTCATTGAAGTAGTTTATTGCT
>CAJGDW010000115.1 GCA_904502115.1 Paludibacteraceae bacterium | reverse complement strand
TCGTACACCATCAATTCTGCTTGCTCTGCAGTAACCGCCTCGATACGACGAATACCTGCAGCAATAGAACTTTCCGAATTAATTTTAAACAAACCAATTTTTCCTGTAGACGATGCGTGAGTACCACCACAAAGTTCTACCGATTTGTCGTAGCAAATAACACGCACTTTATCGCCATACTTTTCGCCAAACAAGGCCATAGCACCCAATTTTTTAGCATCTTCGATAGGCATTTCTCTGTGCTCTACTAGCGCTACATTTTGGCGAATTTTCTTGTTCACGGCTTTTTCTACCGCTACAATTTCTTCGCGAGTCAATTTTTGGAAGTGAGAGAAGTCAAAACGAAGCACTTTGGGAGATACAAAAGAACCTTTTTGTTCTACGTGTGTACCCAACAACTCGCGCAATGCCTCGTGAAGCAAGTGAGTTGCGGTGTGGTTAGCCTCGCTGGCTGCTCTGTTCTCGGTATTGATTTTAGCCATAAACGTAGCCGAAGGATTTTCTGGCAATTCGTTTACAATGTGAACAGGCAAGTTATTTTCGCGTTTGGTATCGGTAACTACAATTTTTTCGTTGGCATTTTCCAATACACCCGAATCGCCTACCTGACCACCCATTTCTGCATAGAAAGGAGTTACAGAAAGCACCAATTGGTAGTAAGATCTATTTTTTTGACTTACTTTTCTATAACGTAAAATTTTTGTTTCGGCTTCGGTTTTGTCGTAACCTACAAAAGTAGTATCGCCTTCGGCTAGCACTACCCAGTCGCCGGTTTCTACCGCTGCAGCATTACGAGCACGTTCTTTTTGTTTTTGCATTTCTGCATCAAACTCGTTGTTGTTTACGGTTAAACCGTTTTCTTTCAAAATAAGTTCGGTTAAGTCTAGTGGGAAACCGTAGGTATCGTAAAGAGTAAAGGCATCTACCCCACTAATTTCGTTTACACCTTGTTTTTTGGCATCGTTCATTACTTTATCGAGCAAACGAATACCGGTTTCTAGGGTGCGCAAGAAAGTTTCTTCTTCTTCTTTGATAACTTTCTCGATAAGGGTTTGTTGTTGTTTTAGTTCGGGATAAGCCTCGCCCATATTATCAATTAGCGCAGGAATCAACTTGTACATGAATGCGCTACGGCAATTCATAAAGGTATAGCCATAACGTACGGCACGACGCAAAATACGACGAATAACGTAACCTGCTTTGGCATTGCTAGGCAATTGACCATCGGTAATAGCAAAAGCAATGGTACGGATGTGGTCAGCAACCACACGCATAGCCACGTCGGTTTTGGCATCGGTTCCGTAAGTACAACCACAAATTTCGCCTACTGCTTTAATGATGGGTTGGAATACGTCGGTATCGTAGTTGGAAGTTTTGCCTTGTACAGCCACGCACAAACGTTCAAAGCCCATACCGGTATCGATAACCTTGTTAGGAAGCGATTCCAACGAACCATCTGCTTTGCGGTTGTATTGCATAAACACGTTGTTCCAAATTTCAATCACCTGGGGATGATCGCCGTTTACCAACGATTTTCCGCTCACAGCAGCACGTTCGCTATCAGGACGTAAGTCGATATGAATTTCAGAGCAAGGACCGCAAGGACCGGTATCGCCCATTTCCCAGAAATTATCTTTTTTGTTGCCGTTTATAATACGATCTGGGTCGATGTATTTGGCCCAAATTTGCGCAGCTTCGTCGTCGCGACCCAAACCTTCTGCCTCAGCCCCTTCAAAAACGGTTACATACAAACGGTCTTTATCTAATTTAAGCACTTCTGTTAGGTATTCCCATGCCCATTCAATGGCTTCTGCTTTAAAATAGTCACCAAAACTCCAGTTACCTAACATCTCAAACATGGTGTGGTGATAGGTATCGTGACCTACTTCTTCCAAGTCGTTGTGTTTACCACTTACCCTAAGACATTTCTGAGAATCCGCCGCTCGAGAAAATACGATAGGGTCATTGCCCAAAATTATGTTTTTAAACTGGTTCATACCAGCATTGGTAAACATAAGTGTTGGGTCATCTTTAATAACCATAGGTGCAGAAGGAACAATTTTATGTCCCTTAGACGCAAAGAAGTCTAAAAACGATTGGCGGATTTCTTTAGAAGTCATCATAAATATTTAGTTGTTTAGTCGTTTATGCGTTTAGTCGTTTAGTCGACAAGCGACTAGCGAATGCTATCAAAGGCGCAAATTTACAAAAAAAATCTATTCGTTATACCTAATTTTACAAAAATCAAACCACCTGCAAAAAAACCACTGCGGGCAGAGCCTACACTCTAATTTGCTCCAATTAGGACTAGTCAAATACTTATTTTTTAATTATCAAGATTTCACACCCCAGCAAAAAAGGATTAACATGGACTATATACATTACAACATTTAACCTTATCTTTGCATCGCTATGAATAAATACTCACCAGAAATAATTTCATTACGTCAGGATATCGAAAAGGAAGTTAAACGTCAAATTAAAACTCCTTACGATTTTGAATTCTTATCGGGCGTTATTTGGGAAAGACTCCACGAGAGCATTTCACCAACTACCCTAAAAAGGCTATGGGGTTATATTGACGGTGCCGACACAACCCGACGCTCTACCCTCTGCCTACTTTCTAAATTTTTAGGACACGACGATTGGGAAGCCTACTTAAACCACCTTAAAATGTACGAAGACGAAGAAAGCAACGATTTTAATGGTTCCGGCGTTCGATCCGAAGCACTTATTGCAGGACAAGAAGTAGAAGTTAGCTGGCTACCCAACAGACGATGCACCTTTAAATATTTGGGGCAAAACACCTATATGGTTACTCAAAGCTACAACGCCAAACTACAAATAGGCGACACCTTTCAAGCCATGTGCTTTTTAGAAGGTCACCCCATGTATCTAGACAACCTACTACGTGATGGCGAAGAACCTACCTCATACGTTGCAGGCGCAAAGAAAGGAATATTAAAGGTTTGCATTAATCAGAAATAATAAAACAAGCTTTCTCCATAAAAGCATTATACACGATTACCGCACGCATGTGCGGTATTTTTTTGTTTCTTGCTCTTGCTCAACAAGGACTAACAAGAACTTTGACACGCATCTCTGCACACGTTATCTTTGTAAAATATAGCTAATTTAGTACGGAGAACCTTAAAACAATGATTACAACCACTTCTACCTATAACGCATGGAGACACCTGTATGTGTTTGCTATTGCCATCATTATATTTTCAGCATGTAACGCAGGATCTTTGAAGGAACAGTTTGAAGAAGCATTAAAGACTGGCAACTTAACAGAAGCAGAATTGCTCCTAAAAGAAATGAGCGATGATAATGATTCTCAATATTATGGGGGGCTATTGATTGAAGAATATATATCCATTGATAATTTGGATAGAGCTATTTATGTATTTGAACACATTACAGGACACTGTTCTATGTTTGACGCACAATTTACTACACTTTACGACAATGCCGAATACACAAAAAAATACGCCAAAATAATATACGATGCCTTACTTAAAAATGGCAGATACGACGAAGCATGGGAGTATCATACACGCTCCTTTAAGGATTCTGACTATCCGGGCAATGCCCCCGATTACCTTTCCTATATGAGCGACGTCATTATTGAGATGCGCCAAAAAGGGAAAAATACAGAGGCACAACAATTTATCAAACAAAAAAGCATCTGGTTTCTAAAAAATGTAAACAATCACAAATACGGAGACACTTACCCCAATTCCTATAAATACGAAAATATGTGTGAGGAACTGAACAATGTATACAACACTACGCAATAATATGGAAACAACAAAATACCTCATCATTTTCTTTGCAATTATTGCCTTACATAGTTGTACGGCAAATACAGATACAGGCGTTAAACTATCGGATAGAGAGGCGTATCGTTATGACAAAGCATTAGCTGCAATGCAAGAAGTAGAATCACTATCTAAACAGATAAGCATAGCACCCACGCACGAAGCTATTTTAACGCTACAGACCAAAGCCCAAGAGCTAGAATACAATTATAACGACGAAGGAATG
>CAJGDW010000114.1 GCA_904502115.1 Paludibacteraceae bacterium | reverse complement strand
GCAATTTCGCCAGCTTCTTTGGTAGCTTGACGTTGTGCATCGCTAAAGTAAGCAGGAACGGTAATAACCGCTTCGGTTACTTCGCTACCCAAGTAATCTTCGGCAGTTTTTTTCATTTTTTGCAAAATGATAGCCGAAATTTCTTGTGGAGTGTACAAGCGACCATCAATGTTTACACGTGGAGTGTTGTTGTCGCCACGGTCTACTTGATAAGGTACGCGTTGTGTTTCTTTCATGGTTTGTTCGTAGGTTTCACCCATAAAACGTTTAATAGAGAAAATCGTTTTTTTAGGGTTAGTAATAGCCTGACGTTTAGCAGGGTCGCCTACTTTGCGCTCGCCACCATCAATAAATGCAACAATTGATGGAGTGGTGCGTTTGCCTTCGCTGTTTGCAATAACAATAGGATCGTTGCCTTCCATTACGGCAACACAAGAGTTAGTTGTTCCTAAGTCAATACCAATAATTTTTCCCATAATTTTTATTTTTTAATTGTTTATATTCTTTTTTGTTTAGTTGTTGAGTTGTTGAGTCGTTTAGTCGAAATTGCAATGCTAGGCTCAGTGACCGCATTGCTTCACTCACGTTTAATCGTGTAACCGTTGATTGGTAATTTAACGATTCATCGATTCACCGATTAGTCGATTATTCAGGCTTCGCCTTCATGAAGTTGCTCACGCTCGGCATAATCAATGTAAACATTGCTTCTGCTCTCGCTTAATCGCAACTTTCGTCAATATTATTACAAATTCCGTGCCAAAGCCATAAAATCACCAAAAACTGACAAAGTGTCAAAAATGTGTCACTGTCTTATAAAATTGTTAAAATAATTTTGCGGTAACACGCCTTTGTACTACTTTTGAATGCAGAAACCTTTTATACTAAAGTTATGAAAAAGCTAGGTTTATTTTTAGTGCTAATGGCATGTTGTTTAGGAACTTATGCCAATGCTCCGGTGCTAATATCGTTACAAGATGGTAAAAATTATGCCCGATTATCGGACGATAAAACACTTTTACTAAGTGGCGATTACAAAACTGGCAAAGAAGACACCCTAGTGGTGTTCGCTAAAATGCGTAATGTACCTTTAAAAAAAGTAGAGGCATTTCGTTTTAGTCCTGATTACAAACGCGTTTTGCTACGTGCGTCCGATAAAAATTACATGGTATACCAATTTGCCAACAACCGATGTGACAAATTGTCGGTAAAAGGCAAACAAAATATGCCAATCTTTAGTCCTGATGGTAGTATGGTTGCCTTTGAACGCGATAATAACTTGTTTATTAAGAGGCTATTATACGATACCGAGGTGCAACTAACAACCGATGGCAGTACTACCACGCATAATGGTGTTTTGTCGGTAGAATCTGCCAATGCATTTGGCAAAACCCACCAAATGGCATGGTCTAACGATAGCAAATGCTTTGTGTACACTAAAAATAATAAGGTGTATATGTACCATGTTCAGTACAAATGGAACAAACCCATCCAGTTGCCCGAAGGCGAAAAAGTGCACATCACCCAAATTAAATGGAGTTACAAAGACAATTTGTTTGCCGTGATGTACCTTGACGAGGTGCAAAAAAAACTAAGCGTAGCCATGGTGAACGCCGAAACCTTACTAGCCAAACGTGTTTATACCTATACCGATAACCGATTTATATCGCCCGATATAGCTTCTACCATTTTATTCTTTCCAGAAAACGATAACTTTGCTATTTTGAGTGACAAGGATGGTTATATACATGCCTACGTGTATACCCAAGCAGGTATTTTAAAACATCAAATAGGCAAAGGCAACTTTGATGTAACCAAAATTTATGGGTACGATGCCAAAAATAAGTTGGTTTACTACCAATCTACAGAAAATGGCCCACTTAATAGGGGTGTGTATGCCATAGGTTTATACGATGGCAAAAAACGTGCATTGGCTACACAGGATGGCACCAACGACGCCTCTTTCTCTGCCAACTATAGCTATTTTGTACGTACTTATAGCAGTATTCAAGAGCCCTTTGTATATACGGTATGCGATAGCAAAGGCAACGACTTGCGTCAGCTTTATCAGGATTCCATTAATTTGGGTATTCAAAAAGAAGAATATAACTTTGCAAATGGACTTTCTGGTTGGATTTTACGCAAACCAGGTGTAAAAAATGCTCCTGTTATTTTTGATGTAACCGATGCCCAAAACCAATGGAAACAAGATGTGTCGTACAAATTGGCAGAGCAAGGGTATGTGGTGGCTACAGTAGCGGCACACGGCAACTTAGGTTATGGTAAAGATTACCGAAAAGCCATTTATGGCAATATCTTTAAGGTGCCAGCGCTAGACTATATAGTAGCAGCCAAAACGCTTATAAAAGATGGTATTTCAGACGGTAAAAACCTATTTATCATGGGTAATCGATTGGCCAGTGGGGTAGTGTTTGCTGCCATGATGCAACCCGATTCGCCCTTTGTAGGTGGCATTTGTATTTCGCCCGTAACCGATTTGCTAAACTATAACCCCATACGCGTAACCCGCTACATGAACAAGGAGGGCGTAACCGGTGGTTATAAAACCAACCAAGCTGTGGGTAATGTCAAAAATATTAAAGGCAAGTTGTTGTTGGTTCATGCCATGAACGATGGCGATAACCCACTGGAAAACACCAATAAATTGGTAGAAGAATTGGTAAACAACAACGTTCAATTTGAAATGCAATTGTATCCCAATCGCGACGAAAGCTTTACCGCATCGCTATTGCAACCCCACTTGCTAACCCGTATACTTAACTTTATAAAAGGAAACATTAAATAAGTCGCAATGCAGACGCATTGCTCCGATGAATCGGTGAATCGGTGAATCGGTGAAAGGAAGTAATATATAATATAATTAAAATCTCGATTAGTCGATTCACCGAATAATCAATTAGTCATCAAGATGAAACCAACATTGTATGTAATGGCGGCAGGTATGGGAAGCCGCTACGGAGGTCTTAAACAAATGGACGGACTAGGTCCAAATGGCGAAACCATTATCGATTATTCTATCTTTGATGCCATTCGTGCCGGATTTGGCAAAGTGGTATTTGTAATTCGCCGCGATTTTGCCCAAGATTTTAAAGACATCGTAATCTCAAAATTTGAAAGTAGAATTCCCGTTGAAGTTGTATACCAAGATATTACCGCTTTACCAGAAGGCTTTACGCCTAACCCAGAACGTGTTAAACCATGGGGTACCAATCACGCTATTTTAATGGGAAAAGACGTAGTAAAAGAGCCTTTTGCTGTAATCAATGGCGATGACTTTTACGGTTACGAGTCGTTCAAGGTGTTGTGCGACGAACTAGTTGCCATGACAGGTAAAAAAGGTCAATATTGCATGGTAGGTTTTCCTGTAAAAAACACCTTGTCAGAAAGCGGTACCGTATCGCGCGGTGTATGCCAAAGCAACGAAGCAGGCAACTTGGTGTCGATTGTAGAACATACCAAAATTGAAGCCATCAACGGCAGCATTGTCAACCACAACGACTATGGTACCGAAAAAGTTATTGAACCCGATACTCCTGTTTCAATGAACATGTGGGGCTTTACTCCCGATTATTTTGAGTATTCGAACGAGTTCTTCAAAGAGTTCTTGAAAGAAAACGAAAAGAGCCTTAAAGCCGAATTCTACATTCCAACCATGGTCGATTACCTTATCAACAATGGTAATGCTACCGTAAAAGTATTAAATACTACCTCAAAATGGTTTGGCGTAACCTACGCAGACGACAAACCCAACGTACTTTTGCAATTAAATGCGCTAATTGCTAAGGGGGTATATCCTAATAAACTTTGGGAATAAAGCTAAAATTATTTTATAGGCATATTTCTGCGTTACGCTCGCCTTCAAAATCCTCATTTACTTCAGTAAACTCCGGTTTTTCAGGCTTCGCAAGCCTTGAACTATACCTTTAAAATAATTTTAAGTGGCCTTGAGAAAGCATACAAAAAGAGCGACTAAAATGATGTGACCCCCAAAAGTTGGACGGTTAAACATTATCAAGAGGCAACTCTAGATTGGTATAAAGCTCGGTATTTTACCGGGCTTTTTCCATTTAGCCTCAACTTAATTCTATCGTTATTATAATATCTTATATACT
>CAJGDW010000113.1 GCA_904502115.1 Paludibacteraceae bacterium | reverse complement strand
TCTTCGCCTTTGCGCGCAAAAATGCTACGAATGGCATCTTCGATGTATTGTTCTGGCAAACCCAAATAAGGTAGGGCAGCTCCCAACAACACAATGTTAGCGGTGCGCAACGAACCGGCTTCTTTTGCCAAGGCATCTACGTCAATTAAAACGTGGTTTTTTACCTTTTTAATTTCGTTGATTACATCTGCTTCTTCTGGATAGTTAGGAATGTTTTTGAAACTGATGCTGCTGGTTACAATCCAACCGTTTTCTGACAAATAAGGCAAGTAGCGCAAAGCTTCCATGGGTTCTAGCGACAAAATCAAATCGGCGCTTTTAAGTGGAATAAGGTCTGAGTTAATGGGTTGGTCAGAAATACGCAAGTTAGATTGCACATCGCCACCACGTTGGCTCATACCGTGTACTTCGGCTTGTTTCATGTATAGGTTATTGCTAAGCGCTGCTTCGCCAATAACAGCGGCAATCGACAAAATACCTTGTCCGCCTACACCCGATAATATAATGTCTGTTTTCATATTTTTATCATTTGACTAACCGACTAATCGACTAATCGACTAATCGAATATTTTTATCTATTTTCTTGCGGATTAATCGATTCACCGATTTGTCGGTTCACCGATTAGTCGTCGCATAGCGACAATAATTATTTCTTTTTACGTTTAAGGGTTTGTAAACATTCTCTGCGTGGAATAATAACCGATACGCCTTTGTATTCAATTTCTTCGCGAATGATGCGTGTCATTTCTTCGAAGTTCTTTTTAAGCGGAACAAATACACGTACGTGTTCTTTCGCAACGCCCAATCCCAAGCAGATGGCTTCAATTTTGCCGGTACCAGCCGAGTCTTGACCACCTGTCATAGCAGTCGTTTCGTTGTCCGAAATCACAACGGTAATGTTGCTGTTTTCGTTTACGGCATCCAACAAACCAGTCATGCCCGAGTGGGTAAAGGTAGAGTCGCCAATTACTGCTACAGCAGGGAACAAACCGCCATCTGCGGCCCCTTTGGCCATGGTAATAGAAGCACCCATGTCTAGGCAAGAGTCGATAGCACCAAAGGGAGGCAAAGCACCCAAGGTATAGCAACCGATATCGCCAAATACGCGTTTGGTAGGATATTCTGCCAATACAGCGTTCAATGCTTCGTACATATCGCGGTGACCACAACCTTGACACAAGGCAGGTGGACGCATTTTTACTACTTCTGGAATAGGAGTATTGTCTTGTTCTTTAACACCCAATGCAATGCCCACCAAATCGGGGGTCAATTCGCCTTGGCGAGGAAGTGTGCCGTCCAAACGACCGCTAATGTTCAAACCTTTTGCGGTGTAGCCTTTCAACAATTCTTCGATAAGTGGATAACCTTCTTCCAATACCAATACCTTGTCGCAAGTAGCAAGAAGGTTTTCGGTAGCTTTGCGAGGTAGGGGATATTGGCCAATTTTTAGTACGGGGTAAGGACAACCATTGGGGAAGTTTTCCATCAAGTAGTTGTAACCGATACCGCAAGCCAAAATACCTAGGCTGTGGTCGGCACCGTCTTCGAAGCGGTTGTATTCAGATTCTGATGAACTTTGTTCATATACACTTTGCGAAGCTAATAAATCAGCATAACGTTTTTTAGCATTCGCAGGTAATAAGATGAATTGACGATCAATTTTTGGAGCACTCATTTCGTTTTGTTGTTTGGGTGCTCTGCGAACTACACCTGCACGAGAGTGTGCCAAACGGGTAGTGATGCGCAACATAACAGGACGGCCTAATTTTTCAGACAATTCCAAACCGTTATAGGCCATGTCGTAAGCTTCTTGTTGGTTTGAAGGTTCCAAAACAGGAATCAACGCAAACTTACCATAGTAACGAGAATCTTGTTCGTTTTGCGATGAGTGCATGGATGGGTCGTCGGCCGATAGCACCAAAACACCACCATTAACACCGGTAATTGAAGCATTCATAAAGGGGTCTGCTGCTACGTTCAAACCCACGTGTTTCATACAAACCAACGAACGTTTGCCCACAAAAGACATACCCATGGCGCTTTCCATGGCTGTTTTTTCGTTGCTCGACCAGCGGCAGTGAATGCCTTTTTCTTTGGCTTCGGGCGATGCCTGGATGTATTCCGTTATCTCGGTAGAAGGTGTACCAGGATAGGCATATACCCCCGATAGACCGCCATCTAGCGCACCTTGCGCAATGGCTTCGTCTGCTAATAAAAGTAATTTTTGCATATATACTTAGTTTAATTGTTATCAAAATGGTGCCTCTGTCGATGGCTCGATAGGCATAACGTGGTTGCTTCTGCTGCCAAAGTCTTGGGTTACAGGCGACATAGCCGAACCATACGAGTTGTATGGTCTTTCGTCTGTATTCGAGAACTTGATCAACTCTTTGGTAAATTGTAAACGAACATCGCCCACGCTACCACTACGGTGTTTTGCAATGATGATTTCTGCAATACCCTCGTTGGAATTACCATCGGGGTCGGTCATAATTTTATAATATTCGGGACGGTGAATAAAGACTACCATGTCGGCATCTTGCTCAATGGCGCCCGATTCACGCAAGTCGGATAATTGAGGACGTTTTTCTTCGCGGCTTTCAACACCACGGTTCAACTGTGATAGGGCAATAACTGGAATATCCAATTCTTTTGCCAACCCTTTTAACGAACGCGATATAATACTAACTTCTTGCTCACGGCTGCCGTAGCTCATACCGCTGGCATTCATCAATTGCAAGTAGTCGATGATAATGCATTTGATATCGTGTTCCGATTTTAAACGACGCGCTTTGGTGGTTAATTCCGAAACCGAAATGTTAGCGGTATCGTCAATAAAAATAGGAGCGTTGTTCAAGCAGTTGGTTTTGGTGTACAAATCTTCCCACTCGGTATTGGTTAAATTACCCGATTTGATTTTTTTACCTTCAATTTCCGAAGCATTGATTACCAAACGGTTTACCAACTCCAAGTTGGACATCTCAAGCGAGAAAATAGCCACTGGGTAGTTAAAATCGATGGCCATATTCTTAGCCATGGATAGCACAAACGCCGTTTTACCCATAGCAGGACGTGCTGCAATGATGTTAAGGGTAGAGGGTTGCCAACCGTTGGTCATTTGGTCTAGCTTGGTAAAGCCTGTACGCAAACCGGTATAACCACCTTCTTGTTGCGATGCATTTTTGATGCGGTTTACTACTTCTGCCACCACATCGCCCACCTTGGTTACTTCTTTTTTTACACGACGTTGGTTGATTTCGAATATCTGACCTTCTGCATATTCCAACAAACTTTTGATATCGGCTTCTTCGCCAAAAGCTTGTTCTTCTATGCTCGATGAAATGCGAATCAAGTCGCGCGCCAAGAATTTATTGTAGATAATTTCTGCGTATTCTTCAATATTGACAGCCGATGTGCCTATTTCCGATAGTTCCGATAGGGTAACAAAACCACCAATGGCATCCAAACGTTTGCCTTTTTTCAATTCTTCCGATACGGTTAAAATATCGATGGGTTGCCCTGCAAACGACAAATCGCGCATGGCTTCGTAAATGTATTGGTGATTCTTGTGGTAGAAACTTTCGGGAGTAAGCAATTCGCATACCGTGCTATAGGCATGTTGGTAGGTTAACAAAGCACCCAATAGGGCTTTTTCTACTTCCAATGCTTGTGGTGGAAGCTTGCCTAATTCCTTTCCAGCACGCTCTACCGTACTTGTAGCGTTGTTTTTTTTGTATTTTTTTGTAGTCTCGGTTGCCATAACTTATAATGAGCACCAAAGATACAAAAAAAAGTCGAAGGTCAAAAGTCAAAAGTTGCGATTAAGCGAGAGCAGAAGCAATGCGGTCACTGAGCTTGTCGAAGTGTTGACGACCGAAGGGAGTAATCTTTGTGCAAGTCGAGAGCAGAAACCAAACGGTCCCTGAGCTTGTCGAAGGGCCCAGTTTGGGTTATGCCGAGGCGCAGCCAAAGATATTCAAGTGCCCGATTCACCGATTAGTCGATTCGTCGATTCACCATTGCGCAGCGATTATGTTTCGGCGCTTCATCTTCCGACTTGGTTTCCGGTCGGGATTTACACATACAAAAACTACAAAATGTGAACTCGCTTCGCTCAAACAACACATTTTGCTTAACGTTTTTGCACATATAAATCTTTTTC
>CAJGDW010000112.1 GCA_904502115.1 Paludibacteraceae bacterium | reverse complement strand
GTTGTTGAAGCGTGCCAAAGAGAAAATTGAAGTAGGCGAAAGTTGGCAATATCAAGCTGAGTTGACAGAATTGGCAGAGCAATTGTTTCGTGAAGATGTTTCTGAAGCATTGACCCTATTGCGTGAATTACCCAATCCAAAGGGTAGTATCGATGCCTTTAGAACCGAACTAATCAAGACAAAAAAAACGATTTTGTCGCAAGTAAATGCAGCAATTAATACCATTAAGGCTATTTTTAGTCAAGCCAACTACGATTATACCATCAAGGAAAATTCTAGTAATGGGATTTTGATGCAATTAAATACAAAGGTGTCCAGGGATAAATGGCCCGAATTTACTGAAGCATTCATAAAACTAATCGATAACGATGAAAAAGCGGCGCGGGCAGCCTTTAGAAAGGATGATACAGCTTCTTATGAGCGCTTGGAAAAGTATGGTTTCTCGCAAGCTATGATGAGTTTGGGTAGTGTGTTCTACAAGCATAAAGTCACCTACGATACCATTGATGTGATGTTGGCACCCATCGATTTGTTGCCTGTTCTGATAGACTTGGAGCGTGTCATTCAAAACTACTTGAAAGAGAACAACATGGTGTTGCTTTCGCAAGTAAATGGTTTTTTGAACAAAATGATTGGTCAGTGCGATGCGCCTTTTATATATGAAAAGATGGGTAATTACTTGCATCACTATATGTTGGATGAGTTTCAAGATACTTCCATTCTGCAATGGGGTAACTTCAAACCTCTTATCACAGAAAGTTTGAGTCGTCAAGGTAAAACTTTAATAGTGGGCGATATTAAACAGAGTATTTACCGTTGGCGTAATTCTGATTGGCGTATTTTGGCCAATATTGACCAAGACTTTAAGCAATATAAGATAAATCATTACCCCGCTCTTTTGCCTGGTAAACAAACCAAACCTGCCACCACTAATTGGCGTAGTTACAAGGATATAGTTCTGTTTAATAATGCCTTCTTTACGGAGTTTCCTCAGGAATTCTCATCGGTAGATGTAGATGGAGTGTTGTTGGGTGCATATCAGGATGTAGTGCAAGAAGTAGCGGACAAGCACAAAGATAAACAAGGTTTAGTGCAAATTAAATGGATAGACGGAGGGAAAATTGCGAACAAGGATGACTACGAAACTTGGGTAATGGAACAAATTCATACTGCGCTAACGCAAGTGTTGGAGAAAGGGTATTCGTATAAGGATGTAGCAATATTGGTAGAGAAAAACAAGGAAGGTTCGCATGTGGCCAGTTGGTTGTTAGAAAAGAATATTCCCGTTATATCGTCCGATTCGTTGCAATTATCGCAATCGCCTGCTGTTCGGTTGTTGGTGGCCATTATTCGTAAGTCGTGTTCAACGCAACCCGAAACAGATGCGCGCATTATTGGTATGATTCGCAATGTATCCGAAGAAGAAAATCAAGCCTTGGCTGTAGCCATGCAATTGCCTTTGTGCGAAGCTATTGAGCGTTATATTCAAATCTTCAAACTGAACGAATCGGACGAGAATTCGGCTTACTTGCAAGCTTTCCAGGATATGGTGTATGGCTTTTCTGAACACAGTTATCCCGATGCACAAACCTTTATACAATGGTGGGATAGAAAAGGGTGCGAAACCAAATTGCCAGCCAATGAAAAACTGAATGCAGTACAAATTCTAACCATTCATGCTTCAAAGGGTTTGGCTTATCCTGTGGTGATGATGCCATTTTGTGTGGGCGATATTTATAAAAAAGAAGGTCGGGATAAATTATTGTGGTGCAAAACAGAAGGTACGGGGATTACCAAATTGCCAGTGGTGCCTATTGAGTGCAGAAGAAAATTGTTAGAGACGAATGATGTTTTTGCACAAGCTTATAATGACGAACATTTGTACGAAACCATCGATTTTGTCAACAAATGGTACGTAGGATTTACCCGTGCCGAACATGCGTTGTATGTTTTCTCACAAAAAGACAAGAGTGGCGAAGGAAAAAAAGGCCTTACGTTGCACAAAGTGGCCACTAAAATTACAGAAAGCCTTGCCAAGGATTTGTGTGTAAAATGGAGCAACGAGCAAAGCGAAGAAACGATGACGGTGGGAGCATTGCATGACAAACCTACCAAACCTAATGATACATCAGCGACAGAATGCGAGGTTATGTCGTTGCCATATTACTCCAAAACGTTCCAAGATAATAGTTTGCAATCACTCCTTAAACCGTATAGTTCTGAGCAGCAACGTTTGGGTAATACCTTGCACCAATTGCTGCAGTTTATCAAAACACCTAACGATGTAGAAAAATCCATTGCCAAAACCATTCGTATGGGTATGTTGTTGCCCAATCAAGAAGCATGGGCAAGAACAGAAATAACCAAAGTATTGGAGCATCCACAAGCAAAAACCTGGTTTGATGGTTCGTACAGTGCTGTTTGGAACGAACGTAGCATCATGACCCATGCCCGCAAAAAACGCAAAAGCAATGCCATTTATCGACCCGACCGTTTGTTGGTAAAAGACGATACCATTGTGGTAGTAGACTATAAATTTGGTGAAGAGGATGATTCGTACCTACGACAAATTAAAAACTATATGTACCTGCTGAAAGATATGGGTAGGTGGAGCAAAATAGAGGGGTATTTGTATTACCACAAAACCGGTAAGGTAGAATCAGTCTCTATCTAAATAAAAGGGAGCAGTTAGTTGAGCAAAGGCAGCCGAGTAGTGGTGTCTTTGCTCTTCTTCTATAATAAGGTGTTCTTCTTGTGCGGTGGTTTGGGTGCGAGCAAATGCCATCACAATGCGTTTGGGCGGTTTGCTGGCACGCGAATGAATGTGTATGAGTTGCTGTACAAACAACCCTTTTTCTTGGGCTAGTTGGCAAAAGTTTTTTTGCTCGTTGTGGGGTAAAATGACCCAAAACTGCCCTGTGGGTTGTAACAATCTATCTACACCCTCTAAAAGTTCTTGAAACGACAAACTATCGGTATGTCTGGCGATGGCTCGTTCTGCGTTGGGGTTTTTGAGCGAGTTGACAAAGTAGGGTGGATTGCTGACAATGAGTTGGTAGCGCGTTGTAGGTTGGTAAGTTTGCAAAGGGGTGCAATGCACCTGAATGTGAGGCCACGGACTTTTCGCAATGTTGTCTTGGGCTTGTTGGGCCGCATCGGCATCAATTTCGATGGCGTCAATTTGCAACGAAGGTTTGCGCTGGGCAAGCATCAGGGAAACAAGACCAGTTCCTGTACCAATATCCAATAGGTTGTTGGCCGATGCCACATCGGACAATACACCCAATAGCACACCATCGGTGCCTACTTTCATAGCGCAGGCATCTTGGTGAATGGTAAATTGTTTGAATCGAAAAAACGATTGACTCATTTCTGTTCGGTACGTTCGGTGCTTTTTTTGCGGTGCTTATGGTAACCTTTGCGTGGACCTTTGCCTTTAAACGGACGTTTTTTGGGTTGAGGTTGATAAGCAGGAGCTTCGCCCAATGCTTCGGGTAGGGGAAGTTTTTTTACCTCTTTTTCGATGAGTTTTTCGATGGCACCAAATTTGTATTGCTCTTTTTCGGCAATAAAGGTAATGGCAATTCCTTCGCCACCTGCTCTGGCGGTACGGCCTATGCGGTGTACGTAATCTTCGGCATCGTGGGGTACATCGTAATTGATCACCATCTGAATATCCTCGATATCAATGCCTCTGGCAACAATGTCAGTGGCTACCAAAATGTGAATGTGACCGTTTTTGAAGTTGCGCATTACGGTTTCGCGCTCGGCTTGTTCCAAATCGGAATGCATAGATGCCACCTTTAGGTGCATGCGTTTAAAGGTGTGGTATATCTCTTTTACCTTTTGTTTGGACGATGAAAAAACAATAACCCGGTGCAATTCTTGCGACGCAAAAATGCCTTTTATCAGTTCTAGTTTTTGTGTTTCGTAGCAAACGTAAGCCGATTGGTCTATTTTTTCGGCAGGTTTAGAGGTGGCTAAATGAATTTCTTCGGGATCTTGAAGTGTTTTGCGTGCCAATTCCCTAATTTTAGGTGCCATGGTAGCCGAAAAAAGCAAGGTTTGTTTTTGCTTAGGCAGGTACGATGCTATGCGCATAATGTCGTCAACAAACCCCATCTCTAACATGCGGTCGGCTTCGTCTAGTACAAAAAATTGCACAAACGACATGTCTATCTTGCCCATGTTTAGGAGCGATATAAGCCTGCCTGGTGTAGCAATAACTACGTCTACGCCGCTTCGCATGGCTTTTTCTTGTTGGCTAAAAATAGCACCATCGCCCCCTCC
>CAJGDW010000111.1 GCA_904502115.1 Paludibacteraceae bacterium | reverse complement strand
TGGGGCTGACTGGCTTTGACAGCGAGATGAACTGGTATGTAAGCATGCAGAGCGTTGTAAGGGGGCTCTATAATCTGAACTTTCGAACTATAACTGGCAATAACAATTATGCTCTTGCTGCTTAATCGAATAATAGTAGATTAGCTTTATCTTGGCACAAGGTGCTAAGACAAGACATCTCCCAAACGCCGTTGTTTCGAGGCTGTTTGACACGGAGGTGCGGATAAATCGAAACTGGTTTGCATTGGCTTCGCAGTGTAAATGAGATTTTAGAAGATAAGCCGATTGGTTGGTGGCCTTGGTCTTGCCGTCGGACGAAAATCAAAGGCAAGGATAAGCATGTAGAAAGCGTATTATTTCCTCGTTTGGACGAGGGTTCAATCCCCTCCAGCTCCACAAAAAACGCGTCACTTAGGTGACGCTTTTTGTTTTTTGTGGAGCTTATCCATTTATTTATTACGCTACTCCGTAGCGGCGCCCTGATGGGCGCTGGTTACCCTATCGGGTAACGAGAAAAACGCGTTACCTTCGGGTAACGCTTTTTGTTTTTTTGTAGAGCTCTTACTTTTTATTATAACGTGCCTACGGCACGGCATTATTTTTTGTAACAGGAAAGTAATATCTATGGGCTATCACAACCCTAACAAGTTAAAAATAATTCATTGTTGAAAGTCTTTTGCAAACGTATGGAATATAGCTCATCTATTTTACATACCTTCGTGCGACAAAAATAATGCGACACACGCTTTTGTAAACAAGAATTGTTAGACATGAAAAAGTTACTTTTCACTTTGTTTCTCTCATTAGTATTTGCTACATCGTGGGCAGACTGTATCTCTAGCAACCTGCAACCAACCGAACTAAAGATATCCAAAAGAGAAGCCACATACCCCTATACTTTCAATAACAATCGTTCTGTTAAGGTAGTATCTTTTGATGCAAAACGCGATGCTACGGGTATCGGAAAATTATACCTAGAGCAACAGGTAGGAGGTTCTTGGGAAACCATTTGGGAAGCTAATCCAGGAAAAGTAACCAGCACCATTTTGGGAATAGAAAGTAAGGTAGACTACGAACATTATACAGTTAGCATAAACACAAATGCAACCGCTATAAGATTTCGTACAAATGATATATTATCGTACAGTAAATACCTGAAAAACGTCATTCTTACCTACGCTCCCGTATTGAATATTGCAAGCGGTGATATAAATTTCGGCAGCATTGAAGAAGGAAGCGTTATCCCTAACAAATCACTCACCATTGATTATGCCGCTATCGAACAAAATTTGACAGTTCAATTGGTCAATCAAGACAACGTATTTAGCACTTCGCTAACGGGCACTTCTACTACCCCTGTTACCGTAGCCAAAGCAGATTGTTCTTTCGGGAAAGCAACCATAAACGTTTCCTTTAGTCCAACTGCCTTAGGGGTTTACACCAACCAAATAAGTTTTTCCAATGGTACTACTATAAACGTATCGGGCGAATATTCAAGAAGAATCAACACCCAACTAAGGGTAGTAAGCGAAAAATATACCTCGGTTAACTTAGCCTGGGACAAGGTTGATGATGCTACCGCCTATCTTATTATCAACAATACTACAGGCGCATCGTATTTAGTAGATGCAGCGGCTACAACCTACTATGTTTCGGGGTTGAGCATGGCTACCACCTACAATTTTACCTTGTATGCCATCTTTAATGGTGCAAAATCTATCAATGGTTCGAGCACAAATGCTACCACCAAAACAGTAGATGCCGACCTAGAAGATTGCGTGGTATTTGAAGACGATACAGAAAAATCATACTTGGTTGATATTTTTACGGAACGCTACATTGTGTACGATATGCCTATCGATGTATCGTACTACACAAAACGTTTGGAGTTTGAGGTTAAAGCATCTAATAACGCCTATATTGACAAAGACGGCGACATGGGTATTTATGTACTGCTAAATGGAGCCAATACGTACCAAAAGCTTGATACTTGGAGCGGCAAATCTGCAGGTATCAACAATAGCTATAAGAAATGTGTCGTTGACATCCCATACAATACCATTTCTATCAAATTTACCAATAGCACATGGAATGGTTCGCTAATGCGTTACGTAAGAAACGTAAAAGTATTCAAGGACAATGTTTTAGAATCCAATTTCACTAGCCTAAACTTTGGCGCTGTGGCAATTGGCGAATCCGTGACCAAAGAAATCAATCTTACCTATGCCAATGCGGCTATGCTGAAAGCGGGCATCGACTCCGATCAATTCAGCCTAGCAGGTTTTGAAGCGACTGAAGCTTGCGAAGAAGGGGTACAAACAGTAAAAATTACCTTTACCCCAACGGATTGCAAAAACGATTATACTGCCAGTTTGTCAGTTTTTAATGGTCAGGACATTTCTATCGCCCTTCAGGGAACCCTAAAAACTCCTTTAGACTCGGTGTACGCTATTATTTGGAACGGAAACGTTTCTACCGAATGGGACAACCGCGACAACTGGTACAAACAAGACAACACTCCCCTATTGTGCTCTGATATTTTATCGACACAACTAACAGTTACCCTACCTGCAGGTTTGGAAAGGTATCCTGTGTTGCCCGATGTGTCGTCCGATGAAAAATTTGGCAAACAAAGACACGAACAATGGAATGGCAAGCAAGTGAATGCTGGCGATAATGCTACAGCAACCCAAATAGCATATAAAATTATATTGGAACACGGTGCATCGATTGTAGGCGTAGAAACCTTATACAATGGCACTACACGCCGTTACCACGAGGTAGAAAAACAGTTTGAAGCCAATCGTAAAGAATGGTTATTGGTAGGTACCGTGGTAAAACCTTGGGACGAGAGCGGCAATGGCGAGGTACGCAACATTTTATCACAAGATTATTTCTTATACCACCTTCCACAGGTTTACATGCACGAGGCCATCATTGACCAAAACAAGGATGTTACCTGGAACAGTACCTTTATTGATTTAGACAAAGAAGTGCCTCACAACAAAGCATTTGCTATCTACATTGCCAACGAGTATGGTCCTAATTATTGGCCAGCAAGCACCTACGACTATAACCATGGAACATCGTTTGCCGACGATCAAGAACATCCACACAAATATACCTTTACAGGCCATTTCTATAACGAATCGTCTGTTATTGAATACAACAACTTAACACCGCAAGAGCCTGTCATGTTGTGCAATACGTATCCTGCTTCTATTGATGCCTACGCTTTACACAACGACGTAAATGGCACCATTCAGTATTACGATTACACCAGTAAATCATTTAAATCTGCTACAGAAGGAGCGGTGATTATGCCACAAAACGGTTTTGTATTTACGCCCAATCAAGATGCTACCAGCATTACGATTGATGCTAAATACATGAAAACCACTGCCACTGAAAATAGAAGTGCCGTTATTGCTCCTACGGTTTGCCGCATAAAAGCCAACAATGCAGCTCGCTCGGTAAGCAGCGAAATTAGCATCCAATACAACGAGTACAAAGAAGATGTTGCCGATTTCAGCGTAGATGCACCCAAATTATTTGCCAAAGAAACCGCTGCATTGCCTGATATTTACGTGATACGATACGATGCGAATTGGGCTAGCGTAAGCATTCCTAATTTAACACAACCCATCCCATTGGGCATTACCATCAATTCTTCTAAACAAACCTTTACCCTAGAAATGACCCAAAACAATATGCCATACACGTTTGTGTTAGAAGACAGAACTACTTCTACGATGTACAATTTGTCTAACGGCGAAGTTTGCACGGTAAGTGGGCTAAAAAAAGGCGATTACAAGGGCCGTTTCTACTTGCATGCCACTCCAATTCAAGAAGAAGAGGACAACGAGCTAACTAATATTGACGAAGAACTTGCCCAAAACAACAACATAGACATCTTTGTGCAAGAAAATACCGTTATTGTATCGGCAAGCGAAGAAGCACAACTACAACGCATTGTGGTATCGGACATGGTGGGACGCAGCACTACCTACACGGTTAATGATCAATACGCTGAAATTAGCTTGCCTAAAAGCAAAGGTATCTACATTATCAACGTAGTGGGTGAAGCTGGTATCGCCACAAAAAAAGTAAGATTGTAAGAAATAAGATGATGATAAAAAAAAGAGCGACTAAAATTTTGATATGACCCCCGAAAGTTAGACAAAAAACTTTCGGGGTTTTTTATGTCAAAAAAATACAAGAAACATGGATATGCTGAACGGCTAAAGTATATGCATATGTTAGAAGAAGGATATAGTATTAATTATATTCAT
>CAJGDW010000110.1 GCA_904502115.1 Paludibacteraceae bacterium | reverse complement strand
TAGCTACATCGAACCTTTGCTGCAACAAGATGCGCAAAATGCCACTGCTCGTCCCAAAGTTGTACTGGCTACGGTAAAAGGCGACGTGCACGATATTGGTAAAAACATTGTGGGCGTTGTGTTGGCTTGCAACGGATACGAGGTAATTGATTTGGGTGTGATGGTGCCCAAAGATACCATTGTGCGTACAGCCGTGCAAGAGAAAGCGGTTGCCATTTGTTTGAGTGGTTTGATTACCCCTTCGTTGGCAGAAATGGCCGATGTGGCAGAAGAATTGCAACGTTTGGGTTGCCAAATACCGTTAATTGTAGGGGGTGCTACCACATCGTTGGCGCATACTGCCCTAAAAATAGCCCCCTTGTACGATGCTCCTGTGTTGCATTCCAAAGATGCTTCGCACAACGTAGCATTGGTAAACGATTTGTTGGCCGATTCTGCAGCAGCTGGCAAATTCAAACAAGAATATGCCCAAATCAGGGCGCAATACGAACAAAAACAAACGCCCGAAACCCATAAATCGGTAGCCATCGATTGGGAGAATGAACCCATTTATGTGCCTACTGCATTGGGCGCTTGGCGTGCTGACGAGGCCTTGCCTTTAAAACAAGTGGCATCGTACATCAACTGGAAAGCCTACGCACAGGCATGGAAAATGAAATTTGACGAGGCGGGCGATTTGATTGCCGAAGCCCAAAAATACCTATTTGATAACCCCAGTCGTTGGCAAATACGTGCTAGGGTGGGTATTTACCCTGCTGTTTCTACGGGCGATGCCTTGCAAATAGGCCCTGTTTTGTTGCCCATGGAACGTCGCGATTGTTCGTTGGCCGACTTTGTGTCGCCTCATGGCGATTACGTGGGTGCTTTTGCCATTACGGTCGATGTCATGGACTGGATAGCATCGTTACAAAAACAAAACGAAACATACGCCGCTATGGTGGTGCAACTGTTGGCCGATAGGTTGGTAGAGGCATGCTCTGAATGCTTGTTCGATGCCATGAAAAACGAGTGGTGGGGATTTGATACGGGTATTCGTCCGGCTGTTGGGTATTCTTGCTTGCCCAACCATGCCCTTAAAAAAGAGGTGTTCCACTTGTTGGATGCCGCTGATTTAAACATTACCCTTACCGAAAACGGTGCCATGTTGCCCCAAGCATCGGTTTGTGGGTTGCACATTGCCAATCAACACGCTAAATATTTTTAATCATGATAAACATTGCCGAAAAATTACGTACTGCAACGCAACCTTTGTTCACCTTTGAGGTATTGCCTCCGTTAAAGGGGAAAGGCATCGAGGCCATTTATGCCGCCATCGATCCGTTGTTGGAATTTAATCCATCGTACATCAACATTACGTATCATGCTGCCGATGTGCAATACAAAACCAAAGAGGATGGTAGCATCGAAAAACGCGTGGTGCGCAAACGTCCGGGTACGGTGGCAACGGCGGCTGCCATTCATTACAAATACGGCATTGAGGTAGTGCCTCACCTTATTTGCAGTGGTTTGAACCAAGAAGACATCGAAAACATTCTTATCGACTTGCATTTTTTGGATATTCACAACCTGTTTGTGTTGCGTGGCGATGCGCAAAAGGGTTCGCGTGTGTTCATTCCCAACGAAAACGGCCATGCGCATACCACCGATTTGATGCAGCAAATTAACAACATGAACAAGGGCCTTTATTTGGACGATGCGCTAAAAGCCCCAGTTCCTACTCAATTCTCTATGGGTGTGGCTTGTTATCCCGAAAAGCACATCGAAGCGCCTAACCTAGAAACGGATATTCAGTTTTTAAAAGAAAAAGTAAAATTGGGTGCCGAGTATGCGGTAACGCAGCTGTTTTTTGACAATCAAAAATACTTTGATTTTGTAAAGGCTTGCCGTGCCGAAGGAATTACTATCCCCATTGTACCTGGTTTAAAACCCATTTCGGGTTTGAACGATTTGAATTTATTGCCCCAAACCTTTAATATCGATATTCCCGATGAGTTGGTGCGCGAGGTAAAAAAATGCACCACCAACGAGGCGGCGCGTCAAGTAGGGGTAGCGTGGACCATAGAGCAATGCAAACAGCTCAAAGCCTTTGGCATTCCTTCGCTCCATTTCTACACCTTGGGCAAATCCGACAACATCCGCCAAATTTGCCAAGCCGTGTTTTAAAAAGTATATCCTTTTCAATAACCCAAAACCGCATCCTATCAGGTGCATATTAAAAAATAGCCGGACCTTTCTCGCAGTAGTTTTTAACACGCACCCTATCCCTTGTCAATATTATGATAATCTTGTAACCGCAACATTTCGTCGCGGTACTGGGCGGCTTGCAGAAAATCAAGGTTTTTAGACGCCTCTAGCATGCGTTTTTTGGTAGTAGCAATGGCTTTCTCTAACTGTGCCTTGCTCATGTGTTCAATCACAGGGTCGGCAGCCACGGCCGCTAGTTTAGAAGGTTCGTTCGTACGGTCCCTGAGCTTGTCGAAGGGGGCATTTTCGTTTGTAATTTCATAACCGCTAATGGCATGAGCCGATTTCTTGTTCAAGGCACGGGGCGTAATGCCATGAGCCTCGTTGTAGGCTTGTTGAATGCTGCGGCGACGGTTGGTTTCGTCAATGGTAAGGCGCATGCTCTCGGTAATGGTATCGGCATACATCAAAACCTTGCCGTTGAGGTTACGGGCAGCACGTCCTGCCGTTTGGGTAAGCGATCGGTGCGAACGCAAGAACCCTTCTTTATCGGCATCTAGTATGGCTACCAACGATACTTGGGGCAAGTCAATACCTTCGCGCAGCAAGTTTACGCCAATCAGTACATCGTACAATCCTTTGCGCAAATCTTCCAAAATTTGAACCCGTTCCAATGTGTCAACATCCGAGTGGATATAGGTACTGCGCACGCCGTTTTTCTTTAAGTATATATCCAATTCTTCGGCCATGCGTTTGGTTAGGGTAGTTACCAAGGTGCGCTCGTCTTTTTCGGCACGAATGGCAATTTCTTCCAATAAATCGTCTATTTGATTTTTGCTTGGACGTACTTCAATTTCGGGGTCGAGCAACCCCGTAGGACGTATCAATTGCTCTACCACAACGCCGCCAGATTTTTCCAACTCGTAGGCAGCAGGGGTAGCACTTACGTATATGGTTTGCCCTTGTTTTTGTTCAAATTCTTCAAATTTGAGCGGACGGTTATCCATGGCGGCAGGCAATCTGAAGCCGTACTCTACCAGGTTCTTTTTGCGTGCAGCATCGCCCCCGTACATGGCGTGAATTTGGGGTACGGTAACGTGGCTTTCGTCAATAACCAGCAAGAAATCGTCCGAAAAAAAGTCGAGCAAGCAAAAGGGTGGGGTACCTGCTTCGCGCCCGTCAAAGTAGCGCGAATAGTTTTCTACGCCCGAGCAATAGCCAATTTCGCGGATCATTTCCAAATCGTAGGTGGTGCGCTCGTACAAACGTTTGGCTTCGTAATTTTTGCCAATCGATTGTAAATATTCCACCTGTTTGCCCAAATCTAGTTCAATTTCTTTGATGGCGCGTTTGGTGTTCTCTGGCGTGGTAACAAAAATGGTCGATGGGGGTATGCAGTATTCGTCCAATACCTCTATGGTAAAGAGCGTGATGGCGTCCAATAGTTCGATGCTTTCAATTTCGTCGCCCCAAAATATAACCCGTACAATAACATCGGTATGCGACAGCCAAATATCCACCGTGTCGCCTTTTACCCTAAAATTGGTGCGACCAAAGTTGATTTCGTCGCGGCTGTACATGGCCGATACCAGGTTGCGCAAAAATACATCGCGCACAATTTTTTGCCCTACGCGAATGTGTACTTGGTTTTTGGTAAAATCTTCGGGGTTGCCAATGCCGTAGATACACGATACCGACGATACCACAATGATGTCTTTTCTGCCCGATAGCAGGGCCGATGTGGCCGATAATCGCAAACGGTCTATTTCTTCGTTAATGGCTAAATCTTTCTCAATGTAGGTATCGGTAGTAGGAATGTAGGCTTCGGGTTGGTAGTAATCGTAGTACGATACAAAATATTCTACCGCATTGTTGGGAAAGAAACTTTTAAACTCGCTGTACAATTGGGCAGCGAGTGTTTTGTTGTGGCTTAATACCAGTGTAGGTCTATTTACCGCTGCAATCACATTGGCAATGGTAAAGGTTTTGCCCGAACCCGTTACACCCAATAAGGTTTGGCAGGGTTCGTGCTCATTCAACCCGTTTACCAATTGACGAATGGCTTCGGGCTGATCGCCGGTAGGCTGATAATCCGATTGCAGTTGAAATTGCATAGTAAGTGCCGTTTTGTAGTGC
>CAJGDW010000109.1 GCA_904502115.1 Paludibacteraceae bacterium | reverse complement strand
GCGTTTTTCTTCGTTGGGTACGTTTTTAAATTCGCCAAACAAATCGTTCAACACGCCTTTTTTGCTGAGGTATTTAATGCGTAGGGTTTCTACTTCTTCTTTGCTTTGGGGTTGCAAACCCTTAATTTCAAGTAATAGACTGTTAATCTTGTCCTTCATAATCATCGATGTTTACGTAAACGCTGCAAAAATACAACTTTTTCTGTACACTATGAAATATTTTTTTTGTTATAAAAACGTAAGAAAAGCATTCGTTTAGCTAGCAGAAAACGATTCTTAAAAAAGTTATCAACTTTTTATACATTCTTTGTGCATAAATTATGATTATGTAACTTTATTAGTCGTTTTAAAATTACTATCTTTGCCCCTAATATAACTGTTGTTAGTCAATAGTCACTTGTCGCTAGTATATTTAATGACGCGCGACAAACGACAAGCGACAAGCAACAAACGACATAATTATTATGGGAAAAATTATTGCTATAGCCAATCAAAAAGGCGGTGTAGGTAAAACCACCACAGCGGTAAACTTGGCGGCATCGTTGGCCGTTATGGAAAAGAAAGTGTTGTTGGTCGATGCCGACCCACAAGCCAATGCTTCGTCTGGATTAAATATTGATATTACCGACATTCACGAAAGCATTTACGAATGCTTAATCAACAATTTGCCGGTAGAAAAGGCCATTCGTTCTACCGAGGTAGAAAATTTGGATGTGCTTCCTTCGCACATCGACTTGGTTGGGGCCGAAATTGAAATGCTGAAACTTGAAAACCGCGAAGAGTTTTTGAAACGCATTTTAACTCCGTTGAAAGACAAATACGACTATATTCTAATAGACTGCTCGCCCTCGTTGGGTTTGATTACGGTAAACTGTTTAACCGCTGCCGACTCGGTTATTATACCCGTTCAGGCCGAATACTACGCCCTAGAAGGTATTAGCAAACTATTGGTAACCATCAAAATCATTAAGAGTCGTTTGAATCCTAATTTGGAAATTGAAGGCTTTTTGCTAACCATGTACGATGCACGTTTGCGCTTGGCGCGTCAGGTGTACGATGAGGTGAAACAACACTTCCAAGACATGGTGTTCGAAACCATTATTCAACGCAACATCCGACTCAGCGAATCGCCCAGTCACGGGGTACCTGTTTTGTTGTACGATGCTGATTCAACAGGGGCACGCAATTACTTGCAATTGGCAGAAGAAGTAGTAAAGAAAAACGCATAATATCATGGCAGAAAAAAAGAGTGCATTAGGCAGAGGTTTGGGAGCATTGATTGATTTGCAACCTACGGTGCAAACCAGCGGTTCGTCGTTGATAGACGAAATTGAATTGTCAAAAATTCAAGCCAACCCTGGTCAACCTCGTACCGTTTTTGACGAAGAAGCCTTAAAAGAATTGGCTGCTTCTATTGCCGAATTGGGCGTAGTGCAACCCATTACCTTGCGCGAAACCGAACCTGGCAAATACATGATTATTGCCGGTGAACGTCGTTACAGAGCCTCTAAAATGGCAGGCTTGACCAAAATTCCTGCCTACGTAAAAAGAGTATCGGACGAAACCATGATGGAAATGGCGTTGGTAGAAAACATCCAACGCGAAGACCTAAACTCTATAGAAATTGCGCTTACGTACCAACGTTTGCTAGACGAATACCAGTTTACACAAGAAAAACTGAGTGAGCGTGTAGGCAAAAAACGTGCTACGGTAGCCAACTATTTGCGTTTGCTAAAATTACCTGCCGAAATTCAGCTAGGTCTTACCAAAAAAGAGATTGATATGGGTCATGCACGTGCCCTTATCAACGTGTCAGACCCTGCTTTGATGATTCAACTATACGAAGACATTGTAAAAAATGGTTATTCGGTACGCAAAGTAGAAGAATTGGTAAAGAACTTGTCGGTTGCTAAACCTGCTAAAAAACAAGCCGACCCTGAAATTAAAGCCGAGTACGAACAAATGAGCAAACACTTGTCTAATTTGTTTGGTGCATCGGTAAAAATTGAGCGCAATGATAAAGGCAAAGGTCGCATTGTATTGCAGTTTGCCAACGACGATGAATTGGAAAAATTGTTGGCAACCATGGACCAAATTCGTCAAAACGCTTGAGAAAACTACTTTACATAGTAGCTGGTTGGTTGTTGTGCACAATAGGGGTATATGCCAGTGCCTTTCAGGTAACTACAGATTCGCTTAGTCCAATAATAGTGGATACCACTTTTGTGCTGGGCGCGGTAGATACTACACAAGTAGTGGCAGATACCACGCAAGCAGAAAGCTCTGTGTTGCTCATGCAACCTAAACAACAAACCATTCCCCCTGGAACACCCGTAAAAAGCAACTACCAGGTGGACCCAGACATGGCGGTGTGGTTGGCGGCGGTGGTGCCTGGTTTAGGACAAATCTACAACCGTCAGTATTGGAAATTACCCATTCTTTATGGTGGTGCCATGGGTTTGGCATACGCCATATCGTGGAACAACCAAATGTATGTCGATTACCGAAAGGCATACATTGATATCATCGATGCCAATCCCGATTCTAAATTCTACGAGAATGTATTGCCCAAGGGAGTGGTGATAGATAGTTCCAACAAAGATTATTACACCCGTACCATCAAAAACAAGCAAGATGCTTATTTGCGCAACCGCGATTTGTGCATTATTTGTACCGGGGTATTGTATTTATTGTCGATGATTGATGCCTATGTAGATGCCCAAATGGCCGATTACGACATCAGTCCCGACCTTTCACTCCAAGTGGCGCCCGCTGTATTGCCACCTAGTCAGTATCAGCAAACCGACACATCCATTGGTTTGCGTTGTAAATTGAAATTTTAATGAAACGAATTGTATTTTCTTTTTTCACCTTTTTAGTAAGTACCGTAACTTTATTGGCCAATTCCGATAGTTTGAGTGTATCGGTAAACGATACATTAGCCCTTTCTACTCCCATTGCAATTTCGGATTCTTTGGCGCTTCCTTTAGCAGATAGTTTGCAAAATGATACAACCGAGATGGTTGTATTTGATAGAATTATAGAAGAATCGTACGTGCGTTGGCGTCACGAGCTGATTCAAAGTGATTCTTGTCAAGCTATAGCCTGGAAAGATACGTTGAAAAAAGAAGACTATGTGCGTTATCTATCGCAAATGCCTACCATTATGGAGATGCCTTACAACGAGGTTGTACGCTCTTATATAGATTCTTATGTGCGTAAGTACCCCAAGCGTTTGTCGTCTTTACTGGCCTTGTCTAAATATTATTTCCCCATATTCGAGAATGCCCTGGAAGCAGGCGGATTGCCGTTGGAATTAAAATATTTGCCCGTGATTGAATCGGCATTGAACCCTTCGGCAAAATCGTATGTAGGGGCGGCAGGTTTGTGGCAGTTTATGCCTGCAACGGGTAGGTTGTACGGATTGGAAGTGAATTCTTTGGTAGATGAACGCTGCGATCCTTATAAATCATCGGTGGCTGCTGTAGCTTATTTAAAAGATTTGTATGCTATATATAACGATTGGATGTTGGTGATTGCGGCGTATAACTGTGGTCCTGGTAATGTAAATAAGGCCATTCGTCGTTCGGGTGGAAAAAAAGATTATTGGGACATTTATGAATATTTGCCTCGCGAAACACGTGGTTATGTGCCCGCCTTTATTGCGGCAACCTATTCTATGCATTATGCCGACGAGGTGTATCATATCTGCCCATCGGAGTTAAAACTACCTTTGGCTACCGATACGCTTTGTGTTAATTATAGGGTGCATTTAGAACAAATTTCCGATTGTTTGGGTGTGCATATTGACGAATTGCGTCGTCTAAATCCGCAATACCGCTACGATTTAGTTCCAGGTAATACCAAACCCTGCAACCTTTGTTTGCCAAGCGATTGTGCATACCGTTTTATCAGTCAGAAAGACTCGATTGTTGCTTACAAAAGCGATTTGATATCGCGTAAGATAGAAAACAAAATTGCCTTACAAACTACTTACAAAGTGAAAGCAGGCGATAATCTTTGGACCATAGCCAAAAAGAAAGGCGTGTCGGTTGCAGCAATCCGCAAGGCCAACGCGCCTAAAAAACTGGGTACCCTTCAAATAGGACAGGTTATAAAATTACCGGTAAGGTAATTTTGTAGTTGATAGTTGATAAAGGAGAAAGGAGAAATAGGCTCTTTGGGCGTATTTCTCCTTTATTATTTCGATTAGCCGATTAGTCGATTAGTCTAAGCGAAGCGACTATTATTCTATCGATTTTACGATGACGCTATCGGGGGTGTAGGGAAAGAAATCTACAATGGCACTTTCTGCAACCGATACAATCACGTAGTC
>CAJGDW010000108.1 GCA_904502115.1 Paludibacteraceae bacterium | reverse complement strand
GGTGCTACTGATGCTTAGCAAACGAAATGCTGGAGTATCGGCCAAAATATACACTTCGCATTGGTCGGATGCATTGAAATTAGATTTGCAGAAACACAACAATCAATATCCGCCCATTGAGATAGAAAAATACACCAAGGCGCACGACAGGTTCCTGATCATTGACGATACCGATGTGTACCACATTGGCGCATCACTCAAAGATTTGGGCAAGAAACTGTTCGCCTTCTCTAAACTGAATGTCTCGCCAAGGGTGATACTATAACGCACCTCAAAAAAAACTAAAAGCGAGGCGTTCACCTCGCTTTTAGTTTTTTTGAAAGTGGTTGATTACAACAACGATTTTAGTTTTTCTTCGTAGGCAGCTTTAGGAGCAGCACCTACCATTTTGTCTACTACCTCGCCGTTTTTGAAGAACAAAACGGTTGGGATGTTACGAATAGCGTATTTAGTAGCCAAATCGTCGTTTTCTTCGATATCAATTTTACCAATAGCAGCTTTGCCTTCGTATTCTGCTGCTAATTGTTCAATGAAAGGACCTACCATTTTGCAAGGTCCACACCATTCTGCCCAAAAGTCTGCTACTACTACTGTATTGCTGCTCAATACTTCATCAAAAGTAGCGTCTGTAAATTGTAATGCCATAAGTTTTTATTGTTTAGTTGTTTATTGTTGTTTATTCAAAGCTTCGCTTTTCATGAAGTTGCTCCCGCTCGGCATAACAAATAAATTTGTTCTGCTCTCGCTTAATCGCAACTTTAGTCGTTGAGTCGTTGAGTCGTTTAGTCGACAAGTGACTAGTGACAAGCGACGTACAAATATAGGCGGTATTCTATTAGTAAACAAGTTTATTTTTCAACAAAATACACAAATCGGCTATCGTCCTCTTCGCTCCACGATTTTAACATGTTCAGCAATTCCTCTGTCAAAACAATGGGATATTGTCCTTTGGATTGGATGGACAAATTAGAAACAGGGTCGTACACATCTACTGCCAGTTCTACAGCCACTTGTCCCTCCTTGGGTTGCGCATTGATGTAAGGTTGCACCGCATTAATTACCTCGCTGTTGATGCCATCCAAGGGGAAACGCAAGGTTATTTTTTTACCTACTTTACCGCGTAACGATGACAATTCTTCGATGCGGCTCACCGAGAATTCTTTCTCTTCGGGATTGTCGCTAGTTGGTTTACCATCGCGCTGACTGCGTTGCGCATTGATAGCACGCCACGTGTATTCCATTTTACCTGTCAATACCACAAACGAATTGACAAACAGCAAATGCCTAAAGTCTTGAATTTTTTTAGTAAGCGCTGTAAGGGTTACCTCGCCGGAATATCCCTCTATGGTAAATTTAGTAAGCGATGTATTGCGCTTGGTTAATATTTCTTCGACCGAACGAACCACCCCAGCCACAACAATTTGCCCTGCACCGTACTTTTTATCCAAAGCAGCAGAATCGTTCAGCTGACCAATATCGGCATTGCAAGCAATGGTAATTTCGGTTTTGTAATCGTCTAGCGGATGAGCGGATAGATAAATACCTACCAGCTCTTTTTCTTTGTTCAAGCGTTCAAACGACGATGTTTCGGGTGCGACGGGAGCAGAAGGACGTTGAATTTCGATTTCTTCGATATCATCGAACAGGGTTCCTTGCATGCAATTGTCGTTTTGGTACTTGTTGGCATAACGCATCAGCTGATCCAAGAAGGTTTCGCCGTTGCTTGCTTGCACAAAGAATTGTTCGCGTGTAATATCGCCCAACTCGTCGAATGCACCCGCCAAGACCAAACTTTCTATGGCCTTACGGTTACATGCCGATAGGTTGATGCGTTCAAAAAAGTCGAACGTATCTTTGAAAGGTCCGTTTTCTTTGCGCTCTTTGATAATGGCCTCTACAGCGCCTTCGCCTACCCCTTTTACACCGCCCAAACCAAAGCGAATGTTATCGTCCTTGTCGGAAGTAAAGTGCAAGAAGCTGGCATTGATACTAGGGCCTAACACACTAATGCCCATCGATTTGCATTCCTGCATAAACTTGGTAACCTCCTTAATATCGTCTTTGTTACGGGTTAAGTTGGCCGCCATAAATTCGGCAGGATAATGTGCTTTTAGGTAGGCAGTTTGGTACGCCACCCACGAATAGCACGTAGCGTGCGATTTATTAAACGCGTAGGAAGCAAATTTTTCCCAGTCCGCCCAAATCTTTTCTAGAATATCTTTGTCGTGCCCATTTTTTACACCCCCCTCTATGAATTTACCTTTTAACTCGTTTAGGATGGCGATAATTTTTTTACCCATGGCTTTACGCAAAGCATCCGACTGACCACGTGTAAAGCCTGCCAACAAACGCGAAAGAAGCATCACCTGTTCTTGGTACACCGTAATACCGTACGTGTCTTTCAGGTATTTTTCCATGATAGGGATATCGTACGATATCGGTTCACGACCTTGCTTACGGGCAATAAATTGTGGAATGTAGTCCATGGGACCTGGACGATACAAGGCGTTCATCGCAATCAAGTCTTCGAACACCGTTGGTTGCAACTCGCGCAAGTATTTTTGCATACCGGGCGATTCAAACTGGAAGGTACCAATGGTTCTACCTTCGCTGTACAGTTTGTACGTTGCAGCATCATCTATAGGAATGGCATCGATATCAACGTCTATGCCTTTGGATAATTTAATGTTTTTAATGGCCTCTTTGATAATGGACAAGGTACTCAATCCCAAAAAGTCCATCTTAATCAGCCCCACCGATTCTACTACGTGGCCATCGTACTCGGTTACTACAATATCCTCGCCCGATAGCTTATCTTTTACCGTGGTTAAGGGGGCAAAGTTGGTCAAATCGTCGGCACCAATAATTACCCCGCAGGCGTGAATACCAATTTGGCGCACGGTTCCCTCTAGCTGGCCTGCGTATTCTAGCATCGAAGCGATGCCATCGTCCATACCATAGCGCATATCGTGTATGGCGGGCACCAATTTTACACAATTTTTTACTGTTACCTTGGGTACTTTTTGGGTAACAGGATCGGCAAATTGCTCGCCAAATTTATCGGGCACCAAGCCTACCACCTCGTTTACCTTGGGCAAAGGAATGTCTTGTACACGGCCTACGTCCTTGATACTCGATTTGGTAGCCATACTACCATAGGTAATAATGTGGGCGACCTTTTCTTTGCCGTATTTTTCGGTTACCCAATCGAGCACAGCGCCACGACCATCGTCGTCAAAGTCGACGTCAATATCGGGCAACGATATACGGTCTGGATTCAAGAAACGTTCAAACAGCAGGTCGTATTTTAGGGGGTCTACGTCGGTAATGCGCAAACAATAGGCCACCACCGAACCTGCCGCCGAACCACGACCGGGGCCTACACTCACGCCCAACTCTTCGCGAGCAGCACGGATGTAGTCTTGCACAATCAAGAAGTAACCCGGGAAACCCATGGTTTTCATGATGTGTAACTCAAATATAATGCGTTCGGTTTGCTCGTCGGTTAGGGTATCGCCGTAACGTTTGGCCGCCCCTTCCCAGGCTAGTTTGGCCAAATAATCGGCCTCTAATTTAATACGGTATAATTTATCGTACCCGCCCAACTTTTTGATTTTATCTTCGGCCTCTTCTTGCGATAGCACTACCTCGCCCTTTTCGTTGCGGGTAAACTCGTCAAACAAATCTTGGTGGGTATATTTTTGACGATACTCGTCCTCGCTTCCAAACGTAGACGGAATATCGAACATAGGCATAATAGGACCCGACTCAATGGAATACACCTCTACTTTTTCGGCAATTTCGAGGGTATTGTTAATGGCCTCGGGGTAATCTGCAAAGATGGCCGACATTTCGGCGGGCGATTTCAACCATTCTTGTTTGGAATAGTGCATACGGGGCTCATTCATTTTCTTGCCCGTACTCAAACAGATTAAACGGTCGTGCGCTTCGCCATGCGATTCTTCTACAAAGTGAACGTCGTTCGAGGCTATGATTTTGATGCCCAATTTTTGCGCCAACGCCACCAGTTGAGGCAACACCACCTTTTGTTGCTCATACACTTCAGTATCGGCATCGGGTTTATCGGTTTGATGACGTTGTAATTCAATGTAGAAATCGTCGCCAAACAAGTTCTTGAACCACATAGCCGCTTGTTCGGCTTCTTCCATACGGTCGTCCATGATGAGTTGCGACAACTCGCCTGCCAAACAAGCCGACGACACAATAAGGCCTTCGTGATATTTTTCTAGGATGTTTTTATCGATACGAGGACGGTTGTAAAAACCATCGATATTGGCAATGGAAACCAGCTTACATAAGTTTTTGTAACCGGTTTTGTTTTTGGCCAATAGTATGAGGTG
>CAJGDW010000107.1 GCA_904502115.1 Paludibacteraceae bacterium | reverse complement strand
CGTCTTGCTGCAGAGTCTCAACTAGAAAACAATGTGATTGATGCTACCGATTTGTTGCGTAAAATAACCGATGAAACTACAGCGAAACTAAATCAAAGCACGCACGAAATAGAATTATTACAAGCCGTTTATCGATTAAAAAACACATTAAACCAATAAAATATGAAAAAGATAATGTATATAGCTTTGGCCATGTTGGCAGTATCTTGCGCTAGCGAGGCTGAATTTGATGCACAAGGAACTTTTGAAGCTACAGAAGTGGTGGTATCGTCCGAGGCATCGGGCAAAATTATGCGATTGGATGCAGAGGAAGGTACACAAGTGCTAGCTAACGCTGTGGTTGGTGAAGTTGATAGCCTACAACTAGACTTGCAACGCAAACAATTGATTGCTCAACGTAGTGCTTTGTTGGGTTCTCGCCCAGATGTGCAAAAACAAGTGGCAACTATAAAAGAACAAATTGCCAAGCAAAAAGCAGAATTGGTGCGTTTTGCCAATATGCTTAAAGATGGGGCCACTACCCAAAAGCAATACGACGATATGGAGGCTCACTTGCGTGTGTTAGAAAGCCAATTGGATGCCACTTTATCTACCTTGACTAAAAATACGGTTACCATAAACAACAATTCTGCTGCATTGGAAGCACAGATTTTGGCATTGGAAGACCGCATTGCAAAATGCCGTGTGGTGTCGCCAGTAGGTGGAACCGTTTTGGTAAAATACGCTGAGGTGGGAGAGTTGGCAACCGTGGGAAAACCATTATTTAAAGTGGCCGATTTAAATAAAATGTACTTGCGTGCTTATTTTACATCGGAACAACTAAGTAAGGTTAAATTAGGTGATACAGTAAAGGTAATAGCCAATTTTGGAGCCGAAGAACGTTTTGAGTACGATGGAACCATTACTTGGATAGCGTCGGAAAGTGAATTTACCCCAAAAAACATTCAAACCAACGATTCTAGGGCCAATTTGGTGTATGCGGTAAAAATTGCTGTAAAAAACGACGGCAAACTAAAAATTGGTTTGGCTGGCGAAGTGATTTTATAATATGAATGCCATAGAAATAAAAAATATATCAAAAAGTTACGGCGAGTTGAAGGCTTTGGACAACGTGTCGTTTGAGGTGAAAAAGGGCGAGTTGTTTGGCCTGATTGGGCCCGATGGTGCTGGAAAGACTACGCTTTTTAGACTGCTTACCACTTTGATAAATCCCGATGCTGGTAGTGCCACTGTTGATGGACTGGATATAATGAAGGACTATCGTGAGATACGTACTAGAGTGGGGTATATGCCGGGTAGGTTTTCGCTTTATCCCGATTTGTCGGTGGAAGAAAATTTGCAATTTTTTGCTGCTATTTTTGGGGTAACTGTGGAGCAATCTTATCATTTGGTTGCACCTATTTACAAGCAGATTGAACCTTTTAAAACACGTCGTGCAGGGAAACTGTCGGGTGGTATGAAACAAAAATTGGCCCTTTCGTGTGCGCTTATTCACTGCCCAAGTGTGTTGTTTTTGGATGAACCAACTACGGGGGTGGATGCAGTGTCGCGTAGCGAGTTTTGGGATATGCTGAGCAACCTTAAAAAACAAGGTATTACCATTTTGGTTTCTACGCCTTATATGGATGAGGCTTCGCGTTGCGATAGGATTGCATTAATGAATGAAGGACGGATTTTGGGCATTGATACACCGGAAAATATGGTAAAGGCTTTTGATTTGCCGCTTTATGGAGTGAAAGCAAAAAATATGTTTGCTTTGCTAGAGGTGGTACGCAAGCAGCTAGGTGTGCTAAATTGTTATCCATTTGGCGAGATGCATCACTTGGTAGCTGATGCAAGTTTTAATGCCGAGGAGATGAAAAAAACATTGGCCAATGTGGATGGCTTTTGCATAGAACCCGTAGTGCCTACCATCGAAGATATGTTTATTAAACTGATGAAACCATGAGCGAAATAGTAATTTCTGTACGCAATTTAACCAAAAAGTTTGGGCGTTTTACGGCGGTCGATAACATATCGTTCGACGTGGAAAAAGGCGAGATTTTTGGTTTTTTGGGCGCAAATGGGGCTGGTAAAACCACGGCTATGCGCATGCTTTGTGGTTTGAGTTTCCCTACATCAGGCAATGGCAGTGTGGCAGGATTTGATGTTATGACAGAGGCTGAAGAAATAAAATGCCATATTGGTTATATGAGTCAGCGTTTTTCGCTTTACAACGACCTTACCATTTGGGAAAACATGATGCTGTTTGCTGGTATTTATGGTATGAGTAAAAAAGAAAGCGAGCAGCGTGCCCTTTGGCTACTTGATAGACTACAATTTATGTCGGAAAAAGATACGATGGTTGGTTCTTTGCCTTTGGGATGGAAACAAAAACTTTCTTTTGTGATTGCTACTATTCATAAGCCAGAAGTAATCTTTTTGGATGAACCTACAGGTGGGGTTGACCCTATTACCCGTCGTCAGTTTTGGGAATTGATATACGAAGAGGCGGCCGCTGGAACCACTATTTTTGTAACTACTCACTATATGGACGAGGCGGAATATTGTTCGCGTGTGTCGATTATGGTGGATGGAAAAATAGAAGCTTTGGATACACCACAAGCACTAAAAAAACAATTTGGGGTTGTATCTATGGATGAGGTGTTTAGAACATTGGCACGCCGTGCAAAACGAGGAGATTAAAGTATGAAACAAAATTTTGGTTCGTTTGTAAAAAAAGAATCGCTGCATATTTTGCGTGATACGCGTACAATGCTAGTAGTGATGTTGATACCAGTGGTGTTGATGGTGCTGTTTGGTTTTGCCATATCGACCGAGGTAAACAATATTCCTGTGGCAGTAGTAGCACCCAATCGTACCGATGGGGTAGAAAAGGCAGTAGATAGGCTTGCGCACAACGAGTATTTTTCTTTTAAAGGATATATTTCTGCTACCGAGATAGACGAGCAGTTGCGCACGGGCAAGGTGAGTGCTGTGGTGGTTTTTGATGCTGATTTTGATAAAAAGTTGGCCCAACAACAAGCAGGAGTGCCTATTACACCGGCTATTCAACTGATAGTGGATGCGTCAAATGTGAATACGGCCAATTCGTCTGTTGCTTATATGCAAGGAATTTTGTTGGGAACAGCTTCGCAACAAGCCATGTTTGAAACGCGTATGCTTTTTAATCCACAAATGAAAAGTGCCTACAACTTTGTGCCTGGCATTATGGGATTTATTTTTATTTTGGTGTGTGCTATGATGACATCGGTGTCGATTGTGCGCGAAAAAGAAGTGGGTACCATGGAGGTGCTTTTGGTGTCGCCTGTGCGTCCGGTAAAAATCATTTTTGCTAAAATGATACCGTATTTTGGCATTTCGTTTGTGGTGCTTGTTGTGATGCTAGTTTTAGCAAGGTTTTTGCTAGATGTGCCTATGTCGGGCGGTGTTTGGGGAATACTTGCGGTCTCTATTTTGTACTTATTACTTGCACTTTCTTTAGGTTTGTTGGTTTCTACCATTGCACAAACACAGTTGGTAGCCCTTTTGGTATCGGCAGTGGTCATGATGATGCCCATTATGATGCTTTCGGGTATGATGTTTCCCATAGAAAATTTACCTGATTTCTTTAAGGTTGTGTCGCATATTATTCCTGCCCGATGGTACAACGATGCCATTAGAAAAATGATGATTCAGGGAGTTTCGATAGTAGATGTTTGGCACGATGTAGTAATATTAGTGGGTATGACCGTGTTGTTGATTACTGTATCGCTTAAAAAGTTTAACGATAAATTGGAATAAAGATATGCGTACATTTTTAGTACTCTTAAAGAAAGAATTTATACAGATAAAAAGGAATCCTTTTTTGCTGCGCATTGTGTTGGCGTTTCCTTTTATGCTGATGCTTTTGATGCCACTTATTATGACCATGGATGTAAAAAATGTGAATGTGGCACTTGTAGATGCAGACCATAGTTCTACTTCGCGTCGCATGGCATCGCACATAGAGGCTTCGTCTTATCTAACTTTGGTGCAAAATACTTCGGAGTTTAATGAGGCAATGATGGCACTAGAAGAGGGCGATGTGGATGTGATAGTGCAAATACCCAACCATTTTGAACGTGATATGTTTGCTACAGAGCCTGAACGTATTAGCATCACTGCCAATGCTGTGAATGCTACAAAAGGTGGCATTGGTATGCAATATGTGGTACAAACTATTGCAAGCACGCTAAAAGAGGTGCGTGGAGAGAAAAATCCTACTGCCGTTTCCGAACTTGTAACCGTAGAAAACCGATACAACCCAACACTCAATTATCGTTATTATATGATTCCTGCGTTGATGATTATCGTGTTGATTTTGATTTGCGGTTTTGTGCCTGCGCTAAGTATTGTGGGCGAAAAAGAATCGGGCACGGTAGAACAAATCAATGTAACACCTGTGTCGAGGTTTACGTTTACACTATCTAAACTATTGCCTTATTGGGTAATTGGTTTGGTAGATATTAGCATTGCTATGATGGTAGCGTGGTTAGTTTATGGTTTAACACCTATTGGTTCTGTGTTTACTATTTATGCCGGAGCTATTTGTTTTATATTGACCATTTCTGGTTTGAGCGTGACTATAGCAAATTACTCTAGCACCATGCAACAATCCATTT
>CAJGDW010000106.1 GCA_904502115.1 Paludibacteraceae bacterium | reverse complement strand
TACATCCGCCAACAATTTGGCAAAAACTACCAAGCAGACGATATTTTGTCATATTGGCGAAACAATGAACAAGCGTTTAAAGAAAAAACAGCGCCCTTTTACCTCTATTAAGAAACAAACACAACTCCAACTCCTCAACTTCCAGGTAAATTACCCGCAATGGAGGTGGTTTTGGACGAACAGACGAAAAAAAGGACAACCGAATGGTTGTCCTTTTTTTCGAGCCTCTCATGGGACTCGAACCCACGACCTACTCATTACGAATGAGTTGCTCTACCAACTGAGCTAAAGAGGCGTTTATTACAAAACGGTTGCAAAAATAGCGAATTTTTCGCATAAAACAACAAAAATGCATGCCTTTGCGGTACATTTTTGCAAATTGCCTAATATACAAGGTGATAAATTCAGAATAAAGATTACTTTTGCAGCGAATTAATAGAATATCATAACCTAATCCCTAAAAAAATGGTAGAAAAAGTTGGCAAAAACGCCGGTTTAATCTGGAATGCATTGAACAATGCTGGTAAAGCTCTAGAAGCTAAAGAAATCAAAAAAGCAACTAAATTAACAGACAAAGACTTGTATGCTGCTTTTGGTTGGTTGTTGCGCGAAGACAAAATCAACATGGTAGAAGAAGGTAAAGAAGTGTTTGTTAACCTTATCTAATAAAAAAGAACGGCCAATCGGTCGTTTTTTTGTTTAAGATATCTTCTAACAATATAAAAGGCTGACTCATTGAGTCAGCCTTTTGTTGTTATTGCCTGATTAGATATGTGTATTTCTGCTTTCGTGCCTTTCTTTAATAGCAGAGAAACGCAAGTACGAGCGCAGTAGCAAGGTTAGTACCCATGGCAATACCGCTGTATTAAAGGTTTGAGGCAATATAGGCATTAAGATGATAAAGGCTAACCACATAATGGTGGTTGTGGCATAATACAAACCGTTTAGTTTCTTAATGAAGGGGAAAATACATGCCAACAATGGGAACAGGGTAAGTGGGTTCATCCATATAATGTTGTAGTTCTCGTTGGTAAAGGGATGTTGCGAAAATAAAATTAAGAACAGAATGATGCAACCGCCCAAACCGTTTAGGGTGTTGAATACAACGTCGGCAATTTCCAAGTATTTCTTCTTTTTCTTATCGCGCAAATAAAAAGAAGCGAACAAGGTTAATAGCAACAAAACGTAGGCGCACAAGGTAGGTGTAAACCATGCTGTAGAATCTTCGCGGGTTTTGGGTACAAGCAAGCTGGTTTGTAGTGTCAAGGGCTGTGCTATGCTATCGTTGATGATCCTAGAAGATGCGTACGAGTTGCCCAAGATTTCGGGCAAAAAGAACATCTCGCGTTGAGTAGTTGTCATATCGGCACCTTTACCCAAGCATAAATCAAAACCCAGTTGCGACCATGTAGCATCTTTGGTATACAACATAAGGGCTTCTCTAAATGTGTAGTTTTCTACGTGCGTAGGATAGGATATTCTGTTTTCTACCGACATTTCAATCATGTCGCGAACCCTGGTAGCACAGTTATCGTATATAAAGTTATAACGATACTCCCTGTTTTCAGGTTTTAGGTTCTCATCCAACCGATTAAGTAAATCAGTTTTTTCTTGTGTGGTTAAATTTAGTACGCTTTGCGTTACCGACGATCCTCTTTCTTTGTATCCCTCCAAAAAAGAACGGGTATAGCTAACACCCACCATGTAGTCGGTTTTACCGCGCACAAATCGGTAAATAAAGTTGTCTTGATTAAAATCGAACAAACCGTAATTCACTACAAAATCGATGTTCGATGTAGGGTCTTCAATCCGAATGGCAGTATGACCAAATAACTCGTATATTTGCTCGCCGGGCGAACAAGTTAGTAACGATATTTGGGTGTTTTCGGGATGAATGGGATAACCTACAAGTGTTTCCGCTTGCAGATTACCCACCATGCCCAATAGAATGCACGTTAGTACTAAATATGTCTTTTTAAGTAAGTTCATAGCGGGCGCTAAGATACAACTTTTATAGCAAATTACTTGCTAGTTCCGACAAATAACTGCGTTCGCCCTTAATCAAATTGACGTGTGCAAAAATGGTTTGTCCCTTCATTTTATCGATGGTATAAGCCAAACCGTTCGATAGCATATCCAAATAAGGATGGTCAATTTGTTGTACGTCGCCCGTAAATACTACTTTGGTATTTTCGCCAGCACGGGTAATGATGGTTTTAATTTCGTGTGGCGTTAGGTTTTGCGCTTCGTCTACAATAATATAAGCGTCCGATAAACTTCTACCTCTAATAAAGGCCAAAGCTTCAATTACCAGCTGACCGCTGTGTTGCATGTCGTTAATGGCGTTGATTTCGCGGCTTTCGGCGCTAAACTGATGTTTAATAACGTTCAAGTTATCAAACAAAGGTTGCATGTAAGGAGCTACTTTCTCTTTTTCGGTACCGGGCAAGAAACCAATGTCTTTGTTGGCCAATGCCACAATTGGACGAGCCAATAGAATTTGTTTGTAGGTGTTGGCTTTTTCTAGGGCTGCTGCCAATGCCAACAAGGTTTTACCGGTACCTGCTTTACCGGTAATGCACACCAATTTAATATCGTCGTCCAGTAGGGCGTTTAGGGCAAAGGTTTGCTCGGCATTACGTGGGTCGATGCCGTAGGTACGTTCTTTTTGCACTTTTACCACGCAATCCAATTCGTGGTCGTAGCGTGCCATAATGCTGTTGCGTTCGCTCTTTAAGATAAAATATTGGTTGGGTAGCAAGTCTTTCTTAAAAGGTAGAACATCTGCACTTACGCCAGCAGCGGTGCTGTACATTCTGTCAATGATTTCGGCATCGATGCCTTCAAAGGTTTCTTGTTCGCGGTCAAAAATATCTTTGTTGGTAATTTTATCGTTAAAGTAGTCTTCGGTAAGCAACCCAACAGCGCGTGCTTTCATGCGCAAGTTGATGTCTTTGGTAACCAAAATGGTTTTCATTTTGGGATGCTCGGCTTGTACCGCCTCGGTAGTGGCCAATATGCGATGGTCTGCGGTACGTTCCATAAACGCATCGGCAATCTTTTTAGACATTTCTTTGGTCAGTACTACGTACAAACGACCCAAGCCTTCGCCAATTTGAGCGCCTTTTTCAAAGAAATTATCGGTGGTTACAATGGTGTCCATCTCGCGGGCAAACTGTCGGGCGTTGTAGTTGATTTCTTCGTTGCCCTTTTTAAATTTGTCCAACTCTTCCAATACCACAATGGGTATGTAAACATCGTTCTCTTGGAAATTGTAGATACACTTGTAGTCGTGTAAAATGACGTTGGTGTCCAATACAAAATTCTTTTTCGCTCCCATAGTCATGATTTTAAAAGTTTATGTTGGTAAATATAGCAAAAAAATGCAGATTTGTGTAATTTTGTAAGGATTTTTAGCGATTTTATGAACTACCAAGAAACCCTTCAATATCTTTATGTCAAAACCCCTGCTTTTCAGCATGTAGGGCAGTCTGCTTATAAACCAGGGCTAGATAATGTAGTGGCGTTGTCTAAGGCGTATAACCATCCGCATACCGCTTTTAAAACCATTCATGTGGCAGGAACCAACGGAAAAGGGTCTGTTTCGCATACCTTGGCGGCTATTTTGCAGTCGGCAGGGTACAAGGTAGGTTTGTATACTTCGCCTCATTTGCGCGATTTTTCGGAGCGCATTCGTGTCAATGGTAAACCCATCGATGCCGATTATGTGGTGCAGTTTGTGGCACAATCGCAAGGCATCATAGAGCAATTGAATCCTTCTTTTTTTGAGATAACCACCTTGATGGCGTTTTCGTATTTTAAGGAGCAAGCGGTCGATATTGCAGTTATCGAAGTAGGATTGGGAGGTCGATTGGACAGTACCAACATCATAACGCCCATTTTAAGCGTCATTACCAACGTTAGTTTTGATCATGTGGCGTTGTTGGGCGATACATTAGAGAAAATTGCCGAAGAAAAAGCGGGTATTATCAAGCCCGGTATTCCTGTGGTAGTGGGCGAGGCAACCCCCAATTTACGCTCTATCTACCTAAGCAAGGGGTCGCCTGTGGTGTTTGCTCAAGACGATGCCGAAAGCAACTTACCTTTTGCTTTGCAGGGTGATTGCCAGCGTTTCAATAAGAAAACCATTTTGGCAGCGGTGCGCTTGTTGCAGCAAAAAATGCCCATTTCATCGGACGCTATTGCCCATGGTTTGATGCAAGTGGTGGCTTTAACGGGTTTGCAGGGAAGATGGCAACAATTGGGCGAAAAACCGCTTATTATAGCCGATACCGGGCATAACGAGGCGGGCATTCGATTGATTGTACAACAATTGAGCCGACTTTCGTACCAAACGTTGCGCATGGTAATAGGGGTGGTAAACGATAAGGATGTCAAGACGATGCTTTCGTTGCTTCCTAAGCAAGCAACCTACTACTTTACCAATGCCAATATACCCCGTGCGCTGCCTGCTAACGAGTTGCAAGCATTGGCCAAAAACTACGATTTAATCGGAAAAAGTTACCCCTCTGTGCTAGAAGCGCTGAATGCTGCCAAAAACGATGCATCGACCAATGATGTTATCTTTGTAGGCGGCAGCAACTTTATCGTCGCCGAAGTCGTATAGTTGATTTATCGTTGTTTAGGCGATTCAATGCTCGGCAAACGCTCCCGGTCGGGATTTACACATACAAAAACTACAAAATGTGAACTCGCTTCGCTCAAACAACACATTTTGCTTAACGTTTTTGCACATATAAATCTATTTCCGACCTCCGCTAACGGC
>CAJGDW010000105.1 GCA_904502115.1 Paludibacteraceae bacterium | reverse complement strand
GCTAAGCGATAGTTTGCTTTCGGCTCCCGATGCGTTTAAGTGACCGCCGCCATCAAAGTATTGGTTGGCAAATTGGTTGGCGGGGAAGTCTCCTACCGAGCGAAGCGATAGTTTTACGGTGTCTTTTTCTTCGCGGGCAAAAATAGAAAAACGGATGCCTTGAATGGATAGGGGAAGGTTAACAAAGCCTTCGGTGTCGCCTTTTTCGTAGCCGTATTGTGTCAATTCTTTTTCGGATAGGCTGAAGATGGCGGTTTTGTATTCGGGCAAAATTTCTAGTTTTTGCGATAATACGTAACCCATTAGGCGCATTCTGTTTTCTTTGTAGGTATTGAACAAATGTCTGTATAGGGCATCTTTGTCTACACCTTTGCGCAATAGCTCGGCAAAGATGGTATAAATTTCGGGGCTGTTTGAGTTGTAGGCCAAACCGCCTGTGTCGGTTAGCATGCCGGCGCAAATGCATTCGGCGGTTTGCAAACTCATGTCCGAGAAATAACCCATTCGGCAAATTAAGCGGAACACCAATTCGCTGGTGGATGCTATTTCGGGGTGCGATATGGCAATGTCTGCAAAGGGTTGATAGTCCAAATGGTGGTCTATCATTATTTTTTCGGCACTGCTTTGTGCAATTACGTTGCCTAAATCGCCAATGCGACCTAAATTGTTAAAGTCGAGGCAGAATATCAAATCGGTTTCGGCCAAAATGCTGTTGCATTTTTCGGTTTCTAGTTCGTAATTCAATATTTCGTTGCTCGATGGCAAAATGCTCATGTTGGCGGGTATGGCATCGGGCAAAATCACAAAGGTTTCGCGTTCAAATGAATACAAAAAGTGGTACAAACCTAGGCACGAACCAATGGCGTCGCCATCGGGACGTTTGTGTGCAACTATGACAATGCGTTTGGCACGTTGTATCGCTTTGTATGCGGCTACTACTTTTTCTTCTGGAATCACTTTTGTAATCATGGCGTCGTTGATGTTGGTTTAAGCATACAAATTTACGATTTTTTTCTGAATCCATACTTCTTTTTATGATATAAAACGCTTCACCAAATCACTAACCCTGCAATGATGCTCCACAGTACGGGGTATAGGGTTTTGGGCATGGGGTGTAAGTAGAATCGATACAGGCAAAACAGCAGGGCATACAGGCAGGCGGCTTGAAAAAGGCCAATGTTTAAGTTGGTTAGTTGCGCGCCAGGTAATTGGCTGATAAATTGGGTAATAAAGTGCATGCCGTTAGCGAGCCAGGCGATGGGCGCCTCCAACCAACTGCCAATGCCCAAAGGCGATACCACAAACAGTACAACGCAGGCATACACCAATAATGTGCCGAGTGGTATGATGGCCAAATTGGTGAGTAAAAAGTAGGTGGGGAAGCTGCCAAAATAGTACAAAATAAGGGGTAGGGTGGCCAGTTGTGCTACAAGGGATATGCCGCACATGTCTTTTACCCAAGTGAATAAACGATGCAATAGTTCCGACCTTTGACTTTCGACTTTATTCGCTTCGCTCATGATTTTGCTCTCGCTTGGCATAGTCAAGTAAACTTGCCTCTGCTCTCGCTTACTCGCAAAATTCGACCTTTGACTATTCACGTATAAAAGAATCCCAATCACGGCGCTGAAACTGAGCTGAAAACCCATGTCGAACAGGTAATGGGGATTGTAGAGCAGCATGATAAAGGCGGTAAAACAAACGTTGTTGATACCGTAATTTTGTTGACTTGTAATAATGCCCAATGCACCGATACTAAACATGGTAACGGCGCGGATAATAGAGGGTGGAAGTCCGCATAAAAAAGCGTACATCCAAAGCAATAGAATGACGATGATTTGCCCCCATTTTTGCACGTTTTTGTACCTTTTAAAGGGCCTAAAAAGTAGGCTGATGGCCATAAAAATAATGCCTACGTGTAGGCCGCTTACGGCTAATAGGTGCGAGGCGCCCGATGCGGCAAAATGTTGCTTTGTAGTGCCTCTAAGGCTCGATTTTTGCCCCAACGTAATGGCGGCGGTAAGGGCGTATCCACTGCTGTCTGTGTGCTGTTGTAGTACCCCTAACAGGTGGTGTTTGGTGCGTTTGGCGTAGGCGCTAAATGTGGTACTATCGGGTTGCGATGTTAGGTGCCAATGCTGGGTGGGAACATAGGCGCTGCTGTAGATATTTTTTTTGTTGTAGTAGGCAAAGGTTTGTGCTTGCGCGCGATTTAGGTATACGTCTATTTGGCTACCCTCTATAAGGGTAGATGCTAGGCTGTCTTTTTGCATGTAGAGCACAGTTTTGTACTGCGTACCAGCCGTATCGGTTAAGTGTGCTATGCACTGAAAGGTTTTTGGTTTTTCTACGGCATCTTGCAGCAAAATGGCGTTGTAGTATCCCGCTTTGGGCAGTTCTTGGCTGTAGGGGTTGGGGTAGGTTATCCAAGTTAATATGCCCATGGCTACGCATGCTATGCACAGGGCCAAACCGCATAAATGGTCGTTGTAATGGTATCGGTCAAATTTTTGTAAAAGACTGATACTGAATGCAATAATTACGCATATAACCACTATCCATCCATTGGGATAGTAGTAACCTAGCGCAATGCCTAGGGCAAACGATGCAGTAATCCTAATAAAAGGGTGTTGGTGAATCAAGATGGATATGTATTTTTTTTGACTAATCGGTGAATCGGTGAATCGGTGAATCGAATCAATGAATCAACATTACTTCGGGCCCTTTTTCCCTTCGGTCAACAACACGTCGACAGGCTCGGGGACCGAATGGGAGTGACTAAACGACGAATCGACTAATTAGGAATTAACGATTCTGCGATTAGGCGATTTAACAATGTAACGTTGCGAAGCAACAAGCGACAAGCGACAAGTGACTTGTGACTATTGACGGTTGCCTAGCGCCTTAAGTTGCGCAATGGTTTCGGTGGGGTTGGCCGACTTAAATACAAAGTTGCCAGCTACCAACGCATCGGCACCTGCTTCTATCAATTCTTTGCCAGTTTCTAGGTTTACACCGCCGTCCACTTCTATTATAGCATGGGCATTTTTGCGGGTAATAAGGGCTTTTAAATCGCGCACTTTTTGCGTGGTGTTGGCAATGAATTTTTGTCCGCCAAAACCAGGGTTTACCGACATTAATAGCACCATATCTACCTCTGTAATAATGTCTTCTAACAAGCAAACGGGGGTATGTGGATTAAGGGTAACGGCCGCTTTAGCACCGGTACTTTTAATCAGTTGAATGGTACGATGCAAGTGGGTGCAAGCTTCGTAATGCACGTTGATAATGGCGGCGCCAGCTTCAGCAAATCGGGTAATAAATTTATCGGGCTCTACAATCATCAAATGCACGTCTAGTGGTTTTTTGCACTTGTCTTTAATGGCATCAAGCACTGGAAAACCAAACGAAATATTGGGCACAAATACCCCGTCCATCACATCAATGTGCAACCAATCGGCTTGGCTTTGGTTAATCATGTTGATGTCTTTTTCTAGGTTGGCAAAATCGGCCGACAACAGCGATGGAGATATAATTGCGCTCATAAAACGTGTTTTTTGTGATTATTTTTGGCAAAATTACGCATTAAAAACGGTACGTGCAAGAGGTGCATGATTTTTCAACATTTTAGGGAAAAAGGGCGGCAATACAGCCCACATTTAGAATCGTCTGAAAATTGCGTCCCAAGCATCGCTTTTTTTAGACTCTTCCAGTAATAATTTTCCTTTATCGTATGATTTTTCAACATTTTGTAGTATATTTGCCACCCTAATGATCAGACCTCTTTGTGAGTTAGGATGATTAGGAGCCATAATAGAGCTATTTGATTCGTCAAGTAGCTCTATTTTTATTACTTCAAATGAGTATGGCTTGTTTGGGAATTCCAAATTTCGATATTCATATATCGTTGTCTTGATACGATATACTTTATGTAAGAAAAGTATCACTCCATAGAATCTATGTATTAATATATTTTCATTTATAGAATTAACCACAGAGCGAACTCCATTGATTTTGGTATAGTCTGCATGTATTTCTACTTCTATACTAGCATTTATAATTTTGGGTAGCACTTTTAATACAGACAAATGTACATTTATACTATCACTTTTATTTGTAGCTGAAGGATCTAGATATTTTTTTATGGACTTTTTACTTATGCTATAAGAAAATTCATTGAGTGTTCCTTTGTGAGAGGTGTATGTTCTAATTAAATTATTTTCAGCCCATAATTGGGATTCTACCAATGGTTTATCACTTTTAAAATCATGCTGTTCTACCTGTAATATTTCTACGTAACTATCATTCAGGTATGGCATAACAATGCCTTTGGTTTCTTCGGCAAGTTTTTGGATGCGGTCAAACTCTTTTTGTGGATTTCTGGCGTAATAGCTTACAAAGGGTTCACTTCCCAATAATGTGTTTGGGTTTGTAGGATGGTAATTTTTCATGATGAAAAAGATTAGTAATTAAGTTATATTTGGCAGAGTAATTGGGGAATACTCTGTGATTGGGTTTTCTGCTTACAAAGGTATAAAATAATCAATGATGTGCAAAAAAATAGGTGCAACACGTAGGCCCGCACGGCTCGTGCGTCTGCAAAAAACCTTCCCCTTGTACCACGTTTTGATACAATTGCCCTCTATATTTGTGGCGATAGATGAAAATAAATAGAGATTTTGCCATATTGTGTAGCACAAGATAAGTGCTATAAATTTGAAAAATCAATATAAATTCCTATTTTTGTGATGTCCTACGCCGATGCTTTGCGCTATGCAAAGCGGGTGGGTGGGACGTACATATTAAAAGGCGTTTACTACGCTTTGGTTTTGACACCTTGAAACTTCGC
>CAJGDW010000104.1 GCA_904502115.1 Paludibacteraceae bacterium | reverse complement strand
TTAACCGCTATGTATGTAGTAAAAAGTCAGCCCATTTTAGAATTAATATTTTCTAGTGAGCACTCTATTTTGGTATTATTTTTAGCTCAATTGGGAGTAGTTTGGTTTTTATCCGCTCGCATCTACAAACTTTCATTTGGCATTGCAACACTACTGTTTATCTTGTATTCAATTCTTACGGGTGTAGTTTTTTCTTCTCTCTTTTTTGTGTACACGTTGGGTTCTATTGCTAATGTCTTTTTAATAACAGCTGGTACTTTTGCTGCGGTTTCTTGTTTTGGCTATTTTACCAAATCAGATCTTTCAAAATGGGGTACTTATTTGTTTATGGGACTTATTGGATTAATTATTGCATCGTTAGTTAATTGGTTCTTAAAAAGTGCAATGTTGGATTGGATTGCATCGTATGTGGGAGTGGCTATTTTTGTTGGCTTAACAGCTTACGATACGCAAAAAATCAAAGAAATGATACAAGAAAATAGTATGGAAGGCGAAGAAGTGACCAATAAAATTGCATTAATGGGTGCACTTTCGTTGTATTTGGATTTTATCAATCTATTCTTGTATTTGTTGAGAATTTTTGGTAGAAGAAAATAATCGTCCTCGATTTTTACTTTACAACACGTTATTCCATTTTGGGATGACGTGTTTTTTTTGTATATATTACGTATAATTATACATAAATTAGATTTTTTATGAATAAATACTGAATAAATGTGCTATAATTTGTGCATAAATCATTTTTTTTGTATTTTTGTACCTTTCACGGAAAATTATAAAATAATATATTTTTAAGGATATGAAAATTGAAGCATTGGAAGACGTAACGGTACGCTTTAGTGGCGACTCCGGAGACGGTATGCAATTGGCGGGTAATATTTTCTCGACCATTTCGGCTACCGCAGGTAATGACATTAGTACATTTCCCGATTATCCTGCCGATATTCGCGCCCCACAAGGCTCGTTGACAGGTGTGTCGGGCTTTCAAGTGCACATCGGTTCTACCAAAGTATTGACACCTGGCGACAAATGCGACGTGTTGATTGCTATGAACCCTGCTGCGCTTAAAACCCAATATAAATTCTGTACATCGCGTTCTATCATCATCATCGATACAGATTCGTTCCAAGAAGCAGACTTGAAAAAAGCGTTGTTTACTACCGATAACCCATTTGAAGAATTGGGCATCAAAAACCAAGTAGTAGAAGCGCCTATTTCTAGCATGTGCAAAGAATCGTTGAAAGATTCTGGCTTGGACTTTAAAGCAGCGATGCGTTGCAAAAACATGTTTGCTTTGGGCTTGGTTTGCTGGTTGTTTAACCGCGATCTTCCTGCTGCAGAAGCCATGTTGCGCGAAAAATTTGCTAAAAAACCTGCCATTGCAGAAGCAAATATCAAAGTGTTGAACGATGGTTATAACTACGGTCATAACATTCATGCATCGGTTAGCACAACTTACAGCATCGAAACCAAAGAAAAGAAAGCCGCTGGTTTGTACATGGATATTAACGGTAACAAAGCAACCGCTTATGGTTTTATGGCTGCGGCTGAAAAATCGGGCTTGCCTTTGTACTTGGGTTCTTATCCTATTACTCCTGCAACCGACGTGTTGCACGAACTTTCTAAACACAAATCGTTGGGCGTAATGACCGTTCAATGCGAAGACGAAATTGCAGGCTGTGCATCGGCTGTAGGTGCATCGTATGCAGGCGCATTGGCTATTACTTCTACCTCGGGTCCTGGTGTTTGCTTGAAGAGCGAAGCCATGAACTTGGCTGTTATTGCCGAACTTCCTTTGGTAGTATTGAACGTACAACGTGGAGGTCCTTCTACTGGTCTTCCTACCAAATCGGAACAAACCGACCTTTTGCAAGCGCTTTACGGACGTAACGGCGAAAGCCCAATGCCTGTTATCGCAGCTAAATCGCCCGGCGATTGCTTCGATTCAGCTTACATGGCTTGTAAAATTGCCTTGGAACACATGACTCCTGTTGTGTTGTTGACCGATGCCTTTATTGCCAACGGTTCGGCTGCATGGAAATTGCCTAACTTGGCCGAATATCCTGCTATCAATCCTCCTTACGTAACACCCGATATGGCTGGTTCTTGGACTCCATTCCAACGCAACGAAGCAACCGGTGTTCGTTACTGGGCTGTTCCTGGTCAAGAAGGATTTATGCACCGCATTGGTGGTTTAGAAAAGAGCAACGAAACGGGTGCAATTTCTACCGAACCCGAAAATCACCACAAAATGACCTTGCTTCGTCAGGCTAAAGTAGATAAAATACCAGTACCTAACGTTGAGGTAGAAGGCGCAGAAGATGCCGATTTGTTGGTAGTTGGTTTTGGTGGTACTTACGGTCACCTTTGCTCGGCTGTCGAAGAAATGAACAAAGCTGGCAAAAAAGTGGCTTTGGCTCACTTCACATACATCAACCCACTTCCAGCTAATACCGAAGAGGTACTTAAAAAGTACAAAAAAGTGGTGGTGGCAGAACAAAACATGGGTCAATTTGCAGGCTACTTGCGCATGAAAGTTGACGGCTTAGTTCCTATGCAATACAATCAAGTAAAAGGTCAACCATTTGTTGTAGAAGAGTTGATCGAAGCGTTTACTAAAATGATGGAGGCTTAAAAAATGAACGAAACAGTATATACCGCAAAAGATTTTAAAGCAGGACAACCCCGTTGGTGCCCCGGTTGTGGCGACCACGCTTTGCTTGCTGTGCTACACAAAGCCATGGCAACCTTGGGCGTAGCTCCTCACGAAACAGCCGTTATTTCGGGTATTGGTTGCTCTTCGCGTTTACCATACTACATGAATACCTATGGTATGCACACCATTCACGGTCGTGCAGCAGCCATTGCTACCGGTGCTAAAGTGGCAAATCCTAATTTGACCATTTGGCAAATTAGTGGCGACGGCGACGGTTTGGCCATTGGTGGTAACCACTTTATTCATGCCATGCGTCGTAACATCGACCTAAATATGATTTTGTTAAACAACCGTATTTACGGTTTGACAAAAGGTCAATATTCACCTACATCAGACCGTGGTTTTGTAAGTAAATCGTCTCCTTACGGCACTGTAGAAGATCCATTCCGCCCTGCAGAATTGTGCTTTGGTGCACGTGGTCGTTTCTTTGCTCGCTGCGTAGCAGTAGATGCTAAAGGAGCAGAACCTGTATTGGTAGCAGCTGCTAAGCACAAAGGCGCATCGGTGGTAGAAGTATTGCAAAACTGCGTCATCTTTAACAACGGTACCCACGATTCAGTGGCTACTAGCGAAGGTCGTGCTAAAAACGCTATTTACCTAGAACACGGCAAACCCATGCTATTTGGCGAAAACAAAGAGTTTGGTTTGATGCAAGAAGGCTTTGGCTTGAAAGTGGTAAAATTGGGCGAAAACGGCATTACAGAAAAAGATATTTTGGTACACGACGCACATTGCGAAGACAACACCTTGCAATTAAAATTAGCCCTTATGGAAGGTCCTGATTTCCCCATTGCATTGGGCGTAATTCGCGACGTGGATGCTCCTACTTACAACGACTCTGTTCACCAACAAATTGCCGAAGTAAGCGAAAAAGCTAAATACCACAATTTCCAAGAGTTGTTGTTGACAAACGATACTTGGGAAGTGAAGTAAACTTCGGTTTATTCTAACGTGGAATTTCTGCGTTACGCTTGTCTTCGAAATCCTCATTGCCTAGCGGCGATTCTGCTCACGTTCGGCATAGTTTAAGTAAACTTAACTCTGCTCTCACTAACTCGCAGAATTTACTATAAACTCCGGTTTCTCAGACTGCGCAAGCCTTGAAATTCCTACATTATAATAAACCTCTTATTATCCTACTAAAAACCAATCGGTCCCTGAGCTTGTCGAAGGGCCCGATTGGTTTTTTTTTGTGCATAATAGAACCCAGGGCTTGTCGAATTTTTGTGCGAGGTGAGTGCAGAAGACAAACGGGTTTGGATTATGCCGAACCGATGCCAAAAATCATGAGCGAAGCGAATAAGGGCTATCTCCCAAAAGCGGCAATTCTTTGTTTTATATTTTTACGCAAGCACTCGCTGTAAACCCAAGGCTCAATACCGTGATAATCGCCCACGTTTATAATGTCTAAGATATTAGGCAGATAACTACCGTCAAAACCTTCTAGAACCAAAACCTTGTACTGCGTATCTAACGTAACGGTAATGGTGTCTTGTAGGGTAGCTGGAGTGCCATCGGTACGCCAATTAACGGGGTTAATGCACATAACGTTGCCCTTGCAAAGTATGTCTTTGGTATATTTTACATCCGATACCGAGTTGTAGCAAATGATTACGCCCGTGTCGATAGAGTCTTTAGCAGCACAAATCCAGGGCGCTGCGGCAATATCATCGGCCGTAACCTTATAACCCAACACATACGCCGCTACCATTCTGTTTTTAGCCTCATCGGGCATGGTTTTCATCAACTCTACCACCGATTTTCCCCCTTGGCTAAAGCCTGCCAAAATAAAAGGACGTTGCTGGTTAAAGTTATTCAGGAAGTAATTAAACGCCTGTTGAACATCATTAAACGATACCTTGTTGTATCGCGCTTGGATGGTATCTTCGTTCAAGGTGGCCCATGTATCGAGTGTAATGTGACGATAAAAAGGAGAGTAGAAACGGTTGCCATCGGCCATGTAATCCGCTACTTTTCGCATCTCAATGCTCATGTTATCTAGGTGCTGTTGGTTGGTGATGTCGGCATAATGGCACACCACGCTATCCTTTGTAAACCAATCAAACTCCCAGGTAGACGGAATGTAAAATACGTCCACACCGCTTTGGTCATTGTCCAAAATAGTGAACCACATGTTCTCTTGGCTGTAGTCGGGTGCAGGCGGTATATA
>CAJGDW010000103.1 GCA_904502115.1 Paludibacteraceae bacterium | reverse complement strand
CGGTCGGGATTTACACATACAAAAACTACAAAATGTGAACTCGCTTCGCTCAAACAACACATTTTGCTTAACGTTTTTGCACATATAAATCTTTTTCCGACCTCCACCAAATGTCGTCAGATTGAATCGCCTCAACGACTAAACGATTATTCGGGGGCTTCGACAAGCTCAGCCACCGAATACTTGCGACAAGCGACAAGCGACACGAGGGCTACGCCCGAGTCATTACATCTTTTTGATAACGTAAGTAACCACGCCCCAAATGGCAAATTGATTATCGGGAGTTACCTCTATGGGCTGATAGGTAGCGTTGTTTTGATTAGCAGGGAGCAAACGAACTTGCTTATCCTGAATTTCTACCTGTTTGACCGTATATTCTCCGTCCAAATAGCAAACGGCCTTGCAGCCGTTGTAGGGCGATAGGCTTCTATCCACAATGATGATATCGCCCTCGTCCATGCCTGCATCTACCATCGACACACCACTCACACGAAAGAAAAAGGTTGATGCCTTGTGACGTACCAGCAATTTAATCAAATCCAAATTTTCGGCAATACCTTCGGCAGGCGACGGAAAACCTGCTTTCACATCGCCACACAAGGCAAACTTTGCCTCTGCATCGGTATCAATACGATGAGGTATCATGCCTCTTGTTTGGATTCTTTTCCTTTTTTACGGGGAAAATGTCTGGCCAACCAACGGGGAGTTATGATGGCACCAATAATCAAGTAGTTATAGTAAGTAAGCATGCGCCATACCATTACAATTAGCAACAACGCCATGCCTTTTGGAATAAAGTCGCCCAAATATGACTCAAACATAACTTCAATAAAGCCACTACCACCAGGGGTAGGAGCAATCATCATTACCACCATTACAATGGCTTGACGCAACATAACTACCACGTGATCAAAGTAACTTAATACGGTATCGCTATGTACAAAGGCTAAGATAAGCGCATTTACAATTAAGAAACGACTCACCCAAAGTACAATACTTAAAAGGATGTTGCTTAGCCAAAAATGCCAGGGTTTATGACGCATTTCTTTTGAACAAGCCTTGATATCAACTGCTGTTCTAAAGGCTTTTAATTTCCACTTTTTAAGCCATTTAATCGAGAACAGTTTGCTAATCATCCACGATATGGCTTCGGGTTTTACAAAAATACCCACAAACAAAATGCTCACCCACACCAACTTAGCAATATAACCTGCGGCAAACAGCGAGGCGATGGCCGTAGCGGAATTGCCCGCTATGGTAAAGAAATCGGCAACCGGGAAGAACAAAAAGACAAGGGGAAACAACAATACCAAGCACAACTCGTCCAAAAACAACGACAAAATGCAGATAGCAGTACTGCGACCAAACTTAATGCCCTCTCGGTTGATAAAAATCATCTCTAATGTAGAGCCACCCGCTGCAGAAGGAGTAACCGCCGAAGTAAATTCGTACAACATCCTGATGCGGAAAAGCGCACCAAAACCCAACTTTTTATCGGCCAATAAATACAAACGACCCATGCCTGCCAAATCGCGTATCACAATAAGCGCGATGGCCAGCAACAAAAAGACAAAGGTAGTAGGAGTAAAAAAGGTAGAAAAAGGTTCGGACGAAGAGGTAATTTCACTAAACTCGTTTACTACCATCCACACCACACCAATCAAACCAAATAATACGGGCCAAACAATGTGTTTGGTTTTTAATCCGTTTTTTACCGTTTGTTCGGTTGTATCTACTGTATTTTGTTTGCTCATTTTTGCTTTCTAATTATTAACGATCGATACCTATCTACCACCTCAGGCACTACCTGATTCCATGTTTTACCTAAACACATAGCCGACTGTTCCCCAACTTTTAGACGTAATTCGGTATCCGATAGTACATTCTCTATGGCTTGTGCAAAATCTGCCACGCCTGTTTGCGGTGCCAAGAAACCATTTTGGCCGTGCAACATATCTTTTGCACTAGTAGACCCTTCTAAAAGTAACGAAGGGGTTTGATGCGCTGCCGCCTCTCTTACTACCAATCCCAAGGTATCGTACAAGGATGGGAATAAGAACAAATCGGCCGCTGCATAGTATTTTTGCAATTCTTCTCTATCGTGTAGCTGGCCTACCCACTCCACGCAATCTTGCATGCCGTAACGTTTAATGGTATGCACCAATTCGTCCGATGCATTCCCTTTACCCACATAGAACATTTTAAATGGAATGTTCTTTTGATGCAACAAACGCAACGCCTCTAGGGTATAAAGCACATTTTTTGCATGAATAATTTGCCCTACAAACAAAAAGCAAGGCACGTCTGCAGGTACCCCCAATTCGGATTTCGATTGGGCTTTTAGCAACGGAACATTTACTCCTGTCAAGTCAAAATCAATGGCATGAGGCACCACCTCTGCATGTCCTTTAAAACCGTATTCGCGCATTACTTCCAAAACAGCAGGAGCACCTACCCATACTTCGTCTACCGCTGCAAATACTTGCATGATATTTTTTACCATCCAATTGACGATGGTATCCGATGGTACCGAAGCCCTAAAATCATCTTTGAATTTAGAATGAAAAGTAGCCACTACGGGCATGCCGTACTTTTTACGCAATTTAAGCGCAATGCGCGATGCCGTAAAAGGCGAATGCACGTGAATAATATCCGATTGAAAGTTGTAAATAGGCTGCCAAGGCACCATCCAGGTGGGTAATCCCCAACGGTAAGGGCGCCTAACAGGTATAGGAATGGATAAAATATTTTGAACTTTGTAGGGATGAGGATAATCGAACGAGGGAACTTTGGCGGTTGCAACGGTAACATCATGACCTGCTTGATGCATCAAGCGCGCGTAATTTTCTACCACCTGCGAAACACCATCTTGAATAGGAGGAAAACATTCATTAAACAACCCTATTTTAAGTCGATTTAAATCCATTGCTAATGTTTAAACTATTTTAACAAGTCCAAAATTATGCAAAGATAACAATTTTATTTCTTCTATGCATTCCGCACATTAGGTTTTAACAATTCTGAAATAGAAAGTTTCATTTTGGAAGTTTTTTATCGCTCGTTTATAAAAAAACGCCTTCGCATACATACAAAAAAAACATTTTTTTCTAACTTTGTGCTCTAAATATTTCATTTAACCACTACAAATATTCACGACAATGAAACAAGACATGATTGTCATTTTGGACTTAGGAAGCCACGAAAATACCGTGCTTGCTAGAGCCATCCGCGCCCTAGGCGTTTACAGTGAAATTTACCCACACGACATTACTGCCGCTGAGTTGCAAAAATTGCCCAATGTAAAGGGTATTATTATTAACGGTGGCCCTAACCACGTAATAGACGGTGTAGAAATTGACGTTTTGCCAGAAATTTACCAAGCAGGTTTCCCTGTAATGGCAGCAGGTCACGACAAAGCATTGTGCGATGTTAAACTACCCGAATTTACCAACGACGAAGAAGCCATCAAAGTAGCCGTTAAAGGCTTTGTTTTTGATACCTGCCAAGCAGAAACCAACTGGAACATGACCAACTTTGTAAATGACCAAGTTGAACTTATCCGCCAACAAGTAGGCGACCGCAAAGTTCTTTTGGCACTTTCGGGTGGTGTTGACAGCTCTGTTGTAGCTGCTTTGTTACTAAAAGCCATTGGCAAAAACTTGGTTTGCGTACACGTTAACCACGGTTTGATGCGTAAAGGCGAATCGGAAGCCGTTGTAGACGTATTCAGCAAACAACTATGCGCTAACTTGGTGTATGTAGACGCTACCGAACGTTTCTTAACTAAACTAGAAAACGTAGAAGATCCCGAAGAGAAACGTAAAATTATTGGTGGTGAATTTATCCGCGTATTTGAAGAAGAAGCACGCAAACTAGACGGCATCGACTTCTTGGGTCAAGGCACCATCTATCCTGATATTGTAGAAAGTGGTACCAAAACCGCTAAAATGGTAAAATCGCACCACAACGTAGGTGGTTTGCCCGAAGACTTGCAATTTGAATTGGTAGAGCCTATCCGCCAACTATTCAAAGACGAAGTTCGTGCTTGCGGTTTGGAATTAGGTTTGCCTTACGAAATGGTTTATCGCCAACCCTTCCCTGGTCCTGGTTTGGGTGTTCGTTGCTTGGGTGCAATTACCCGCGACCGTTTAGAAGCCGTACGCGAATCGGACGCTATCTTGCGCGAAGAATTTGCCCTAGCAGGCCTAGACAAAAAAGTATGGCAATACTTTACCATCGTTCCCGATTTTAAATCGGTAGGTGTAAAAGACAACGCACGCAGCTACGATTGGCCAGTAATCATCCGCGCCGTAAACACCATCGACGCTATGACCGCTACCATCGAACACATCGATTGGACTATTCTAGACAAAATCACCAAACGCATTTTGGCAGAAGTTCCTAATGTAAACCGTGTTTGCTACGATATGTCGCCAAAACCAAGCGCAACCATCGAGTGGGAATAATAAAAATATTATCCTATCGATAAACTTTTAAAAATTATTCCCGTCTAACAAAAAGACAAATTTTAAAATACACCGTATTATGAAAACCAAATTATTTCTTTTAAGTGTCTTGTTTGCATTTGCTGGTATGGTATTTGCCCAAGATACACAAGCTTTGGAATTTGAAAAACGCGTACACGATTTTGGTACCATTCAAGAAGTTGACGGACGTGTAGAAGCTATTTTTGAATTCAAAAACATTAGCAACAAACCTATTACTTTGACCAACGTACGTGCATCATGCGGCTGCACCACTCCTAACTGGCCTAAAGAACCCATCGCTCCTGGTAAAAGCAGCTACATCACCGCTACTTACAACCCAGCTGGTCGTCCTGGTAACTTTAACAAAAGCATTACCATCCACTACCAAAAAGCTGGTGATGAAAAAGCATCGGCTATTATCTTGAACATCAAAGGTTCTGTGGTTCCAAAACCCCAAGCTAACTAAGGAATCTTATTTTTATAAAGAAAGAACGACCCAACAGTCGTTCTTTTTTTGTATCTTCGTACGTTGTAAACAAAATACGTTATGAAGCAAAAGAAATGGTTCTTACTATTATACCTGTTAATGGGTATTTCTACGACTATTTGTGCACAAGACATGCCTGAGAATACTGATTCTATACCTCCTGTCGAAGCCACCATGCTATTTGACAGAGAATCGTACCATTTGGGCTTGATTCAAGACAATACCAAACCTACCACCTATTCCTTCTTTTATTGCAACGTAGGTCAAAAAGGGTTAATCATCAAACGCAT
>CAJGDW010000102.1 GCA_904502115.1 Paludibacteraceae bacterium | reverse complement strand
TATCCATTGCCCCCAAGGAACAATACGAGATTCCCTTTATTGTTTGGACATCATCCAACCGAAAAATAAAGAACGTCCAAGAAATTGACCAATACTACGTTTTTCATAGCGTGCTCAAATTCTTAGACGTTCAGAGTCCTGCCTATAAAGCGGACAAAAGTATATTTATTGACTAATCGACTAACCGACTAATCGACGAATCGACTTAAAACCTACACGCCTACTTAAATTGCATAGTGGTAATAACAGGCAAGTGGTCGGATGGATACAATTCCAAACCTAGGTTATCACTATCGGCCAAATAAGAGCTAACCTCTGCACGGCTATTATCAAACAACACTAAGTCGATGCGTTTGGGTGATTTATCGCTAGAGCTATACAAACCGGTATAGGTGTTACCAGGCCATTCGCATTGGGTAGGATAAGCAGTTTGTTGCTCATCGTTGCATAGATAACCACCTTGTGCAGCTTCGCCCATTTCAATAAAGGCATCTGCCCAACGAGTTGACAATTTATCGTAAGCAGGCTCGATGATTTCGCAGTTAAAGTCACCTACAAAGAAATAAGGATAATCGCCGGCAATTTGAGGTACCATATTAATGGCAATATCCGCTTGTTCTGAGCGTACATTTACGTGGTTTTGATCGTAATCGTTATCAAAGTGAGTGGCAAATAGATAGAAAATATCTTCTGTACCACGTACTTTTAGTTTCACCCACATTACCATACGGTTAAAGTTAGAGTTTTTCAACTTGCTGGCTTTTTCGGGGGTATTTGACAAAAAGAAGCGACCTTGATCCAATTTTAAGTAGCGCGATTTTTTGTAAAGAAGACCGGTTTGTTCGCCACCTGCTCCGTTTTGGTTTTCTTTACCGTTATCACGACCATATCCAACGTATTCATAATCGGTTAAGGTGCTTATAACATCAGACGATTGGATTTTGGTAATTTCTTCCACACCACATACATCCATATCGTGCGAGGTGATCATTTCAAATACCTTTTCTTTACGGGTTAACCACGAGCGGCCACCTGTATTGCCACTATCGCTACTACCGTTGTAGTAACGGATGTTGTAATTGCAAACTTTATGAATAGGCGATGGCGCTGCTACTTGAACTGCTTCAAAAATAGGACGAACTACGGTATCACTTTTAATTTTAAACGAATCCAATACCGCACAACCTTTCACAACGTTCGAACCAGTCAAAATATGATTGTCGTCTGCAATCATTTTTACCGTTACCATGGTATTTTTAGCTAGCGAATCCAACTCGGTAATGGGTTGCGAACCCACAAACACCTCTACAGTACCACCTTCAAGATTTTCTTGAATTTTTACCACAAATTTTTCTTGTACCGGTGCACTTGGATTGGAAGGATCAGCAGGTGTGTCAGGATTAGTAGGATCATTAGGACCTACAGGCTCGTTTGGATTAGAGCAAGCAAAGATGCCTAACATTAAAGAAGCCAATAAAAAATAAGCAAGTTTTTTCATATCAATTAATTTTAAAGTGAATTTCTAATAAGTAACAATCGACAAGTGACAAGCGACAAGCAACAATCGACTATAATTCCGACAGTTCCAACCAACGCATTTCTTTTTCGTCCAGCAAGGGCAGCAGTTCGTTCATGCGTTGTGCCTTGGTTTGCAGTTCTTCGGACGATAAATTACCCGATGCAAAATCGGCCTCTAACGCCGCCTTTTCTGCCTCTAACATAGCAATATCCTTTTCCAATTGCTTTAATTCCTGTTGCTCGCCGTAGGTAAGTTTGCGTTTGTGTTCGGTTTTGGGCACCGCTACCTCGGCCACTGTTTTTTTCTTTTCCTGCGCTTTTTGTTTATCTTGCTCTTCGCGATAGAAACGATAATCGGTATAGTTACCCGGAAAATCTTGCACCTCGGCATTGCCTTTGAATACCAACAAATGGTCTACTACCTTATCCATAAAGTAGCGGTCGTGCGACACCACAATAACGCAACCCGAAAAGGTTTGCAAGTAATCTTCCAATAGGTTGAGCGTTACAATGTCCAAATCGTTGGTAGGTTCGTCCAACACCAAAAAGTTAGGATTTTGCATCAGTACCGTGCACAAGTGCAAACGACGTTTTTCGCCCCCACTCAACTTATAAACATAGTTGTTCTGCGTTTCGGGCGTAAACAAAAAGTGCGCCAAAAACTGCGATGCTGACAAGCGTTTTCCTCCACCCAAATCGATCTCTTCGGCAATATCGCGCACCACATCTATCACCTTCATTTGGTCGTTAAATTGCAAACCATCCTGGCTGTAGTAACCAAATTTTACGGTCTCGCCAATGTCAAACGCACCACTATCGGGTTTTACCAATCCCAACAACAACTTAACAAAGGTTGATTTGCCGGTTCCGTTAGCCCCCACAATACCCATTTTTTCGCCTTTGCTAAATTGGTAGTAAAAATTGTGCAAAATACGTTTCTCGCCAAACGATTTGCAAATGTATTGTGCCTCAAAAATTTTAGAACCCAAATACGCCGATTTCACCTCTAAACGTACTTGTCCTTCGGTGGTTTTTTGGCGAACCTTATCTTGCAATTTGTAAAAATCGTCAATACGACTTTTTGCCTTGGTACCACGGGCTTGGGGTTGCCTGCGCATCCAATCCAACTCTTTGCGAAACAAGTTATTAGCCCTAGCCAATTCGGCGTTGCGTTGTTCGTCGCGCTCTTGGTGCTTTTCTAAATAATACGAGTAATTTCCTTTGTAACGATACAGTTGTTTGTTATCTATTTCGATAATTTCGGTACAAACACGGTCTAAAAAGTAACGATCGTGAGTTACCATCAACAACGTAAGCGACGATTTATTCAAATACTCCTCTAACCATTCGGTCATGGCCAAATCCAAGTGGTTGGTAGGTTCGTCCAGAATCAATAAATCAGGCTCACTAATCAGGGCATTGGCCAAAGCCAATCGTTTTAACTGACCACCCGATAAAGTGCCCACTTTTTGATTAAAGTCGGTAATGTTCAGTTTGGTAAGAATTTGTTTGGCACGTTGTTCGTAATCCCATGCCTTGTGGTGGTCCATTTCAGTAAGTACTTGCTGAAACTCATCGGTTTGGTACACGGCATCGCCTTTGGCCAACAAGGCCTCGTATCGAGCAATTAAGTTAGCCATTTCGTTGGGAACCGAACAAAAAGCCTCTAACACCGTGTAATGAGCAGGATAGGTAGGATTTTGATCCAGATAGGCGATGCGCAAATCGTTTTTAAAGGTAATTAACCCTGCTTCGTAGGGTTCTTTGCCGGCAATAATATTGAGCAAGGTGGTTTTACCTGCTCCATTTTTTGCTACAATGGCCACTCGTTGTCCTTCAGACAACTCCATACTCACGTTTTCGTACATCAAAGCAGCCCCAAAACGCTTGGTCAATCCTTCTATCTGCAAATAACTTACCATAGTTGCGTACAAAACTACAAAAAAATCACTACTTTTGCGCAGTACAACAACGATTATTATGCAAAAAATTAAAGCATACATACTAGCAGCATCCCTGTTCATTAGTGCTACATTGATTGCCTACGAAGGCATGTGGAATCCAACCAACCTACCCGATGACTTCTTCGATTTAATAGACGAAGCCGGCGGCGAGTTGGTAGCAGAGGATATTTACAATGAGCAACATAACTCACTAAAAGACCAAGTAGTATACCTATCGAACGGTTACAGCGGTGTTATCGTATCTGACAAAGGTTTATTGCTTACCAATTACACGCCTTTTCTTCCTTTTATAGAGCGTACCGATAGTTTGCGCAATGGATTTACCGCATTATCTGCTACCGAAGAAATCCCCCTTAGCAATCTTTACGCCTTACAACTAAAACGTACCGTTGATATTACCCAAGAAATCAACCAAGGTATTAGCAACGACTACAACGAAACTGTGCGCAAACAACAAATTGACTCGATTTGTCAAGCCATCTATCTAAACCAACCCAACCAACCAGGACACATCATACAAATAGAGAAAAACTCTAACGAGCAATATTTCCTATACGAATATGCTCGATACGATGACATCCGTTTGGTGTACATACCCAATAAGGAAATTGCCATCTCAAGCAACACACATGCATGGGCAAGTTCGCGTTATGCAGCCGATTTTTGTCTATTGCGCATATATACCAACCGCGACAATACGCCTGCTGTTTATTCCGAGTTCAACACTCCCGCACAAAACATGCCACATGCCATTGTTTCACAAAACCCCAAGCGCGTAGGCGATCCTGTATTTTACTTGGGCTATCCCAATACAAGCGAACGCTCTTTATTGGCCGATGAATTGGAAGAAAAATGGGCGGACGACAGCACTAAAATCGCTGTATGGAACTTTTTATCGCAATACCAACCTATCCAAGAACAAACGCAGCAAGCAGCCATCGAACGCAACCATACCGTTCTTAAACGCATGCAGCTAACGCAACAAAAGCAATCAAAAGAACAAGAATTTACCTATTGGGCAGCCAATCATCCTCATTTTGAAACGGCACTGCGCTACGGTAATTTATTGCCTTTATTGCACAGCACATACACCAACAGATATCATCACTTAAAACAATATCGCATCAACACCGAACTAACAGAACACGTTGCAATATTAAAAATGGCGTCATTGTTTTTAGACATGAATGCCCAAAACGAAGCGCCTACACTCAAACAAATTAGCAAGTTATACAATAACTATCAAATAGACACAGAAAAAAACTACCTAACAGCTGTATTAAACTATTACAGAACGGTTTGCGACACTACCTATTTCCCTGAGTTTTACACCACCATCGATAAAAAATACAAAGGGAATACCCAAAAATACGTCGATTATGTATTTAAGAAATCGTTCCTTACCGACGAAAAACGTTTTACTAAATACCTAGACGAACCCACCGAAAAACAACGTGCAAACGATCCTTTGCTATCGCTCAGCAAACAACTAAAACAACTGCAACGCTTGCATTATTTACTATATACACAACACAACACAGGAATTGGTCGGTCTAAACGTTTGTATTGCATGGGTCAACAACTAAAAGACAGCACATTACAACTAGCTGATGCCAACTACACATTGCGTTTGGGTTACGGAAACATTCAAGGTTATTCCATTCATAATGGCGTTGAAGTTGCTGCGTTTGCTTCGTTAAACGACCGAAATAATGTCTCGTACCTATACAATCCAGCCTCTCCATTAGACAGCACATTCATGAAAGCTTTGGAAAACGATACCATATACACCGATTTTTACACCACCTGCGATGCTCCTTACGGACGAATGGGCGAAGCGGTTTACAGTGTACACGGCGAACTCATGGGCATTATGAGCCAAACCAACCCCGAAGCGGCATATAACACAT
>CAJGDW010000101.1 GCA_904502115.1 Paludibacteraceae bacterium | reverse complement strand
GGCAACTTAACCACGGCCGAAATCTTAAACCAGGTACAAAGCATCAAAGAACCCAACAGGCTTACCAACATTGTATTCATGGGCATGGGCGAACCGCTCAACAACCTAGATGCCGTGCTAAAAGCCATTGAAATTATGACGGCCGATTACGGATACGGTTGGAGCCCCAAGCGCATCACCCTATCGACAGTGGGCATTTTACCCAACCTACCCGCCTTTTTAGACCAAACCAGTTGTCATTTGGCGGTGAGCGTACACGCTCCCTCGGCTTTTGAACGTCGCGAGTTGATTCCTGCCGAAAAAGCGTACCCCATTAACGACGTAATGTCGTTGCTAAAAAAATACGATTGGTCGCACCAACGCAAGTTATCGATTGAGTACACCCTGTTTGATCAACTCAACGACACGTCCGAATGCGCCAACAAATTGGCCGATATGTTACGCGGCTTAACATGCCATGTCAATTTGATTCCTTTTCATCAAATACCCAATGTAGGCCTCACACCTACCCCCATGGCACAAATAGAACAATTTCAAAACCAGTTGATGCGTCGCGGCATCAGTGTTACCATCCGCAAATCGCGCGGACAAGACATCGAAGCAGCCTGCGGTATGTTATCGACTAAACAAAATAATAAGGCATGAAAAAACTATTTTATACCCTAATTGCAAGCAGTTTGCTATTGGTTTCGTGCGATGGTAGCGCCATATTACCTACAGTTACAGGTGTTGCCAACGAAGTGATTCTTGTTATCAACGACGAAATATACAACACGAATGTAGGCGATTCCATCGATGTGGCACTTAAAAGTCCAGTACCATGCTTACCCCAGTATGAACCCATGTTTTCTGTATCGCGTACATCGTTCGAGAATTTTTCGAGTATCTTAAAACCTGCGCGTAACATTGTAATGGTAGATGTAGGAAGCACTTATTCATCGGTAAAAATTAAAACCGAAGAAGATAAATGGTCATCGCCACAATCTATTTTAATCATTCAAGGACCTACCATCCAAGAAGTTGCCGATGCCATTGGCAAACACAAAAAGAAAATTACCGATTACATAGAAAAAGCGGAGATGGATCGTTCGCTTACCTACTTGTCTAGCAATTACGAAGAAAGTACCATGAAAGAGGTAAAAAAACACATGGGATTCCATGTTACGATTCCTAAAAACATGGTTCAATCTAAAAAAGGAAAGAACTTTATGTGGATATCATACGAAAAAGGTAAAGTAACCCGCAACATTGTAATGTATAGTTATCCATATACCGAGGTAGATGCCTTTACCCGCGAAAAATTATTGCAAAAACGCGATTCTGTTCTTAAAGCAAACATACCAGGCCCATCAGAAGGTTCGTACATGACTACGGAATACCGTTATGAACCACCTATTTGGGAGGAAATTAATTTGAACAACAAATATGCCACCCTAACAAAAGGTTTGTGGCGCGTCGAAGGCGACTTTATGGGAGGTCCCTTTGTCAGCATGAGTTGTTTGGACAAAGACAACCAAAATGTAATTACAGTTGAAGTCTTTTTATATGGACCTAACGAAAACAAACGCAATGCCATGCGTCAATTAGAGGCGGTATTGTACACAGTAAAACCTGAATAATTATGGATAATAAACTAAAAATTGGTATTACCCACGGAGATATTAATGGTATTGGTTACGAAGTTATACTAAAAACATTAGACGATAACCGCCTTACCGAATTATGTACCATCATTGTATACGGTTCGCCCAAGGTGGCTGCTTACCATCGTAAGTTAACCGATACCAACATCAACCTAAACCTTATTGGCAAACCAGCCGATGCTAACCCATCGCGCATCAACATTATTAACTGTTGTGGCGACGAGGTAAAAGTAGATTTGGGCAAATCTACCTCTACAGCAGGCGAAGCATCGTTTGCTGCGTTGGAGCGTGCAACCCAAGACTTAAAAGAAGGCGAAATTGATGCCTTGCTTACCGCACCCATCAATAAAAATAATATTCAATCGGCTCAATTCAGTTTTCCAGGTCACACCGAATACTTGGAACAACTATTTGGCCAAGAAGGCGATGCTTTGATGATTTTGGCCAACGACAAACTACGTGTTGCCGTAGTAACAGGCCATGTGCCTATTAGCAAGGTGTCTAGTTTGTTGACCACCGAAAAAATCATTACCAAAATAGAACAATTCAACTTATCGTTACAACAAGACTTTGGTATTAGCAAACCTCGCATTGCCGTACTAGGCCTTAACCCACACGCTGGCGATGGCGGTGTATTGGGCAGCGAAGAACAAGAAATCATTCAACCTGCCATAGACCAAATGCGCGACAAAGGCATTACTTGCTTTGGTCCGTTGCCAGCGGATGGTTTCTTTGGCTCTGAAAACTATACCCATTACGATGGCATTTTGGCCATGTACCACGACCAAGGACTAATTCCATTTAAAACCTTGGCCATGGAAAATGGTGTTAACTTTACCGCAGGTTTACCCATTGTGCGCACCTCGCCCGACCACGGTACCGCTTACGACAAAGCTGGCAAAAACCAAGCGAACCCAACTTCGCTTCGCCAAGCTCTATATATGGCCATTGATATTGTAAAACAACGCAACTGCAACAATGATAGCCTCTAACGAATTACAAAACATCAAAAATAAGTTCGGTATTATAGGAAACACGCCAGAACTGCTACACGCTATGCAAATAGCGGTGCAGGTGGCTAATACCGATTTATCGGTGCTTGTAACGGGCGAAAGCGGTGTTGGTAAAGAAAACTTTCCCAAAATTATTCACCAATACAGTGCTCGTAAACACAACAAATACATGGTGGTGAACTGTGGTGCTATTCCCGAAGGAACCATCGATTCAGAGCTATTTGGCCACGAAAAAGGTTCGTTTACCGGGGCTCTAACAGACCGTAAAGGTTACTTTGAAGTAGCAGATGGGGGTACTATCTTTTTAGACGAGGTGGGCGAACTCCCCCTTTCTACCCAAGCTCGCTTGCTACGTGTATTAGAGGTAGGTGAATTTATTAAGGTAGGTTCGTCGCAAGTGCTAAAAACCAACGTACGCGTTATTGCCGCTACCAACCGCAACCTACCCCAAGCCATTAAAGAAGGCAAGTTTAGAGAAGACCTTTACTACCGTCTTAATACCATACACATTCAGATTCCCCCTTTGCGCCAACGTAAAGAAGACATCGTCCCCCTGTTTACCAAGTTTACATCAGAATATGCCGAAAAGAACAGGCGTCCTGCCATTACCCTTACTCCAGAAGCCCAACAGCTTTTGAAAGAGTGCTACTGGCGCGGCAACATTCGTGAACTTAAAAACGTAGCAGAAAGACTATCGGCCATCGAAACCGATTCGCTCATCGATGCACCCGTTTTGCAATTGTATTTGCCCGATAAGGCAGAAACCAACCTACCCCAATTGGTCAATACCCGCCAAGACGAAGGCACATCGTTCAGTTCGGAACGCGAAATTTTGTACCGTGTTTTGTTCGATATGAAAAAAGACATGGACGAGTTAAAACAAACGGTAAAAACGTTGATGCAACAGCAAAAAGAAAGCACAAGTAGTGTTCAACCTGCTGTTTTAACCAACGAAACCAGTCTTATCCCGGTAAATCAATCGCACAACATGGAATCTACCGAAGAGTTTATTGAGGTACAAGAATACCAAGAAGACCCTGGTTTATCGGTCGAAGAAATGGAAAAGAAACTCATCAAAGAGACCTTGGAAAAACACCACGGCAAACGCAACATTGCCGCCAAAGATTTGCGCATTTCTGAACGTACTTTGTATCGTAAAATTAAAGCCTACGGATTAGAATGAGAAATTGGATCTACATAGCAAGTACATTTTTGTGCCTTGTAGCAGCATCGTGCACCATATCGTACAAGTTCAATGGTACGGTTATCGACTACGATAAAGTAAAAACCATTGCCATCGAAGACTTTACCAACCAAGCCGCCATGGTATATGCTCCCCTTACATCGGTACTAAACGAAAAAATTAAGGATACCTATACCCGACAAACCCGTTTAAGTTTGGTAGACCGCAACGGCGATTTAGAGCTATCGGGCGAAGTAGTTGGTTACGATGTTACTCCTATGGGTATGACATCCAGTTCGTTATCGGCAGAAACACGTATTACCCTGCGTGTAAACGTTCGATACACCAACAACACCAACCACGAAGAAGATTTTGAGCGCAGCTATACTGCCTACCGTAATTTTGACAGTAACCTGTTGCTAACCGATGTTCAAGATCAACTAATTGATGAATTGGTAGAGGAAATTTGCGAAAACATTTACAACAACACCGTAGCCAACTGGTAAGATGACGACAGCAGAATTAAATCATTACATAGCACACCCAGAGTACCTTGACAAAAGTACGCTGGCAGATATGCAACAGTTGGCAGAAATGTATCCTTATTGTGCTACATTTAGTATTTTGTATGCCAAAAATTTGGCCAATGTAAACGATTTGCAGTTCAATGCTTACTTGCAAAAAGCAGCATTAAGTGCCTATCATCGAGATGTCTTACAGCAGTTGATGGAGAAACCAGCAGTACAGGTTGCCAAACTCAACAACACTTCGACCCACTCAGTAACCGAATCTTACCAACTACCCGAGTTGACCAAGGAAGAAAGCAGCAAACCCTTTAAACAACAAGCGCTTATTGATAAATTTATTGCCAATAACCCAAAAATTCAGTTTTCCGATAAATTTGAGTACGAAGACCCTCAACACAGCCTAGAAAGCGAAGTAAGTGATAGTGTTTTTACCGAAAGTTTGGCTAAAATTTACATCAAACAAGGACAATATCAGAAAGCTCTGCACATTTTTGAAAAATTAAATTTGAAATATCCAGAAAAAAATACTTACTTTGCAGACCAAATTCGATTTTTAACTAAAATAATTCAAAATTCCTAAATAACATGTTTACCGTATTAGTAGTATTAGCCGTTGTTATTGGCATCTTGTTAATTTTACTTGTTATATCACAAAAATCTAAAGGAGGCGGTTTAGCGTCTAGTTTCTCATCATCTAACCAAGTATTAGGTGTACGCAAAACTACCGACTTTGTAGAAAAAGCAACATGGACACTAGTTGCTATCATGGTGGTATTATGTATTGCATCTGCCGCATTTATGCCTAATAAAGTTAGCATAACATCGGGTGTAATGGACAACATTCAAGAACAACAAAACGCTGCAACTCCAGCAGAAGCACCTGCAGAAGTTCCTGCCGCTCCAGCTGAATAAGTTTTCGCAACATACACATATAAAAGGTGACAGTTTGTCACCTTTTTTTATGTATATCGGTCAAACCTTGTTTTGGCACGCAAATTGCAATAGAATAGTTGCTGCGCAACGTTTACTCGG
>CAJGDW010000100.1 GCA_904502115.1 Paludibacteraceae bacterium | reverse complement strand
TTCGTCAGCAGGACCTACTTTCAATACCATATCGGCAAATTTACCACGACCACCCGATTGTTTTTTGTAAACTTCGCGCAAGTCAACAGTATTGGTAATAGCTTCTTTGTACGATACTTGAGGACGACCTTGATTACATTCTACTTTAAATTCGCGTTTTAGACGGTCGATAATGATTTCCAAGTGCAACTCACCCATACCGCTAATGATGGTTTGACCCGATTGTTCGTCGGTACGTACGGTAAAGGTTGGGTCTTCTTCGGCCAATTTAGCCAAACCGTTACCCAATTTATCGATGTCTTTTTGAGTTTTAGGCTCGATAGCGATACCGATCACTGGATCTGGGAAGTCGATCGATTCCAAAGTCATTGGAGCATCTTCGCTACACAAAGTATCACCAGTACGGATATCTTTGAAACCTACACCTGCACCAATATCACCAGCTGAGATGCAATCTACAGGGTTTTGTTTGTTTGAGTGCATTTGGAAGATACGCGAGATACGTTCTTTTTTACCCGAACGAGAGTTGAATACGTAAGAACCAGCATCCAATTTACCAGAGTAAACACGGAAGAAGCACAAACGACCTACATATGGGTCGGTAGCGATCTTAAACGCCAATGCACACAAAGGTTCGTCTTCGTTTGGATGACGTACGATTTGTTCGTTTTCGTCGTCTGCTGCGTGACCGATGATTTCTTCGGTATCCAATGGAGAAGGAAGATACGAACAAACAGCGTCCAACATGGTTTGTACACCTTTATTTTTGAAAGAAGAACCACAAATCATAGGAGTCATCGACATACTCAAAGTACCTTTACGGATAGCAACTTTGATTTCATCTTCGGTGATGGTTTCTGGATCTTCGAAATATTTTTCCATCAATGCATCGTCAAATTCTGCGATAGAATCCAACATTTTAGCACGCCATTCTTCGGCTTCTGCTTGCAAGTCTGCTGGAATTTCTTCTACAGAGTAGTCAGCACCCATGGTTTCGTTGTTCCAAACGATAGCTTTCATTTTAACCAAGTCAACTACGCCTTTGAAAGTTTCTTCGGCACCGATTGGAATTTGAATAGCTACTGGGTTAGCGCCCAATACTTCTTTTACTTGACGAACTACGTCGTAGAAGTCGGCACCCGAACGGTCCATTTTGTTAACGTAACCGATACGAGGAACGCTATATTTATCAGCTTGACGCCATACGGTTTCTGATTGAGGTTCTACACCACCTACTGCACAGAAAGCAGCAACAGCACCGTCCAAGATACGAAGAGAACGTTCTACCTCTACAGTAAAGTCAACGTGCCCTGGGGTGTCAATCAAGTTGATTTTATATTTGTTATCGTTGTATTTCCAGAAAGTGGTAGTAGCGGCAGAGGTAATGGTAATACCACGTTCTTGTTCTTGTTCCATCCAGTCCATGGTAGCAGCACCATCGTGTACCTCACCGATTTTGTGAGTCAAACCAGTATAGAACAAAATACGTTCAGAAGTAGTGGTTTTACCGGCGTCAATGTGCGCCATAATACCAATATTTCTAGTAAATTTTAAATCTGCTTTAGCCATTGTTGTATATTATTTCTTGATTAAAAACGGAAGTGAGCAAATGCACGGTTAGCTTCTGCCATTTTGTGCATATCTTCTTTACGCTTAAATGCAGCACCTTGCATGTTGTAGGCATCCATGATTTCTGCAGCTAGTTTGTCTGCCATGGTTTTACCGCCTCTTTTACGAGCGTACTGAATTAAGTTTTTCATAGAAATAGATTCTTTTCTTTCGGGACGAATCTCAGTAGGAACTTGGAAAGTAGCACCACCGATACGACGAGATTTAACCTCTACTTGAGGAGTGATGTTTTCCAAAGCTTTTTTCCAAATTTCAAGCGCTGGTTTGTCTTCGTTAGACATTTTACCTTTTACATTTTCAAGAGCAGAATAGAAAATGGTGAATGCGGTAGATTTTTTACCGTCATACATTAAATGGTTTACAAATTTAGTAACCATTACATCGCCGAAAATAGGATCAGGAAGTACGATCCTTTTTTTAGGTTTCGCTTTTCTCATTGTTTAAAAAAATTATCCGTTTTGTGTTTGGTTGCCTTTCGTCTTCAACTGATTCCGCCGAACCAATTTACTCAACCTATGTTAGCTCCAATACAAAACAGTATTAATAACTACTGTTGTTTGAATTTCTTATTTTTTACCTTTTGCTGCGGGCGCTGCACCTGCTTTAGGACGTTTAGCTCCGTATTTAGAACGACGTTGAGTACGGTTAGCTACACCAGCGGTATCCAAAGTACCACGTACAATGTGATAACGTACACCTGGTAGGTCTTTAACACGGCCACCACGAATCATTACGATTGAGTGCTCTTGCAAGTTGTGACCTTCACCTGGAATGTAAGAGTTCACCTCTTTTTGGTTGGTCAAACGTACACGGGCTACTTTACGCAATGCTGAGTTAGGTTTTTTAGGGGTTGTTGTGTAAACTCTTACACAAACACCACGACGTTGAGGACAAGCATCAAGTGCAGGAGCTGTGCTCTTTTCAGTCAATGCTGTTCTTCCTTTTCTTACTAATTGCTGAATAGTAGGCATTTGTAATTTGTTTAGTTAGTTTATTATATAAATTTTTGTCTTGTATACGAATTTGGGTTGCAAAGGTACGAAAAGAAAATTAATCCACCAAACATTCTGTAACTTTTTTATTATCATGTGTTTTAATTGTCGCCTGTCGCTTGTCGTTTGTTGCTTCGCAACGTTTAAACGATTTAACGATTAAACAAAAACACTCCATTCGTCAAAAAAAGTATTATATTTGCACTCTATATACCTTATTATATAAAATATATATAACATGAAAGAAGAAAATAAATCGCAACTTACCATTGAATTGCCCGAGAATGTATCGGAAGGTACTTACGCCAACATGGCCATTGTAGCTCATTCATCGAGCGAGTTCATCATCGACTTTGTGCGCAACATGCCTGGTGTACCTAAGGCCAAAGTACAATCGCGCATTATCCTAAACACAGAACAAGCCAAACGCTTATCGCTTATTTTGCAAGAGAACATTGCTAAATACGAAGCTAAATTTGGCGAAATCGATATTCCTGGCAACAAAGTAAACATCCCATTCGGTTTAAGCGGTTTTAAAGGCGAAGCATAAATATGAAAGGCGAAGTTAGCAAACGCAAGCGGATCTTTGATGAAATATACAAGACCCTACTTTTTATCGTTAGTATTGTAGCGATAACATACGTCATGCCCACAAAAAGCAAATTTCAATACCAATTTGAAGTGGGCAAACCATGGCAATACGACTTGCTTACTGCTAAAAAAGACTTCCCTATTTATAAGTCGAGCGAAGCGCTTAAAGAGGAACGAAATGCCATTATAGAGAGACAACACCCCTATTACAACTTTAACGATTCTGTTAAAACAACCATCCTACAAGAATTGATAAGCAAATCGGAGGTTGTGCTAGCACCTATTCACAGCGAATACAGAACTAGAACAACACTGAATAGTCTTAGCAAGGAACTTGAAAAGTTTTACAATATTGGCATTATCTCTAACGATGAATACAAGCGATTCAAGGTTAAAAAAGTAAACAACATCACTATTATTAAAAATAAGATTGGTGAATCATTTGCTTTTAGCGAAATTTTATCTACCCAACAAGTAATTGATCAATTAAAAAAGGTTTATCCAACTGCATTGGATACCATTGTCCCTATAGAAAATTGGGAATTTGAGCAATGGCTGGCACCCAACTTGGTCTACAACGAAGAAATTAGTTTAAAGGTTAAAAACGAAGAGTTAAACAGCATCTCGGTTACATCGGGTATGGTACAAGCTGGCGAACGCATTATTGACAAAGGCGAAATTGTTACCCCAGAGATATACCAAATTATTGAATCCATCGAAAAAGAAAACCAACAAGAAGACGAACAAGAAAATACATTCAACACGCAACTTACTACTACCATTGGACAAGTTGCATTAGTGCTCTGTTTTATCTTCTTCTTGTACCTATACATGCGTTTATTTCGTCCGCAATACTTTGCCAAAAAACGCATTGTTACATTGCTATTAGGAATGATTGTTACGGCAACCATCATTACTGCTACTGTCGTAAAAAACAATAGCATGGGTGTTTACATTATTCCGTATGCGCTTATCCTTATTATTTCCAGTATCTTTTTTGATACTCGAACAGGGTTATATGCCTTCAATACCACCATTTTAGTTAATTCATTATTGGTTCCAGCACCATTTGAATTTATGTTGCTTCAGATAGCCGTTGGAATGGTGTGTATTGCCACACTTCGCAACATATCACAACGTTCTCAATTGGTGAATGCCGCTATTTGCATTTTGATTACCTATAGTATTATATACCTAGGATATAGTCTCGCAATTGGCGAAGGGCAAATAAATGCTTGGACATTTGCGTTCTTTGGATTGAATGGTATTTTGCTGTTATTGGTATATCCTTTTGTCTATATCATTGAACTATCTTTTGGTTTTATCTCCAACATGCGCCTTATCGAGTTAAGCGACATCAATAGTCCGCTCATGCGTAAATTATCGGAAGATGCACCTGGTACTTTCCAACATTCCATGCAAGTGGCAAATTTGGCCAGTGACATCGCCAATAAATTAGGTGGCAACCCCATGCTAGCACGTACGGGCGCGCTTTACCATGACATAGGCAAGATTCAAAACCCCGCGTTTTTTGTAGAGAACCAAGCAAAAGGGAATAACCCACATCAATATTTAACACCCGAGGCCAGCGCCCAAATTATCAGGCAACACGTTTCTGATGGAGTACGAATGGCCAAAGATGCCCGACTCCCTAACAGCATTGTTGAGTTTATAGAAACGCACCATGGTTTAAGTATGACACGTTATTTTTACAACGAATGGTGCAATAATCATCCGAACGAAAAACCCGATGCAGCACAATTTACTTACCAAGGACCCAATCCTCATACCAAAGAGATGGCCATTGTAATGTTATGCGACACCATAGAAGCGGCATCGCGCAGTTTGAACGAATATACCGACGAAAGCATTGATAATTTAGTAGAGAAGTTGGTAAATGGCATTGTAGCGGATCATTATTTAGATAACGCACCAATTACACTTCGCGAGATTACTACCGCAAAAGAAATTCTAAAGGAAAAACTAGCCAATATATACCACACACGTATTGCCTATCCAGAACTAAAAAAAGACGTAGAAACAAAACGCAACTAAAAGATGAAAAAACTAATTACGGTCCTACTTTGTATTGGGTTTTTTGCTCCACTCATGGCAAAAGGTTACGTTAAACCCATTGACAACTTTCACAAATACCAAATAGTACACGAGCGAACTACTTTACCCAGTTCTTTTGATGCGCGCAACGAAGGATGGACACTGGCTCCGCGCGATCAGATGATTGACGGCACATGCTGGTC
>CAJGDW010000099.1 GCA_904502115.1 Paludibacteraceae bacterium | reverse complement strand
TTAAAATCGCCCTCGCGTTCGGCTGCTTCGGCCTCAAAGTTAAGTTGCTCAATGTCAATTTTGTGTTGTTGAATTTTATCGATCAACGATTTTTCTGATTGCCATTTGGCCTTTTCGGCTTTTTCGGCCTCTTTTAAATTATCAATTTCTTTTGATAATTGTTTCAATTTTTCTTGGTCGTTTTCGCGCTTAATGGCTTCACGTTCAATTTCTAATTGACGAATGGAACGATCTAGTTTGTCCAATTCTTCGGGCACTGAGTTCATTTGCAAACGCAAACGGGCAGCCGCTTCGTCAATTAAGTCGATGGCTTTATCGGGCAAAAAACGATCCGAAATATAACGACTCGATAATTCTACAGCCGATATAATGGCCTCGTCTTTAATACGCACCTTGTGGTGGTTTTCGTAGCGTTCTTTTAAACCACGCAAAATAGAAATGGTGCTGGCCTCGTCGGGTTCGTTTACCATTACTATTTGGAAACGACGTTCTAGCGCTTTGTCCTTTTCAAAGTACTTTTGATACTCGTTTAAGGTAGTAGCTCCAATGCTGCGCAATTCGCCACGTGCCAATGCGGGTTTAAGAATGTTGGCTGCGTCCATAGCGCCTTCGCCTCCACCTGCACCTACTAAGGTGTGAATTTCGTCGATAAACAAAATAATTTCGCCATCCGATTTTACCACCTCGCTGATAACAGCTTTTAAGCGTTCTTCAAATTCGCCCTTAAACTTAGCACCAGCCACCAACGCACCCATATCTAGCGAGTACAGTTGTTTGCTTTTTAGGTTCTCGGGTACGTCGCCGCGTACAATACGGTGGGCCAATCCCTCGGCTATGGCAGTTTTACCAACCCCAGGTTCGCCAATTAAAATAGGGTTATTTTTGGTTCTACGGCTTAAAATTTGCAACACACGCCTAATTTCTTCGTCACGGCCAATAACAGGGTCTAACTTGCCACTGCGAGCCTTATCGTTTAGATTAATAGCGTACTTGCTTAACGACTGGTAGGTTTCTTCTGCACTTTTTGACGTTGTTTTGCTGTTTTGCGTTAGTTCGGCAATGGCGCTTTCTAATCCTTTCTCGGTAAGACCTGCATTTTTAAGCAACCCTTGTACACCATTGTTTACCGTTAGTAAGGCCATTAAAATCATTTCTAAGGGCACAAAACTATGGCCATCCTTATCGGATAGCGATACGGCCTTGTCTAATACCTTACTGGTTTCGTTACTAAAATACGGATTACCTCCCGTTACTTTAGGATATGACTGAATTTGGCTGTCTACAGCCTGCGAAAGCACTTGTGCATTTACTCCGAGTTTAGCAAATAGGAATTTGCATACACCTTCGCCTGCCTGCATCACTCCTTTCAGTAGGTGTGGGGTCTCAATGCCCTGTTGACCTGCATTTTGGGCTATTTCAACTGCTTTTTGAATAGCCTCTTGCGATTTGATAGTGAATTTCTCAAAGTTCATAATAAAAATCTCCTTTCACAAACCTTTAGTTCAAAAGGCTTGCCAAAGGAGATTTTATGACATTTTGGCAGAAAAAAGGACTACCCTTCATGAATAGTCCCTGATGTACTTTGTTTAAAAGAGTTTGGAATGATTTCCTAAACGAACCAATTTAATTATATTTTCATCGGCATCTATCCAAATAAGAAGTAAATCATTTTCAACATGACATTCCATATATCCAGCATAATTACCCGTCAATTTATGCGGATAATATTCATCGGGAACTACTCCGTTTTCTTCTAAGTTAAGTAGAACTTTTTTAAGATTTTGAATTTTGTGGGGATTGTTTTTTATCTTTTTCAAGTCCTTCTTAAACTGACTAGTCATTTTAAGAATAAACATATTATAAAGAATTGATGGTGGTTTCTAAATCTTTTGCAGATAAAACTTCCAAGTTCTCGGATTTTTCTGCTTCTTCCATAGCTTGTAGAGTCAATTTATTGGGTCTGTTATAAACAATATCTATCAACAAACTCTCTACATAATTATTTAAGCTACGATTATTTTTAATAGCTGCTTCTTTTAACTTTTCAACCAAGTCTACACTTAGACGAAATGCTGTTTGCTTTCTTACTACTACTGTACTCATATTTATTTGTATAACATTATCATTGCAAATATATAACAAATCTATAACACATACAAAATAATAGTATACAAAAAAAGGAGCACCCTTTTACGGATACTCCTTAATTGTATTCTCGCTAAGACTTGCTTTTAAAAGAGTACGAGAAAATCACCCTTTAAAAACCGTTTTTATCTCTTTCTTGGTAGATGCGTTCTATAATATCTACCACTTTCATGCCTTCTAGCAAGTTGGTGGCAATAGAACTACCCGTTTTTAGGGTATCAATTACGTTTTTAATCACAAAACCGTGGTTTTGCGCTGCCCCTTTGTAACCACCAAAGTCGTTTTCGTGGGTAGGTTCTTTTAATTCGGGCATTTCGTAATCTTGAATGTGGCAGTGAACCACAGTATCCATGTATTGGCCTGCTACTTTAACGGTACCTTTAGAACCAATAATGGTAACCGAACTTTCTAGGTTCTTATCCCAAACCGATGTAGAATAGTTTAGCGATCCCATACCGCCATTAATAAAGTCAAAGTCTACGCAACCGGTATCTTCAAACTCAATTAAATCGCCGTGCGAGCAGTTAGCAAACTTACCACGAATGTTGGTAATATCGCCAAACAACCAATATAGCATATCTACATAGTGCGAGAATTGGGTGTAAAGGGTGCCACCGTCTAGTTTGTTGGTGCCGTGCCAGCTACCACGTTGGTAGTAACGTTCGTCGCGGTTCCAAAAAGCATCTACTTTTACAAAGTAAATATCGCCCAAGCGTTTTTCGGTAATCAATTCTTTTAACCATGCCATTGGTGGAGAATAACGGTTTTGCATAACGCAGAATACCGAACGCGACATTTCAAGCGATTTGAACACGATTTTTTCGGCATCGGCTTTGTTGAGCGCAATGGGTTTTTCTAGCACCACGTGTTTTTTAGCTTCCAATGCTTTAATAGCATATTCGGCATGAAAACCGTTTAAGTTACAAATGTTTACTACGTCGATGTCTTCGCGTTTTAACAGCTCGTCATAATCGTTGTAGTAATCTTCTTTAATTTCCGGATCAATTTTATCTTTGGGCAATACATCGCACACTGCTACTAAGTTAGCTCCGGGGTTGCGACGAATCATTTCAGCATGGCGTTTGCCAATGTGACCCAATCCTACTACTGCAAAGTTTATCATTTTTTGTTGGTTAATCGGTGAATGGTGAATCGGTGAATCGAAAAGTAGTTCAACTCAGCATTCTCCATCAAACCATTGTTTTCTTATAATATTCTATTATTCGATTGGCCGATTAGTCGGTTAGTCGATTAGTCGATTAAATAATCGCGATTATTTAATCTCCGAAACGTTTCCGTCTTTTAGTTGGTATTTTTGGCCGGTGACGGGGCAAGTGGCTAGGCCATTTTCATCAAAGTGTAATTTTTGACCGTTTTCGCTTACCCAACCCAACTGACGTGCAGGGTTACCTACCATTAGAGCGTAAGGTTTTACGTTTTTGGTAACTACTGTACCTGCGCCAATAAGGGCATACTCGCCTATCTCGTGACCACAAACAATGGTAGCGTTAGCACCAATGCTGCAACCTTTGCGCAAAATGGTAGCGCGGTATTCGTCCTTGCGGCTAACGTGGCTACGAGGGTTAAGGACGTTGGTAAATACCATCGAGGGACCCATAAAAACATCGTCCTCGGCAATTACACCTTCGTAAACCGATACGTTGTTTTGGATTTTTACGTTGTTACCCAACACTACTTTGGGCGAAATAACTACGTTTTGACCAATGTTGCAATTTTCGCCAATAACGCAATTGCTCATGATGTGGCTAAAGTGCCATATTTTGGTTCCGTTGCCAATTTGACAACCTTCGTCTACATAAGACGATTCGTGCTTAAAATATTCCATATCGTTATGCTGCGCATAACTCTGACGAATCGGTGAATCGGTAAATCGGAGAAAGTTTGTGCGAGGCGAACGCAGAGACAAAGTTTACTTTGGCTATGCTGAGCCGATGCCAAACTTCATAAGGGCGTAACCCGAATAATCGATGTCTTTATATAATCATTCGGTTCGCCGATTAGTCGATTAGTCGATTAGTCGGAGCAAAGCGACTATTTATTAATAAATTCTAACACTGATGATGTAATATACTCCAATTGTTCTTCATCCAATTCGGTGTGCATAGGAAGTGACAATACGCAATCCATCAATTTTTCTGCTACAGGGAAGTCGCCTTTTTTGTAGCGAGGATCTTGGTAAGCTTTTTGCAAGTGCAAAGGAACTGGATAGTAAATCATCGCTGGAATGCCTTTTTCTTTCAAGTATTCTTGCAAACCGTTACGATCTACGCCTACCAATTTAAGGGTGTATTGGTGGAATACGTGGGTGGTAAAAGGCGATGTAATAGGAGTAATCAATTTATCGCACGATGCAAATGCATTGTTGTAGTAAGCAGCAGCTGCTTGACGGTTAGCAATGTATTCGTCCAAATGGCGCAATTTAACGTCCAATACGGCAGCTTGGATGCTGTCTAAACGGCTGTTTACACCAATCATATCGTGGTGATAGCGAACCACCATACCGTGGTTAGCAATGGCGCGCATTTTAGCAGCTAGTTCGTCGTCGTTGGTAAAGATAGCACCACCGTCGCCGTAGCAACCCAAGTTTTTAGATGGGAAGAACGAGGTACAACCAATGTTACCAATACAACCCGATTTTGCTTTGCTACCATCGGCAAAAGTATAATCGGCACCAATTGATTGGCAAGCATCTTCTACAATGTACAAGTTATTTTCTTTCGCCAATTGCAATAGCGCATCCATGTTGGCGTTTTGACCAAACAAGTGAACAGGAACAATGGCTTTGGTTTTGGGAGTAATGGCTTTACGAACAGCTTCGATATCGATGTTAAAGGTATCTTCTTCTACGTCTACTACCACAGGAGTTAAGCCCAACAAAGCTACCACTTCTGCGGTTGCAATAAAGGTAAAGGTAGGCGTAATAACTTCGTCGCCAGGTTTTAAACCTAGAGCCATCAACGCAATTTGAAGCGCATCGGTACCGTTACCCGTTGGAATAACGTGTTTTACACCCAAATAAGCTTCCAAATTCTTTTGGAATTCGTTTACTTTGCCCCCTTTAATAAAGGTAGTGGTATCAATCACTTCTTGAATACCGGCATTTACATCCTCTCTGATTTTTTCGTATTGACTTTTTAAGTCAACCATTTGAATTTTTTTCATAAAATTTTTGTTATACGTTTGGTATTATGCGTCGCTTTGCGACATTGTTTGTTATTTTGTTGAATCGTTAAATCTAAAATCCAATGTTCAGTCCACAAGTAGCGGTTACGTTGCTGCCTTGGTAAAAGGACGGTGTAAATTTAGTTAAATATCCGTTAGCATCCAAACGATTTTCACCTTCAATGGTAGGAGAATCAATATCGTGTCCGCGCGCATAGTTCCAATCTA
>CAJGDW010000098.1 GCA_904502115.1 Paludibacteraceae bacterium | reverse complement strand
TGTTCGCTCTCTGGGTTGTAAGTAAAGCCTGCCTTTTGCAAGTTTTCGGCATACTCGGTTTGAGAAACCACCTTGGCTCTTTCTTCTTCCAAGCCCGATACGGTTGCTACCGATTGTATTTCCTTGCCTTGCGCAATCAGTGCCACCATGTTTTTGGCCATGCTAGCTACATCCGAATCGGGGTATTTTTCGATAATGGCCGACAAGTTTTCTTTGAATTTCTCTTTGCCATCTTGTTTGCCCGTGCTAAGCGCCTCTACAAACAAGAATTTAGGCATCATGCTGCACTCTGGATACAAGGTTTTGGCCTTTTCGGTTTGCTGCAACACGGTGGCAAAATCGCCTTTTTTGAACGATTCGTACGTAGAACGATACAAGGCCTCGGCTTTTGCCTCGTTGCTTTCGCTTTCTACCAACTCGTTCAACAACAACTTGGCATACTTGCTATCGGCATGATGGGTTAAGATTTCTTGCTTAATACGTTCTGCCTCTTGAGCATTGCCCGCACGCTCGTAGGTTTTGTACAAACGGTAACGCACCTCGCCCATTTGTGCGTACTCAGGGAAACGGCGTTTTAACTCGTCGTACACTTGCATGGCCTTATCGTGCATACCCATTTTTTCGTTGTATACGATAAACAAATTGCCCAAAGCATCTTGTATGGCCAAATTAGAGTTTTGCAATTTTTCTGGTGTAGTAGGCAACAAACGCAAATGGTATTCTACATCGTAAGGGGTAAGTGCAGGTTGCGATGCGGGTTTTTCGTCGCCTTGCTCGTCATCGTCCAGTTCATCCTCGTCATCGTAATTTTCTTCGATGTACGATGCCATTTTGTTGCTGCGTCGCCAATCGTCTTCCAAAATACGATTCCCCCATACTTTTTGGAATTCTACCCTGCCACGCATCACCAAGGTGGGATTATAGAAATACCACGATTTGTCGGCCACCTCGCCCAATGACAAACCGGTTTGGCTCATAGCAAGGTTCTGATCGCGCAGGTTTTGCTGACGTGCCGCTTCTTCTAGGCGACGACGTTCTTCTTCTTCGGCTTTCTTTCTAGCCTCGATGGCCTTTTCGATGGTAGCAATTTGCTCTGCCTCGGGCAATTTTGCCAAAGCCTGAAGGCTATCTTCGAGCATTACTATTTGCTGGTTGCGCGCAATATCGTTGAGCAAATACGTGCGTTTTTCGATGGTTTCGTAATTGGGATAGTGCGTAGGAATAATGGGCAATGCCTCGTTGTACAGTGGCTGTGCCTCTACGTATTGTTCCTTGTCGTATCGGATATCGGCCAAGGCCAACAAAGCATGCGCCTTGTCAATTCCGCCTCGGGTACTGGAATTAATTGCCAACTGATAATATTCTTGTGCTTTTTCTAAATTGCCGTTGCGGTGGTACAGCTGACCAATGGTGTAGTAAATTTGGTCTAAATACGCTTGGTTGCTTTGCTTTTTGATGAGTTTTTCGAGCTGTGCCAAAATGGGCGATGTATCCTTGCCTTGGTAGCAGCGTGCTTGGCTTAGCAAGGCATTGAACTCCATTTCGTGCAGCGGATGATTGTCTAGCACTTCTTGGTACCAAACAAAAGCATCGTTGTAGTGTTTTAGTTTTTCGTGCACCTGTGCTAGGATGTAACAAAAGCGGGTTTTCTCTTCGCCCTTGGCCTCTTTAATGGCTGTTTCCAAAAAAGGAATGGACTCTACGTACTGTTCTTGTTTTAACAACAAGTCGGCCATTACACGTACGTACAACTGGTTGGTTTTTGGGGTGAACGATTTCTCGTCCATGCGTTTTAGCAAGTCTTCTGCCTCGTAAAACCAACCCATTTCGGCATAGCTGCGTGCACCCCACAATTGGGCCTGTGCCGCAACGTCTTTGTTATCGTCAAAGTGGCGTGCTACGTAGGCAAAAGTAGCATTGGCTGCCACAAAATCGAGCTGATAAAATTGCGCTTTACCCATTAACAACCAAGCTTCTTGCACCATGGGGTTGTATTCTTCTTTGGCCATAAACGCCTTGTAAGAAGGATCTTTCGATCTTGAAGGATTGCGTTTGGGTTTCTTAATGATGGAGTGTTGTTTGATGGATTTTTGGCATTTTTCTACCGAATACTGCATATCGGCCGATGCCACACTCGCATTATCGTGGTTGCTAATGGGATAAATAGGCAACAATTCGGAGTAATTGTCGATGTGCTTTTCCTCTATGGCTTGTTCGCCCTTTATAAAGGCTTGCTTCGCATTAAAGTTAACGTTGTAGCGTGCAGTAACGTAATGATACGAGCGGGTTGCCCAATTATTCTTTTTAGTAGAACATTGTGTAAAAAGACCTACAAGGGCTATAGAAAGAAACAGATATGCAATAAATTTATTTTTCATGGGAAAAACGCATCACAAAGTTACACTTTTTTGAGAAAAAAGACTACCTTTGTAAAAACAATATTGAATTACTTAACTAATTAAAAGAATATTTTTATGTCTAAAGTAACCGTAGTAGGCGCAGGAAACGTAGGTGCCACCTGTGCTAATGTATTGGCAGTAAACGAAGTAGCAAACGAAGTGGTATTGATTGACATCAAAGAAGGTTTTGCAGAAGGCAAGGCTATGGATATCATGCAAACCGCTCAACTTATGGGCTTTGATACCGTAGTAACTGGCGTAACTAACGACTACAGCAAAACAGCAAATTCTGACGTTGTTGTTATTACTTCTGGTCTTCCTCGTAAACCAGGTATGACTCGCGAAGAACTTATTGGCGTAAACGCTGGTATTGTTAAATCTGTTGCAAACAGCATTCTTGAGTACTCTCCAAACGCTATTTTGGTAGTAGTTTCTAACCCTATGGACCCCATGGCTTACTTGGCACTTAAGAGCCTAGGTTTGCCTAAAAACCGTGTTATTGGTATGGGTGGTGCTTTGGACAGCAGCCGTTTCAAATATTTCTTGAGCCAAGCTTTGGGTTGCAACGCTAACGAAGTTGACGGCATGGTAATTGGCGGTCACGGTGATACCACCATGATTCCTCTAACCCGTTTTGCTTCTTACAAAGGTGTACCTGTAAGCAACTTCTTAAGCGCAGAAGAACTTGATAAAGTAGCGAAAGATACCATGGTAGGTGGTGCTACCCTTACTGGTTTGCTAGGTACCTCAGCATGGATGGCTCCTGGTGCTGCTGCATCGTTCTTGGTAGAATCGATCATCAAAGATCAAAAGAAAATGATTCCTTGTGCTGCTAGCCTAGAAGGCGAATACGGCATGGACGACATCATGATTGGTGTTCCTGTAATCATTGGCAAAAACGGTATCGAAAAAGTAGTTGAACTAGACCTTAACGACGAAGAAAAAGCACTTCTTGCTGCTAGCGAAGCTGCTGTTCGCAAAACAAACGCTATCCTTTACGAAATGAACTTGATCTAATCATCGTTTCACATACAAACCAAAAAGCGACCTCAAAAGGGTCGCTTTTTTGATTGATAGGAATTTATCGGGATTATGCTAATAATCATCATTATCACAATTTCTCTTGCATTATCTGTAGAACAATCGTCTCCAATAACTATTTCTATATCAGCATTTACTTTTGTGCCAAGATAGAATCACTGGCCTAATATTGCTTTTATTGCACCTAACTATTATAATATTACTGTTTTACAATACGAAGATTCGGTACAAATATTGCCTTATTTGTATAGCTGTATAAGGTTATTATAATCATATTGAATTTGCGTATTAACATCATCTAAACACTTTTTAAGAGCTTCTGCAGATGACGCTGTTTCAGGATTAGAATAACCATAGTAGAATGCAGCATACTGTTTTGATTTGTTCTTTTTTGATTTATAGATAGCTAATACCTTTTTATCTTTATCTAAAAATGATACTTCAATTTGCATCGTGGTAATATCCCAAAAACAAGGAACGCCTAATAAATTGATCGAAGTTAAAGTTAAACCAGATAATATAGCCATTCCCCATATAGAATTATTATTATGATTGCCATAAACTAATCTACACTGTATGCTACCTCTATTTTCTGCAAACCTATCCATTTGTGAAGTAAAATTTTCTACTATAATAGATTCTAATAAACTGGGGTTTATAAAAGCGTCAATCGCAAAACTGTTATTGTCAACTTCTAAATTTAGATTAGGTATTTTTTTTTGACTGTCAATATCAGGCATCGATTCCAATGCAACATAACTTTTACAACCAACCATGCACACGGCCATAATAAATAAAAACGCTAATTTTCTCATTGCTTTTGTTTTTTAAGTAGTTCTATATAATTGTTAAGATTCTCAATAATAACATCCTTTTTACGGCATTCTGCACAATTGTGTACCCAACTTATTCGCACGGTTGTACGAAGGGATTATCACTGAAATTAAAGTCCTTTTCAGTGATAAATCTGCTTGATTTGTTTTCATTCTGCGTTATAAATTGCGCGTCAGAACTATTTTATCGGAAGTAGTGGGAAAAACAAAGAGCCTGTAGGATAAAAGAGAACGTGGACGGTTCAATTCTATCCTGAGGCCCTGAGATTGCCCACTATTACAGAAAAGTTCCGCCCACGCCATAGCGCAGACGTTCACTGAACTTATTCGTGTAATAGTTAATGAAATTTCTCAGGTTTCAGGATACCGAATAAATAGCAAACGCTAGTTAATAAAATATGTTATCTAAAAGTCTTCTTTATATATTCTTGTGTTTTATTGTTGTTATTTATGCAAAGATAATATTTTTTATTTCATCGTTGTAGAACGAATATCTAATATATGCAGTTCGGTTTGACTATACCAATAGTAAATATAGGTTTTAGGATGTGCCAATATTTTTCTATACTCTCTACCTTCTAGATTTCTTATACCTAAACCAATGGACGGCATAAACTCAATCTGCTCGATTGTTTTTTCTATACTTTCTTGATAAGAATCTACAAATTGTTCTCCCTTATTAACAAAGTACCATAATTTTTGCCTTGTAAAGGCATTTAAAGCCTTTTGATGCCAATACACCTTTCTCATGCTAGTTCCCATTTTGAGAAGGCAAACGCTACGGTTTCTTTATCTGCAATAGGACTTTCTTCGGCTTGATCTATAACTTCATTGTCCGATAAAAAATCTTCTTGTGGGAAAGGTCTTTCTATGAAGAAATTTTGTTCTTCTAAACTTTTGGCAAAGTCGGGATGAAAATTTGCGTAAACAAATTCTTTAATCTTTTCTGCCTTGCTTGCATTTAGTAATTTATCTACCAATGATAGTATTTTTGTGTCTTTTTCACACTGAATGCGCTGAACTATACTGTTCTGCAAATCTTGCAAAGACGGAAGGGATGTGCCATATACTACGGCTGGTTCTTCTACTTTTTTCATATTATTTCTTCGTATGGGTTATGTTACAAAGGTAGTATTTTTTTCTAAAATCTAGGTATTTTGATTGTATAATACATTTTTAACACTCAAACGGGGTGTGGCGTCAATCTTTTAATTACCTTTGAGTGGCAACATGCATAAAATATCATCATCATGGATAGAAAAGAATTGATTAATGTAGTAGCGCCCGCTATTTTGCAATTTGA
>CAJGDW010000097.1 GCA_904502115.1 Paludibacteraceae bacterium | reverse complement strand
TCCATTTGGAATATCCACAAAAAATAAAATAGCCATGCAAAAGATAACGTTACATACTGTTTTGCCCAATATATTTGCAGAATCGAAAGATGCTGTAAAAAGTCAAATATGGTTAAACGAGGTGCAGTTTGAAAAAGGTAAATCGTATCTGATAGAGGCATCCTCTGGTAAGGGAAAGAGTAGTCTTTTTAGTTATTTGCTAGGCTATCGAAACGATTATCAGGGCAATATTCTATTTGATGATACCAATGTAAGAGATTTGTCTATCTCTCAGTGGTCGTTTTTGCGTAGAAGTCAGATATCTGTTCTGTATCAAGATCTGAAATTGTTTCCCGAATTAACGGCTTGGGATAATCTTCAACTAAAAAACAAACTAACCCATTATCTTTCTGCTGCCGAAATAGAATCTTACCTTGACATTTTGGGTATTTTAGATAAACTTCATGTAAAGGTAGAGAAGATGAGCTTTGGTCAAAGGCAACGCTTGGCGCTAGTTAGAGCATTGGCTCAACCTTGCGATTTTTTATTGTTGGACGAACCTATATCGCATTTAGACGAACAGAATGCCCAAATTATGAGTAAAATAGTGGCGGCTAGGATGCGAAGCGAAGGAATGGGTGTGATAGTTAGTAGCATTGGCCAGACACTTCCGCTAGCGTATGATGCTGTGTTTGAATTATAAAAAGTAAAATCGTTGTAGCTATAAAGGTATCTTCTATGCAGCAAGTAGAAACGTTATTCAAGCACTTTGGTGTGCGTCCTACGGCCATTAGGTTGTTGGTGTGGAAGCAAATTGCTAAAACAGAGCATCCGTTTTCGTTGGGCGATATGGAATTGTGGCTCGACACGGTAGATAAAAGTACCCTTTTTAGAACCCTAACCATTTTTGAGGAGCATGGCTTATTGCATGGATTAGACGATGGCAGCGGGCAAAAAAAGTATTGCCGATGTGATGAGTTGGATGTGTGTATGCATCATCATACGGATGCAGAGCATAATCATAAACACGATGGATGTAAGCATGCACATGCCTTTTGCGTAGTATGTCAACGTACCTTTTGCATCCGTACCGAACAAATCCCGTTGGTAAAAATGCCTGATGGTTTTTTGGTAACCGATATCAATTATGTGGTACGTGGCATTTGTGCTGCGTGTATGAAGAAAAGAAAATAGAAGTCTGATTTTAAATTGTAATAAAATGGCATTAAAACGTGCTTATAAATGGTTGTTTGTTGTAATCTTGTTTTTACTAGGTTTGGGCGTAGGTTGTTTGGTGGTAATAATACGTAAAAACGGCAATGAAGAGCTTGCCGGTGCAGAGCAATTGGCCGATTCTACAAACCGAAATCAACCCTATCTAGTAGAAATAACCCAACAATTTGTTGATTCCGTAAGTAACTACAACCGTATCTATCCTTATTCAGAGGGTTTTGCCATTGTGCGTAAAGGAAAATATTATGGTTTTGTAGATGCTATGGGTAAACAACTTACGCCTTGTATTTACGACCAAGCAAGGCCATTTATGAACGGCATTGCTGCGGTGAGTAGGGCTGATAAGGATGGAAAATGGGGTTTTGTTGATGTTAGTGGCAAAGAAATTGTTCCTTTTAAATACGATAAAACCTATTTTATAGACAAGAAAAGAGATGATGTAACCCCTTTGTCGGCTTATACATCCGATGCTTTAGTGCCAGTTTGTACGCAAGGTAAATGGGGCTTTATGAATACCCAAGGGGTAGAGGTAATAGCTTGTCAGTACAACGATGCTTTGCTTTTTACCGACCATTTGGCAGCTGTTAGAAAAGGGGGTAAATATGGTTATATCGATGTAAACGGTAATGTAGTGATTCCTTTTCAATACCAAGAGGCTAGGCATTTTACCAATGGTTTAGCTCCTGTAAAAAAAGGAGGTAAGTGGGGCTTTATTGATACAAAAGGTGCCGAAGTAATTCCTTTTGCTTATGTATACGACGCTGAAATGGAAGCCTATACCAAATTTGGCTTGCCACGTATTTTTTCTGAAGGATTACAACCCATTGCCAATGAAAATGATACCGAGGTGGGTTGCATCAACGTAAAAGGCGAAGTAGTTGTTCCTTTTGGCAAGTACCAACTTATTCAACCGTTTTCCGAAGGTTTGGCAGCAGTGGCCAACGACGAGGCTAAATGGGGCTTTATCAATACCAAAGGCGAAGAAGTGATACCTTGCAGGTTTAATGCCGCTATGCCGTTTACCCAAGGTCTTGCGCCTGTTAAACTGGATGATTTTTGCGGGTTTGTAAACAAAGAGGGTAAGGTAGTTATTCCTTGTATTTACGATAATGTAAAAAACTTTACCCACGGTTTGGCGGCTGTAAACAAAGGGGGTAAATGGGGCTATGTTGATGTCCAAGGTAAGGAAGTTATTCCTACGCAGTACAACGTAGCCTTTCCTTTTAACGAAGGCGAAGTGGCGCAAGTTTCCTATAAACGCGTATATGGTTTGATAGATAAAACGGGTAAAGGGACGTTTAAGGAAAAATAAATAATTGGGCGATGGATTTTTTTTGTGCTTGACATAAATAAAAAAACAGCAACCACAAGGTTGCTGTTTCGTTTTTAAAATTGTTTTGCGGAGAGAGAGGGATTCGAACCCCCGGTACCTCTCAGTACAACGGTTTTCAAGACCGCCGCAATCGACCACTCTGCCATCTCTCCAGAAGAGTGGTGCAAAGATACTGCTAATTTTTGAATAGCAAAATATTTTTGATATAATTTTTGGTAAAAACCGATAAAATAGTGTGGATTTTGATCTTAAAGCTTTTCTGCGGCAAACCTTTAATCAATGTTACTTGCCAAAAAAAATCCCCCTCCAATCTCTTTTATTTTATAAGGATTTTCTTTATCTTGTGCTCACTTTTTACTAAGAAGTAATTAAACAATAATCCTTATAATTTTAATGCTATGAAGCAATTTTTAATGCTGCTAGTCATGCTTTTTGCCATGTCGGCTACAAGCTTAGCTAATCCACAAGAAGTTTCTGCTGTTGTTAGTTCTTCAGCCCCTTTAAGTTATCGTCTAGGTCCTGGTACTGACTTTCCTGTAACTGGAACGTTAGAATCGGGCGATACCGTTACCGTTAAAAGCCTAAAATACTATGATGAGGGTTGGGTGCTGATTATGAATGCTTCTTATCATCAAGGATTTGTTCCCGCAGATTCTTTAAGTGGTAATTACGCTGAAATATTTCCATCGGAAAAAGATGAGACCTCGTTTCTTGAAGATTGTGTAACAACGATTGTGTATGCTTTTCAACGATTTCTTTACGGAATGACATGCCTTGGATGGTGGTTCTTTTTGATTGTAATCGTGATGCTTGCATTGTCTTCTGGAATTATATATGGCATTCGTCGTTACGATAAAGACTATCAGCAGCCTTGGATATACTATGTTTTGTATTTTATTACCCTAATACCGACATTTGGTATGTTTGTCGCATGTATAGTACTAAAACAATCAATAACGATAGCTGAATGTGTCATGTCCTTTCTGTTGCTGATGGTTTTTGCCTCTCTTGCCATATTTGGTGGATGGGGTGTTCGTCAGTGTGGTATGATTGACGAAAAGTATCACAAAAATGGCAATCGATATGTTGGTCAACTATTACAATTCCCTGTGTGGATTTTTGTAATCATTATTTTCTGGATGGCTGCATTAGAACCAATTGTAGATTGGTCTACTACCTTTGTTTACCATGGTGGCGGATTTTGGCGTTATATCTTGGGCCTTATTATTCCTTTTGTATCGGTTACTGCTGTTTTATTTATTTGGATTAGGTTTGTTGTCCCCTATGCTTTCAAAACAGCAGGTAATTGGCCCGTTCGCATCATGTTACTAACCTTGTGGATAACCATGGCAGTTATTACCTATAATTGGGCTTATGCTAACTTTAATAGTTTAAGTTTTGTTCTTTTTATTTTTATAGAAGGTACTTGTTTTCTTACTAGTTTAGTGATGGCTAACTCAGAGCTACAGGGTATGCGTTGCTCTATGTGCCATAATTGTAATCCAGTAGAAATAAGTCGTACAGACGATGGATATAGCGAAGGTAAATCTAGCTATTGGACAACTGCCGACCAGAGTGAAGTTGGAAAATATAAAAAACGTTTTGGATCAACCATCGAAGGTGCTACTAAACGAGTTCAAGTTACTACGCTTTATCACAACTGGACCACTATACTACAATGTCCTAATTGCGGTAGAAAGTGGAGCATAGCACATAGCGACGAAGTGGATCGTCACACAGAGGATGTGGAATATAAATGGAAGGAACGTTATTAGTCTTATGACTTATAATAGCACGATAAATTACCTATTAGAATTCCTTCTTAAGGATAAAGCATACGTTAAGTACGTTGGCTATACCAATGATCCTGCAGCGTGGTCGCATTACAAGGTGGTGATTGTTCCCTCTTCTTTTTTAAAAGATCATGCCGAGGCAAGATGTAGCATGCCCCAATTACCATTAAAAGAGTTGGAGGGAATGCCCATCTTGTTTGGAGAACCTGTGGTAAAGCAGGTAAATGGTACGTGGGTTATATATGCTGACTTGGTGGCATCGGCGCTTTTTCTTTTGTCGCGATACGAAGAAAAGCTTAATCCAGAACGTGATGTGCACAATCGCTTCCCTGTTAAGGCATCGTTGGCCTACAAAGCAGGTTTCTTGCAACGTCCTTTGGTAGATGAGTACGGAGCGTACTTGCGCAAGTGCCTGGCTCAATGTGGGGTAGAACTGCCACAAAATGCCCTCAAAATGACCATCACCCTTACGCACGATGTGGATGTGCCCTTTGAACACCGTACGTTGCGCTCGTTTTTGGGTGGAATAAGACGTGGGAAGGTAAAAACAGCGCTAAAAAATGCTTGCTCATCGCTCGATAAAAATTCGGTTTATACCTTTCCATGGCTACTAGAGCAAGATAATCGTTTGCCCGAAGCACAAAAAATCTATTTTCTTCGCTATCCCATTCAGGCGTGTGCGTACGATAAGCCTTATTTGTCGTATCGGATGCGCGATATGAAACAATTGGTAACCTTGCTCAAACAAAACGGCGTACAATTGGGGTTGCACGGTAGCTATCAATCGGGTGCAGATGGGTCGCTAATAGTTGAAGAAAAGCGTCAGCTCGAAAAAAATATAGGAACCCCATTGACGCAACATAGATACCACTTTTTGCGTACGTGTATTCCAGATAATTTTATATCTTTGCAAGAGGCAGGTATTTTGCACGATTATACCGTAGGGTATGCTGATGCCGTGGGATTCCGTTTGGGAACGTGTCATCCCGTTCGCTTTCTATCGCCTGTTACTTTACAGGTAGAAAACGTGCAGTTACATCCCCTAACCATGATGGACGTTACCTTGTCCGATTATAGGCAACTATCGTATCGTCAGGCATGGGAAACCATCGTACAACTGATAGAACAAGTAAAAAAACACCATGGCGAATTGGTACTTTTGTGGCACAATACATCCGTAGCCGATGCTACATCCTATCATCGCCAATTATACAACGATATTATCACTCATTTAACTCTCGATTAGTCGCTTAGTCGGTTAGTCGATTCATCATAAATTA
>CAJGDW010000096.1 GCA_904502115.1 Paludibacteraceae bacterium | reverse complement strand
TATTACCAACTCTTTTGCGGTAACAAGGTGCGTTTCTAGTAGTTCTTTTTCGGCTATATGAATCCTTAAGGCGGTAGATGTGGGGAATCGATTAAAATAAGGTTCATCGGATACATAAAGTGTAAAAGAAGCTATTTCCGTTACTTTTGAAAGCGCATTGCAAAATGCAATTATCTTTTGATGCACCCTAGGAAGCTGTTTTATGCCCGTTTTGCCATTCTTAAAATGTACCACCGCCACTACGTGCGGGCGACGCTTGTTTCCACATAGTTGCTCCTTTTCGTCGGCACTCATTTTGCGCGATAGGGTGATGTGCCTACCCCATCGTTCGTTTATATCGTTCATTAACTTCTTAAACACCTGCCCATGAGCCGACGTATCTTTAATGCCGTTGTAGGCGATGTAGTAATGAATCATTTCGTGAATGATGATATCCTCTATCTCCGCTTCGGGAAGATCCATTCGCTTGTTGATGCGCAACCGAAAGTTGTAGTAAGTAGTTTTGCCAAACAACGATTTCTTCTTTTGATAAACACACGCACCCAAGTATGATTTTGCACTGCTCAGCACAATAGGCAGTTTGGGGAGCCTGTCATCAAACATCAGCCTATTAAACTCCTCAAACTTTTGTTCTATGTAGGGTATGGTTGGGATCAAAGGGAAAATGTATTTGTTATAGTCACTGGATAGTTTTACACTAATAATCTATCCTATAATAATCTAACAAGCGTTTGTAGTGATCTTGAGCGGTAAGACAGGTATCACGCAGATAACCTGGTACATCAGGCCAATTCTGCAACCCTCTGTAATAAAACATTTTAAGTTCGTCTGTAATAATAAATGGCACGATGTGATTTGCCAAACATTCTTTAAAAAGCAGTAGGCGACCTACCCTACCATTACCATCCTGAAAAGGATGAATCTGCTCAAAACGATGATGAAAATGGAGCAAATCATCAAAAGATTTACGCTTTATACCATTATAGGCCTTTAGCAAAGCGCTCATTTGGGAAGAAACTTTTTCTGGCAAAGTAGTTTCCATACCCCCCACCTCATTGGGCAAGCGTTTGTAGTCTCCCACAGCAAACCAATCTTTCTTACTATCGCTTGTGCCAGATTTAAGCAGCAAGTGTATTTCCTTAATAAAATCTTCTGTCAGTTTGTTGGTAGCATAATCGATGATAAAATCGATACACCTAAAATGATTTACCGTTTCTATTACATCATCTACGCGCACAGATTCACCCTGCACACCAATAGTATTGGTTTCAAAAATAAAACGAGTTTGGTCGTGCGTAAGCTTACTGCCTTCTATATGGTTAGAATTGTAGGTTAAATCTATTTGCGTGCGATGATAAATGCTACCCTTTAGCCCCATTTGTTTCTGCTCACGCAAAATAGCAAGCAATGGCATAATCTTCTCCGTTTGCTTATTCTTTTCAGGTAAAATAGCATCTACTGGTATACTCCAAGTTTTACCTACCAATTGTACTCCCTCTATTTTACCCGTTGCACAATAATTGCGCACCGTGCGCACTGCCACACCATGCATCTTAGCAAACTCTGTTACAGAAACATCTTTTCTCATACTATCGGCAAACTTTCATCAAGTATTCTGGTACAAATATACTAAAACTTGCCGATATCGGCAAAAAAATTACAATCGTTCTTCGTTTTCTTTTCTGAGATCGACTAAGTTTTTACCGTTGTAAGAGAAATAGAGAGGTCCTACCAAAGGCTTCTTCTTCGCAATACTTTACAATATTGTCTAGATTTTGCATTGTTCAGCACAATAGGCAGTTTGGGGAGCCTGTCATCAAACATCAGCCTATTAAACCCCTCAAACTTTTGTTCTATGTAGGGTATGGTTGGGATCAAAGGGAAATTCTACTATTGGTAAGTTTCTGCTGTTTATAACTAACTCGCTTATCGAGTTCCAGGGGCGTACTCTACAAAATGAATGGTAAAATCTTCGCCGTATTCAACAAACTGAATAGTAAAATCTTCTGCATATTGCACAAACTGCCATTCACCGCAATCATTGGGCGCATACTCTACCATCTTCACCTTTAAGTCGGCAGCGTAGTCTACTATCTTTACCTTAAAATCGGCAGCGTAACTTACCACTTTTACTTTCCCATGCAAATCAACACCATCGCACTTACACGTGGGCACCTTTGATGCCGACACAAAACAGCCGGCACACAACACTAAAAGGATATGGGAAATGATTTTTTTCATGAAGATAAAATTATAATTCTGGTGGTAAATAGAACTGGTCAACCTCTTTAAGCAATATTATGTTATTTTCTTTTATATGTGGTAATACCGCTCTTAATGATTGTTTTATTCTTTCTGGATATAGGTCTTGGATGTAAATTTTAGTATCAGGTATAATAATAGTACTCGATAGCGTTGTGCTCAATAAGATTTTTTGAACTAACAAATATAACATTTATCCCCAACAAAACATAGTTTTGAGGGGGTTTTTGTGGGGTTAAAATATAGTCCTATTGCAAATATAAAGATTGAATGTATCAAATCGTGGTACACGAAAGAAGAAAACAAAAACAACCGCCCCAAAAAAATCTCTGCCCATATATTTGCAGGTATCGTTTTTAATTCCTATTTTTGCGCATAATTAATCACATCTAATTCTTAATTAACATGCCAGAAATTTTTAGATTTTACGGTTTTTCATTCTTTTTCTTTAGTAGAGAACACACTCCTATTCATGTACACGTTGAAGGAAATAACGGTTATGCAAAATTTACCTTGATTAAAAACAAATTTGAATTAACTGAGACCAAAGGTATTAAGACCTCTGACTTAACAAAAATCAAAGAGATTATCAAAGACAACTCCGATATTATTATACAGTATTGGAACAATTATTTTTCAAAATGAAGATTGTAAAAGTTTGGTTCGATAGTGAGTTTATTTATGGTGCAGACGAGGCTGGAAACGAGTATCGTCAGTCGTTGCTGTGGTATCCTAAATTGCAGGAGGCCAACAACGAGCAACGCCAAAACTACACCTTTGGGTTTGTAGGAATCCATTGGAGAGAACTAAATGAAGATGTTAGTTTTGAGAGTTTTTTGTACACCGATGCGGTGCCTTCCGAACTACAGGCTTTCTTTTTATCGCACAAAGAAATTAACGTGGCCGAATTTGCCAAACGAATTGGCATCAATCCTACCCTACTCAGAAATTACATCAACGGTTTTAAAACACCTTCCGAGCAACGAACCGAAGCCATTAAAAAAGGCATCAAGGAGTTGGGAATGGAACTCCTTAATGCCTTTTAGGATATTGCGTTAGTGGGCTTATTTTAACTCAAAGCGGAAGCCAGCGTACACTTTCCAGCCGCCTAGAGGGCCGTAAATGACGGTGGCGTCAAAGTCTTGGCTCCATGGGTCGTCAGCGCTGATAATGGGGTTTGGTTGACGGTAGTTGGTCATGTTTTCTGCCCCTACGTACAACGACCAGTTGTCCCAGTTTTTAGTAATTTGAGCCATTAGCTGATGGTAAGGTTCGTAAGTGGCTTCCCATTGTGGGTTTTCGGCATCGGCCAATGGCATGCGTCCGCCACCACTAATTTGCCAGGTAGCATCAAATTGCCAACCATATTTTGGGGTTTTGTACGATGCGGTTACCAACCCTTTGTGTGGCGACGAAAGCGCTTTTTGGCGCAACTCTCCAGCGGTTACACTGCGTGCATCGCTGTACTTATAAGCTGCTGTTAGCGACAAGCCCGTAACGGGTTCTACAGTAGCTTCAATTTGCACGTTGTGCGAATAGGCAGGCGCACCGTTAGAGTTGTAGAACAACACTTTGTGCGCATCGGCATCGGTATCTACCACCACTTGGTTAATAAAATGTGTATAGTAGTAATCGGCACTAATCGATAGGTTTCTATTGCCCAATGGAATCTCACCACTAATGCTTACACCGGTATTCCATGCTTCTTCTTGGCGCAAATCGGCGGCCACCTCCCATTGGCGCGACGAAGCAAAATAATGGTTGTTTTCGGCATACACATGAGGGGTTCTATAGCCCTTACCCGCCGATGCACGAATTACCAACTCTTCCATTGGCATGTATTTTAGGTGCAAACGAGGCGTTACATAAAAGCCGTACAAATTGCTGTAATCGGCACGCACCCCTGCCAAAACCACCCATTCTTCGTGGTGATTAAAGGTATATTCGGCAAAAATACCTGGCACATAATTGTTGGTTTGTAAGCTAGGCAATGCCTCTACTTGCTCGGTTAGCCAATTGCCGCTAAAACTTACACCGCCTTTCATGCTATGGTGTCCGTCGGTAGTTAAATTGCTTTGTACAATGGCTTTGAACAACAAATCGCCTTCTTCGCCGTTGTACAATCGGTTGCCATACATACTGTTAAACTGATGATACACACCTTGAGCTACCAAGGCAAGACTGGTTTCGTACGTATGCGATAGTTCAAAAGCATGCTTGGTAAATGCCTCTGCTCGAATGGTTTGCATCGAGATGCCGTATCGATTGGGAATTTCTTTTAGCTGACCCGATTGCTTGTCTTCGTACAAACCATTCACACCCCATTGGGCGCTGTATTCGTGTCCGCTGTAATTCCATCTGTTAATTAAATGGTACAATTGCGATAGTGGCGTATCCAAAAATCCGTCGCCATTGCCATCTTCTTGCAACAATTGTTCGTTCGATACATGCCCTAGCACCATGGTCGATAAATGATCGTTTATTTGGAATGCACCATCGGCATTGAGTTCCATACGCGCGCCCGAGTTGGCCATAAAATTAATGGAAAAAGGCGCTGAATTTTGGGGCTTTTTATAGTCGATATTAATCTGACCACTAATGCCTTGCGCTCCGTTGGTAACAGACGATGTACCTTTAGAAATAGACACGGACGATAGCCAAGCACCGGGCACATAACCCAAACCGTACAAGGTAGCCAAACCGCCAAAATTGCTCATGTTTTCGGTAAGCATTTGCACATAAATGCCCGATAGCCCCAACAACTTAATTTGTTTGGCACCGGTTGCCGCATCTGCATACGACACATCGACTGAGGCATTGGTTTCAAAACTTTCTGACAAGTTACAGCAGGCTGCACGACACAATTCTGCCGTACCAATGGTGCTTACCCTGCTGGGCGTTAGTTTGGAGTTGATGGTGGAACGACCGGCTACGCTAACCTCGTCTAGTTCGCCTTCCATGTCGTCGTAAAGCGAATCAAGGTATTGTTGCCACATTTCTTCGGCGTGGTTATGACCTTCGTGTTCGTGGTCGTGCCCATCGTGACTAACCTCAGACTTTGGACTTTCGACTTTAGACTCATGACCATGGTCATGGTGTCCATTGCAAGGCTGTCCAGGAGCATGCGCCCATGCCATCGTACAAGCAAAAAGAAAACTTACGGTAAGGATTAGGTATTTCATATTTAATAGGTGTTTTGGTCTTTTATCGACTGCAAAGGTACAACAACCATCTTGCAACCAAGTTGCAAAAACAAGAAGATGAATAAAAGAAATCATTTTCTATCGCATGGTATTTTCGGGTTTAATAGCATTGATACAGCCTTCTTTGCTACCAAAGCAGCCCGTTTCTAATGCAGCGGCAGTAATGCCCATCTGCTTAAACACCTTGGTAAGGTTAGAAACAGTATTTTTATCGGACATAAATGTAACCACAACTTTTTGCTGATCGGCATCCACTTCTACTTTGCTTACGCCCTCTTGCTTGCGCAAGGTGTTTTTTACGCTCGATGCCTTTTGTTTGGGCATCATCACCAAAAAGGTGGTGGTAAGCTCTACGGGTTCGTCGTCTTTAGCTTGCATAGGGGCTACTAATAACAAAATGGCGGTTAAAAGAAGAAAGATTTTTTTCATAACTACATGTTTTTTAGGCTGCAAATATACTTAAAAGTTTTTGACGATTGCAGATTTGATACTACATTTGCAGTATGGAAAACATCAAGAAATATTTTAAATTGACCGATG
>CAJGDW010000095.1 GCA_904502115.1 Paludibacteraceae bacterium | reverse complement strand
GAAGATTATGCTAACGAAAATAGGTATTATCAGAATTTTATTTTTAGGAAACAACCTGTAACCCAAGGTGATTTAGAAGCCTTGTATGATTTGCCTCAATCTACAAATTTTTGTAAGGTCACAGAACAAATACCAGAGGATATCTTACCTATACTTTATTATAAAGGAGAAGGTTCTACCATGCTTTTAGCAACCAAGGATGATGAATAAAGACGCTGTTTAGTAACACAATAAAACCCCACTGGCGTTATCCGGTGGGGTTTATTTGTAGTCGGTTAACCGATTACTCATTGCGTAGCAACTAACTAATCATTAGGATACATCGCATCAATTTCTTTGGCGAACAATTCGTTCACTACCTTACGTTTAATTTTTAGGGTATTGGTAAGGTGACCTTGCTCCATGGTAAAGGGTTTTTCTAGCAAGGTGATGCGTTTAATTTGTTCGTAACGCGCCAAATTTTGGTTGCGGGTATGTACCATGCCTTCGTACAAAGCAATAACTTCGGGGTGTTGAATCAACTCCGCGCGCGAGGTATAATTAATGCCTTTGTTTTTAGCAATGGGTTCCAATACGGTGTAATCGGGTACAATTAACATCGAAACGTATTTACGCTCGTTACCAATGGCAACGGCTTGTTCTACCAATGCGTCGTCGCAAATAATGCTCTCTAGCATTTGTGGGGCAATGTACTTGCCACCAGCGGTTTTAAATAAGTCTTTGATACGTTCGGTAATGTACAAGTTATTTTCCATATCAAGGTAACCCGCATCGCCAGTTCTAAAGAATCCATCTTCTGTAAAGGCTTCTTTGTTGGCATCGGGACGTTTGTAGTAACCTGCTGTAATGGTTTTACCTTTTAACAAGATTTCGCCTTCGCTCGATATTTTTACTTGCAAATCGGGGATGATTTTACCCACCGAACCGATGATGTAGTTTTTCATGTGAGCATCGTAGCAACATACGGTTGCGCAAGATTCGGTTAGACCGTAACCGTAGCAAATCTTAATGTCCAATGCGTGCAAGAATTCATTGATTTCGTCCGATAAGCGAGCACCAGCAACGGGGAACAGGCGTCCATTGTCAATACCAGCTACCTTTTTCACCTTGTTGAACAGTGGTTTGGCAATGAGTTTGTAAGGCAAACCAATTTTCATGGGCGAGCATTTGCCGTAGCGTTTGTATTCCAAGTTGCGTTTGTAACCCAACTTAATAGAGTAGCGGAATAGTTTTTGTACAAGGCTAGGGCTCGACTCAATTTTAGCTTGTACGGCAGCGTATACTTTTTCCCAATAACGAGGAACGGCGCACATTACCGTAGGACGTACCTCTGGCATGATGCTAGCAATAGCAGCAGTGTCTTTGTTTACGTACACTTGAATGCCTTTTTGTAGGCAGAAATAGGTCCATGCACGTTCAAAAACGTGGGTAAGTGGTAAGAAACACATCGAGGTGTCTTTGTCGTTTAACAAACTCAAGATGTCGTTGTGGGTACGCATAATTTCGCTGTAGTTGTACTGGTGCAGCATAACGCCTTTGGGCTGACCAGTAGTACCCGATGTGTACAAAATATTAACCAAATCGTCTTGTGTACTCAAGGCTCTGCGTTGGTTAATAATTTCGGTGTTGGGGTTCTTTTTGCCTATTTCCAAATAGTCTTTTAGGCTGATACCACCTTTTACACCTTTCAAATCTACCGCCGACGACATGGCCACAACGGTGTGCAAGGTTTTAGAGGTTTTAAGAACTTCGCAAGCGATGTCGTATTGGTACTGATCGCCTGTAAAAATAATACCAATCTCAGAGTCGTCTACAATGAATTCAATCTGAGAGGTGGTAGAGTTAGCATACATGGGTACCGATACCGCATGTACTGCGTAATTAGCAAAATCGGCCATAATTGATTCTGGCATGTTAGGGGCAAAAATACCCACTTTTTCTTCCGATTTTACTTTCGATTCGATAAGTGCTCCTGCCAACGTTTCTACCTTTTCATAAAATTCGTTCCATGAAACAGGAAGCCACTTTTTGCTTAGTGCATCACGGTAAAACATCGCCGCGCGCTTTCCATACTTCTTAACCTGATCGCTAAGCAGGGTTGATAACTGAAATGGTTTTTGCATAAAATATAAATTATGGATGCATCATATCGTCGATACATCCGGTTTAATTTGATTGAGTTGCACCTTGAAGCTTTTTCTTTTAATGGTCGATAAAGCTTCGTTGCAGGCTTTTTGCTCCGCCTCTTTTTTGCTCTTACCCATGCCTTCGCCCACAAGAATATCCTCTACATACAATTTGGCCTGGAAAGAGACAATGGTTTTGTTGGTATCGTTCGATACAGGGGTGTGGTCAAAACGATAGGTTACCTTTCTACGTTGTGTCCACTCTATGAATTTCGATTTAAAATTAATTTCCCAACGACTCAAACGCTGCATGTCTAGCTTTTGTTCGCGGATTAATTTTAACATGAATTTTTTGCAATAGGCATACCCTCTGTCTAGGTAGATGGCGCCTATCAAAGCTTCAAAAGCATTTCCATTGATATGGCCTTCGTTGTTGTTGCGTCCCTTGTTATTGCTCATAATAAGGGGTTGCAAACCAATCTCAACGGCCAATTTGTCCAATGTATCTCGTTGTACAAGCTTTGAGCGCAAAGTGGTTAGCTCTCCTTCGCGTTGTTCGGGAAATTCGTGGTATATGATATCCGAAACAACAGAACTTAAAATAGAATCACCCAAAAATTCAAGTCGTTCGTTGTTGTATAACTTGTCTTTAGGTCGGTTGGTGTTGCTAGAACGGTGACGCAACGCCAATTTGTATATCTCTAAATCGATAGGAGAGAAACCCAGTATCTTTTTTAAATGAGAATACGGTTCCTCTCTTTTGAAAGCGAACCGTACTCTACCAAAAATATTTTTAATCAATTTTGTACAAGTAAAGGTTTATTGATCAAATTTTTTGATGATGATGCTTGCGTTCTGTCCACCAAAACCAAAGGTATTAGAAAGAGCAGCCTTGATGGTGCGCTTTTGTGGTTGGTTAAAGGTGAAGTTAAGACGATAATCAATTGCTTCGTCTTCGTCGCCAGCAAAATTGATAGTGGGAGGAACAATATCGTTGCATACGGATAGGATAGTAGCAATGCCTTCTACAGCTCCAGCGGCTCCCATTAGGTGACCTACCATCGATTTGGTAGAGCTGATGTTTAGTTTGTAGGCGTGTTCGCCAAACAATTTAAGGATTGCTTTTACTTCCGAGATATCACCCACAGGGGTAGATGTTCCGTGTACGTTGATGTAATCGATGTCTTCTACTTTCATGCCAGCATCATCTAGGGCACGTTGCATTGACAAAATGGCTCCTAATCCTTCTGGATGCGATGCAGTAATGTGGTAGGCATCGGCCGATGCGCCTGTGCCGGCAACTTCGGCATAAATTTTTGCTCCCCTTGCTAGGGCGTGTTCTAATTCTTCCAAGACAATACATCCTGCACCTTCGCCCATAACAAAACCATCGCGGCTTTTGCTAAATGGACGTGAAGCAGTTTGTGGGCTGTCGTTACGGGTAGATAGGGCATGCATGTTGTTGAATCCCCCAATGCCAGCTGCACAGATAGGTGCTTCGGCACCCCCTGTAATCATGACATTAACACGTCCTAAACGAATTTGGTCGATAGCCGATGCAATGGCACTGTTGCTAGATGCACAAGCAGATGAGCAAATGTTGTTAGGACCGCGGAAACCGTATTCCATGGCAATATGACCACTGGCCATATTGGCAATCATTTTGGTAATAAAGAAGGGGCTAAAACGTGGGGTGCCATCGCTAGTTGCGTAATCCATGATTTCTTTTTCTAGCGATTGGATACCACCAATACCAATACCCAAGATAACGCCAATACGATCTTTATCTTCAGTATCAAGCGCAAGTTTAGCATCGTTGATGGCTTCACGAGCGGCTACAATAGCATATTGAGAATAAAGGTCGAATTTACGAGCTTCTTTTCTGTCGAAGTGTTCGGATGTTTGAAAACCCTTTAATTCGCAAGCGAATTGGGTTTTGTGTTTAGAAGCATCAAAATGAGTAATAGGACCAGCGCCGCTTACTCCTTCTAGCATTGCGTTCCAAAAATCGGGAACGTTGTTGCCAATAGGAGTAAGAGCTCCAAGTCCAGTAATAACGACTCTTTTCATTATATTAAAGAGGGAAGGTCGCTTATTTTAATTTGTTTTCGATGTAAGCAATAGCGTCACCTACAGTAGCAATTTCTTCTGCTGCTTCGTCAGGAATAGTAACGTTAAATTCTTTTTCGAAATCCATGATCATTTCTACGGTATCCAACGAATCGGCACCTAGATCATTGGTAAAGCTAGCGCTTTCTACTACTTCGTTTTCATCAACGCCTAATTTTTCGACGATGATTGCTTTTACTTTAGCTGCAACTTCAGACATAAAAATAAAATTTAGTTAGTGAATTATTTATTTTAGCAATGCAAAGATAGGTATAAAATCCGAATTATTGCCTTTTTTTAACGAAAAGTATGCACAAAATTCAAAAAAATGTGCAGTTTTTCTAATGATATTATTGTTAATTAGTGTTTAAAATATTGATAATCAGTAAAGTTATAAGAATGTTACAAAACTATTAAACGAGTCAAAACGGACTATTTAGGGTGCTTTCTAGAAAGGTATTTTTTGTGGATAAAAAACCTGAAAAATATTAGAACTCCCCATTTAATTGTGTTATTTTTGTGACCAACATTGTTAAATAGAAAGATGAAAAAAATAGCTGTTTTTGCGAGTGGATCTGGCACTAATGCCGAAAATTTAATCAAGTATTTTACGAATCATCCCAGCATGGAAATTCCTTTTGTTTTGTCTAATAAAGCAGGCGCAGGTGTGCATGCTAGGGCAAATGCATTAGGCGTTCCATCTTATACCTATACTAAAGAAGAATTTACCAACGGTACCGTTCTAAAATTTTTACAAGAAAACGACATTCAGTTTGTGGTGTTGGCAGGCTATATGGTCATGATAGACGATGAGATGTTAGAAGCCTTCCCACAACGCATTGTTAATATCCATCCATCGCTTTTGCCTAAATATGGCGGCAAAGGCATGCATGGTGATAGAGTGCACGAGGCAGTAGTGGCTGCTGCCGAAACCGAATCGGGCATTACCATTCATTATTTAAACGATGAATACGATGCTGGCGATGTGGTATTTCAAGCTGTTTGCGAAGTATTGCCCACCGATTCGCCTGCCGATGTAGCAACCAAAGTGCATGCCCTCGAATACGAATGGTATCCCAAAGTTGTAGAACAACTAGTCCAAAGTCTATAGTCAAAAGTCGTTTAGTCGTTTAGTCGTTTAGTCGATTCACCGATTCACCGATTCACCGATTCACCGATTCACCGATTCACCGATTAGTCAATAAAAAAGCCGATTAGTCAACAATAAAATCGATTCGTCGATTCGTCGATTCGTCGATTAGTCAACAAAAAAATATGAGTTTCGTACACATACACGTTCACTCGCATTTCTCTGTACTAGACGGAATGTCAAAGATTGCAGACCTAATTGACAAAGCAGTCGATTTGGGTATGCCTGCTTTGGCCTTGACAGACCATGGCCATATGTACGGAGCCAAGGAGTTTACCGATTATGCCAAAAAGGTAAGCAAGAAGTACAAAGAAAAGGTAGCGGCTTGCCAAGAAAAGTTGGAGCAAACTACCGATGCAGACGAAAAAGCAAAACTTACCGAAGAACTGGAAAGCCTAAAAGCAAAACAGGCTTTCAAGCCCATTGTTGGGGTAGAGGCGTATTGTGCACGTCGTACCTTGTATGATAAAGACAAAGCCCACAAAGCGTATCGTAAAAGCGGGAAAGAATACATTGTTGACTCAAGCGGTTACCACCTCATACTATTGGCCAAAAACAAAACCGGTTACAAAAACTTATGTAAGCTGGTTTCCATTGCCAATATCGATGGTTTTTACAACCGTCCTCGTATCGATAAAAACATCCTAGAAAAATATCACGAAGG
>CAJGDW010000094.1 GCA_904502115.1 Paludibacteraceae bacterium | reverse complement strand
CAAAGTTAGCAGAAATGTAAAAAAAAGCAAATTTTTTTGGACTTTATTTAAATACAAGTTGGCTGGCTAGCTGGTATCCTTCGTTGTACAGGTCGAGTAATTTTTGGGTGTCACGCTCAATGCGGTCTACCACAATGGGATTTTCGGGGCGGATAACCACAATCTCGCCTTTTTCTTCTAAACTTTCTACCAAGTCCAGTTGCTCGTTGTACAAAATGCCCCTGTTCTCGATGGTTTGTCGCAGGGCAGGGTATTTGCGGTAAATAAAGGGTGGAAGTTTGTCCATGCGCGATGGCTCTTTGCGGTAGCCCTTGTTGCGGGTAAGTACCACCACGTTGTTGTTAAAGCCCAAACTACGAGCACGCAAAATAGGAATAGAATCGGCTAGCCCACCATCCAACATAGGCTCGTTATCTACGTGTGTAATGGGGCACACAAAGGGCAAACTGCTGGATGCTTTTACAATATCGATGATGCGTTTGGGATCGTTTTTTTCGCTAAAATAGCAAGCCTTACCTGTTTTACACGATGTAGTAACCATTTCGTATTGCTCGGTACAGGCAGCGTAAGCAGGGTAGTCGTATGGAATAATTTCTTCTGGAAAAGTATGAAACAGCAAATCAAAATCCATGATATTACGCTTGGTAATAAGGTGTTTAATACCAATGTATCGGTACTTTTCTAATAGGTCGATGTTGCTGTATTTGGCCCTGCCGCGTTGGTTTGACATGTACGATAGCCCATTACATGCACCCGCACTTACACCAATGGTGTAAGGGAACCTGATGCCTCGGTCCATAAAATTGTCTAGCACACCACAGGTAAACACGCCGCGCATGCCACCGCCCTCTAAAATCAGTCCCGATTGTTCGGTTATCTTTACCGTTTGTTTCATACAAAATTTACAAAAGCAGCGTAAAGGTACTATAAATTTCTTAATTTTGTGTGCTATGAAAAGGAATACATGGAATAATGTGCTTATTGTGTGCTTGCTTTTTATCTGTTCTGCATGCAATATTTGTGATAAAAGAAAACAAGATATTGTTAAACAAGATATTGTTATTTTGTACGATAACGACGTCCATTGCGCCGTAGATGGGTATGCCAATATGGCAGGGTTGAAAAACCAAGCGCTTGAGCAAACCCCATACGTCAGTGTGGTGTCTTGTGGCGATTTTATTCAAGGTGATGTCATCGGATCGCTATCAGAAGGTCGTTTTATTGTTGATATCATGAACCAAGTGGGGTACGATGTAGTGGTAATGGGTAATCATGAGTTTGATTATGGTTTCCCAGTTATGGAAGAGATGGCATCGCAGCTAAATGCCACCGTTGTTTCGTGCAATTTAGTGAACCTAAATTACAATAAAACCGTATTTGAACCCTACAAAATCATAAACTATGGTTCTACCAAAGTGGCATACGTTGGGGTAATGACACCCGAATCGCTTACCTCTTCGCCATACACTTTTATGGATGTAGAACCTGTAGAATTTGATGAAAAAGGCAAACTGATAGAACCAGTAAATCATGGTGGAACATTTTTCTACGATTTTTGTGCCGATAGTTTGTACAAGCAAGTACAAAAAAACGTAGATGCTGCGCGTAGAGAAGGGGCGCATTTTGTGGTGGTATTGTCCCATTTGGGCGATGAATTGTTAGACCCAAGTATGCCCACTTCGCTGTCTTTGATTAAAGAAACTCATGGTATCAATGTGGTGTTAGACGGCCATGCGCATCACGTTATTCCAGATACAATAATTAGCAACAAGCTAAACAAACCAGTACACTTAAGTAGTACAGGTAGCAACTTTCAGCACATCGGAAAATTAACCATTATGCCCGATAGTACATTGTCGTTGCAGTTGCTACAGGTAGATACTTTAACCGTTGTAGACGATTCAGTAAAACAGCTGGTCGATACCCTTAAAAGCCATACATTGATTTTTGGACAAGAGCGAGTAGGTAGAACGCCTTTTCCTTTAATAGCCAACAATGACAAGGGCAAGCGCATAGTACGCTGCAAAGAAACCAACTTGGCCAATTTCTGCACCGATGCGTTCCGCATTATGTTAGGTACCGATATAGCCATGGTCAATGCCGGTGGTATTAGGGATAATATAGCGGCTGGCGATATTACTTACAACGACTTGCGCCGTGTATTTCCCTTTAACAATACGGTTTGTATTGCGACACTAACAGGAAGTCAATTAAAGGATGTGTTGGAATTCTCTACGCGACATTTCCCTAGAGAGAGTGCAGAGTTAATGCATGTAAGTGGTTTGCGCTATATGTTATTTGAAAATTTATATTGTACTACCTTTTATTATGATGAGCAAGGACTTTTTACTGGTACAGTACCACCCAATAAAAATATTCCTCCTCCACCTGGTAGGGTATGGGATGTACAAATATGGGATAAAGAAAAGCAAAAGTACCTGCCTATTGAGTGGGAAAAAGAATATACCATAGCCGCTTTTGACTACCACCTAAAAGAGTTAGGCGATCAGGGTATCTTGCGCTATGCCCGATTAAAGGAAGACTATAAAGGGCAAGATGTAGATATCTTAGCCCGTTATATTGCTCATCTAAACTACGTTGTGCCTGCCAAATATGCCACCCGTCAAAAGAGAATGCACGTTGCTGAATTGGTGTTCGATGGTGATCCTAACGATTCGGAGTGGTACGAGGATTGATGGTCAATTTGCTGGCAAGTTCGTAGCCTTCGTTGTATAGATCCAATAGTTTCTGGGTATTACGCTCAATGCGGTCTACCTGAATGGGTTTTTCGGGTCGGATAACTACAATTTTAGGCCAATGTATTGGTACTTTTCTAATAGGTCGATGTTGCTATATTACAGGTAAACACGCCACGCATGCCACCGCCTTCTAATATAAGGCCCGATTGAGGAGTTATTTGAAATGCTTGTTTCATTGTCGCTTGTTTTAATCATTTAATCGATTAATCGTTTAATCGTTTAGTTGTTTAGTCGTTTAGTCGATTCGTCGATTCATCGATTCATCAAAAAAAGCCTCAACGTTTTTTATAGATCTTATCGATAATCAGCGCAAGCGCTCCGTCGCCTGTAACGTTACAAGCCGTACCAAAGTTGTCCATGGTAATGTAAAGGGCTATCATAAGGGCAATTTGTGGCTCGTTAAAGCCTAAAATGCTTTGTAGAACGCTAATAGAAGCCATAATGGCGCCGCCTGGAACGCCCGGAGCTGCTACCATTACTACACCCAACATGCAAATAAAGTAAATCATATCGGACGCAACAACGGCATCGCCGTGCATCAACATCAACGCAATGGCACAAGCCACAATTTTTAGGGTACTGCCCGATAGGTGGATGGTGGCGCAAAGTGGAATAACAAAATCGGCTACATCGGGATTTACCTTATTAGATAAGGTTTGTTTGAGAGTAACCGGAATGGTGGCTGCCGACGATTGCGTTCCCAAAGCCGTAAAGTAGGCGGGCATCATGGTGTAAAGCAGTTTAAACGGATTTCGCTTGGTTACGATGCCAGCAATGGTGTACTGAATGAGCAATACCAGCACGTGCAAGGCAAAAATGATGCCGATGATTTTGATAAAGAGCGACAACATACTGGCAATTTGCCCCGATTGGGTAATGTTGAGGAAAATACCAAAAATATGAAGGGGCAGTAGGGGAATGATGACTTTTTCGATGGCCATCGATATAATGCTCTTAAACTCGTCGAGCATGTTTTTAAGGCTATTACCTTTTATTTTGCTGATACCCAATCCCAACAAAAAAGAAAGCATTAAGGCCGTCATAACCGACATAAGGGGCGGTATAGACATGCTGAAATAGGGTGTAAGGTTATTTTCGTCGGTAAGGGAATGGCTAATTTGGTTGATGTCGACTACGTGCGGAAAGGTAAGCATGGCTGTTCCGTACGACATAAATCCGGCAAATAATGTGGCTGCGTAGGCAAGAACAACGGTAATGAGTAGCATTTTTCCGGCTTTTTTGCCCATATCGCCAATGGCAGGTGCCACCATACCCAAAATAATGAGCGGAACCAAAAAGCCCAAAAGTTGGCTAAAAATATCGTTGAACGTAACAAAGATTCTAATGCCCCAATGAGGCATCCAATTACCTAAAAGAATACCCAAAGCAATGGCAATAAGAACTTTGGGTAGCAGTCCTAGTTTTAATTTCTTTAGCATGTTTTAAAAGTTGTCGTGCAAAGGTATAAAAAAATCTTACTTCTCCATCCATTGGTGGCGTAAAGAGCTTGTCTTATGACGGATACGAATTATGTACAGTACTGCTGCTGTTCCTAATCCAAAAATGTAGCCAATATACATGCCTGTAGGCCCCATGCCTAATGTAAACCCGCATAAATAACCTATAGGAATATTTAGCACAATATAGGCAAGAAGCGAAATCCACGAAATCATTTTTACGTCTTGCATGCCGCGCATAATGCCTACGCCAGCGCATTGTAGCGCATCAAAAAGTTGAAATAACGCCACCATAATCAGTAGGTCTGAACCCAATGCAACCACTTCTGCATTCGACGTAAATAGCAGCGGAAGTTCGTTTCTAAATACGGTAAAGATGAGCGCAGCCGATAGGTTCCAAATTAGCACCAAATGGATGGTCGCTTTGGCGGTAATGCTCATATTAGTGGCATCGCGACTACCGTAAAAATGCGATACACGAATGGTTACTGCCGTTCCTAATGCCAATACAATCATAAACGATGTGTTGGCCATGGTCATGGCAATTTGATTGGCCCCTATAGCAGCCGTGGTAAACCATCCCATCATAATACCGGTAATAATAAAAGCAAGTGACTCCAAAGACATCTGAGCCGAAATGGGGAACCCCATTCTAAGCAGCGAGGTGATATCGGTACGCTTTAGTTTAATAGAAGAAAACAACGAGGTGTAAGAACGGTATTTATGGTTAAAAACAAAGTAGCTAATTCCTAGTAGGGGCATACAAATGCGCGATACAAGCGTTGCTAGCGCAGCCCCTTCTACGCCCATTTGGGGGGCACCCCATTTCCCGTAAATGAATATCCAGTTGAGCGCAATGTTTAGTACATTGCAAAACATCATCATCACCATGGGTACAAATGTATTGCCTACACCATCCAAAAAGTTTTTAAATGCAGAAAAAAGCAATACGGGAAACAAACTATACGCCATCATCCTATAATAAGGTATGGCAGCGTCTACTACTTCAACCGGTTGCCCCATGTGGTAAAGCATAGGCTCAAAAGCCAATTGAATGAATACAAATAAGATGCCTAATGCCGAAAAAAGTCCTATGGCATGCTTTAAATACGAGGCAGCGTGAAGTTTGTTGCCTTGTGCATAAAGTTCCCCAATAAGCGGTGTAAGTCCTAGGGTAAGCCCTTGTCCTGCCAAAAAGAAGAGCAGTGATGTAGTAACGCCAAACGATACCGCAGCCAGCGGCAACGGATCGTTTCCTCCGTATTGACCCACCATTACATTGTCGGCAAACTGCACCAAAATGTACCCCAATTGCGAAATTACAATGGGCAACGAAAGCTTTAATATGGCTTTGTAATGCGGTTTGTATGTAGTAAAGCGGTAGCTCATATCCTTTTCTCTCCTCTTAAATTCTTTCGGCCTACAAAGGTATTCAAAAAATAGGGGATATGGTAGTTTGGTAGAATGATTTTGATGGTTAGAAAGATTTTACCTAAATTTGTAACAAAATAACGATTGATAAAAGCTTAATTATGACAGAAATTACAAAATGCCCTAAATGCAACGGAGAATTTGTTTATTTTGATGGCTCGCTTTATGTGTGTCCCGATTGCGGCCACGAGTTTAACGAAGAAGATATTGCCGCTGCAGAAAGTGCCGATGTAGCTAAAGATAGCAATGGTGTAGAACTTTTAGACGGCGACTCAGTAACCGTAATCAAAGACTTGAAAGTAAAAGGCTCTTCCATGGTTATCAAACGCGGCACCAAAGTAAAAAGCATCCGCCTAACCGACAACCCCGAAGAAGTAGACTGCAAAATAGACGGCAGCAGCAT
>CAJGDW010000093.1 GCA_904502115.1 Paludibacteraceae bacterium | reverse complement strand
GTGGTATGGATATCGCTTCGCTCCGCTGATTCGGTGATCTGGTGTTGAGTCGTTGAGTCGTTTAGTCGTTTAGTCGAATTATTAATTCCACTAGTTGCCGATTCACCGATTAGTCGATTCACCGATTCGTCATAATTTGAAGTCTCTTCCAATCCTGCAAACAAATCCATCATGCCATCATCTTTGGAAATTCGGTGATTTGTTTGTTTAGTCGTTGAGTCGTTTAGTCGTTTAGTCGAATCATCAATTCCACTATCTGCCGATTCACCGATGAGTCGATTCATCGATTCATCGTTACGAAGTAACTTTCTAAACTCCAACTCGGTAAACAACCCCCTTAACGCCTCAGCATTAGGTTCTTTTCGTTGTAATTCCTCTTGGTTTAGAACAATGGGTACATCGGTTTTGATGGTAGCCAAAAAGCGCGAAAACTGAATTTGCGCTACATTGCTTTCAATTTTTACCTTTAGTGCTCCCTTTAGGGCGTCGGTATTGGCAAGCAAACCGTCTATCGATCCAAATTCTTGCAGCAATTTAACAGCTGTTTTTTCGCCCACCCCCGGACACCCCGGAATATTATCGCTGCTATCGCCCATAAGTCCAAGCAAATCAATTACTTGTGCTTGGTTGGTCAAGCCGTATTTATTCAATACCTCGGCAGTGCCCATCACTTCGTAGCCCCCATTGTGACGGGGTCTGTACATAAAAATATGCTCGTCTACCAGCTGTCCGTAATCCTTATCGGGCGTTAGCATAAATACATCAAACCCTTGCACAGCGGCTTGTTTGGCCAGGGTACCAATTACGTCGTCTGCCTCAAAACCCATTACCTCGTACACAGGAATGTTGTAGGCGCGCAGTAGTTCTTTTATATAAGGCACCGCCATTTTAATGTCCTCGGGCGTTTTTTCGCGTTGTGCTTTGTACGCCTCAAACGCCTCGTGCCTAAAGGTGGGGCCAGAAGGGTCAAAAGCCACCCCAATGTGTGTAGGTTTTTCGCGTTTTAACACATCTTCTAGTGTGTTCAAAAATCCCAATATGGCCGATGTATTTAATCCTTTCGAATTGATGCGTGGTGCCTTGATAAAGGCAAAATAGGCCCTGTAAATAAGGGCATAAGCATCTAGTAAAAACAACTTTTTCATGAGGGTAAAGGTACAAAAAAAATCAATGAGTTTTAGTCAGTTTGCACTACAATCTTCTAACATTCCCACCACAAAAAGAATCAATTTTTCAAAAAATTATTTACATTTGTGAAGTCATTAGGCAATTTTCCTAGATAACATGAGCACCAATAAAAATACCCGCCACAAAAAAAGCAAGGTAGCAGCCTACTTAATCGAAAAGTCTAATTTGGTCAAATTAGTCATCTTTTCGGGCTTGTTTTCGTTGGTGTTTGTTAACCTCTTTAAGCCTTTTGCCTCCGATAGATGGCTGAATATCAGCTCTACCCAATATTTCTTGTACTCGTGCGTGATTGTGTTTATTGGCATTGTGGTAGTAGCCATTAGTCGTTACTTAATGAACCTTTTTGTGCGTCGCTATTCGCTCAACAACGTTGAATACGCCATTTGGGTATTCTTGGAGTTGTTTATCTTGTCCGGATTTTATACCCTGTATGTGCTGTGGATGCGCTCCGACCTTAGTTTCTGGTCGCTAGAGGACATTGTGATTGTATTTCGTGACATCAATATCAATACCTTTTCGGTGGTGTTCTTCCCTTACTTAATATCGTGGCTTTATTTTGCTTACGACGATAAAAACAAGCGCATTCGCGAGTTGGAAAAGCGTGGGGTAGTGCGCAACGGTCCTTCGGTATTGCACTTTAGCGACGAAAAAGGCGGACAACGTCTATCGGTTGCCTTTGAATCGGTTATCTACCTAGAATCGGCCGATAATTACATCGAAATCAACTACTTGCTACAAGGAAAGGTAGAAAAATTCATGCTGCGTAACTCCATGAAGCGCACCGAACTAGAGCTAACCGAAACCGCTATACAACGCTGTCATCGCTCGTACATGGTTAACTTTGAGCACGTAACCGCTATGCACAAAGAAGGAGACGATTTCCTTTTGGAATTGGATATACCCGATACCAAACGCATTCCCGTTTCCAAAACCTACGTACAAAAAGCGACCGAAGCATTTACATACTTCGGCCGCCGTAAGTCTATCTCGTTGCACGAGGTTACTTATAGAGATAACGCTTAATACTACGTTTAGGTGTTTTTTCAAACTCTTCTTTTACAACTTCCACCTCTGCTACTTGACAGAAACGAGGTAGCAATCTGTTAACATGTACACGCATTAGGTTCATTTCATCCTCTACTTTTTTGCCGTCTTTTTCAATGGCAGCAGTATCAGGATAAACAAGTGCCACCAATTTGTCGTTGCGGCATACCAATACGCTTTCTAGTACGTAAGGCATGTTGTTTACCTTGTCCTCAATTTCTTCGGGGTAGATGTTTTGTCCCGATGGGCCCAAAATCATGCTCTTGTTTCTACCACGAATAAATACGTTGCCTTCTTTGTCGATGATACCCAAGTCGCCAGTACGCATCCAGCCGTCCGATGTAAAGATAGCAGCAGTAGCTTCTGGATTTTTGTAGTAACCCAACAATACGTGATCGCCTTTTACCAAAATTTCGCCTACTTGTTTTTGAGGATCAAGCGAGTCGATGGTAATTTGCATGCGGTCTACAGGTTGGCCACAAGAACGTAGTTTGAATTTATCCCATGGAGTGTACGACAACAAAGGACCGCATTCGGTCATACCGTAACCTACACAGTAAGGGAATTTAATTTGTTTCAAGCATTTTTCTACTTCGCGGTTAAGCGCAGCGCCACCAATAATAAGGTATTTAAGCTGACCACCAAAAGCAGCCATCAATTGTTGGTGTACTTTTTTGCGGATAATGGTATTGATACCAGGAATGTGCCACAATACGCGTACCAATGGTTTTTTGATAGCAGGGAAAATTTTGCCTTTAAAGATTTTTTCTACTACCAAAGGTACTGTCAAAATCATGTAAGGATGTACTTCAGAGAAAGCTTTCATCAAAATTTGTGGCGATGGAGCTTTGCCCAAGAAGTTAACGTGGCAACCACCTGCCAATTGATACAAGAATTCAAAGGTCAAACCAAACATGTGTGCCAAAGGCAACATTGATACCATGCTCCAACCTGCTTGGTTAGGAATTTTATCTTGGCCAAATTCAACGTTCGAACTAATGCTACGGAAGTTAAGCACCACCCCTTTAGGGTCACCAGTACTACCCGATGTATAGTTGATAACAGCAGGATCGTCCATGTTATCGGTAGGATAGTTAACGTCGTCTGCTGTGAAACCTTTAGGATATGCAGTTTGGAACAAAGTGTCCCAGTTTTTGAATGCTTTTTCTGCTGCAGCATTTTTAGCATAGTATAGTTCCGAACCATCTTGGCAAACAATGGCTTCTACTTGTTTCATAGCTGCCAAGTCAAGACCTTTAAATACTTGGTCGCCCACAAGGAACAATTTAGCATCCGAGTGTTTTACCAAGTAGTGGATGCTTTCTGCATGGAATGCATCAAGGATAGATACTGCTACAGCACCATAACTAATGGTAGATAAAAAGCAAGTAGCCCAGTAAGTACTGTTACGTCCGCAAAGCGCAATTTTGTCGCCTTTTTGTAGGCCCAATTCTTTAAATAAAACGTGCCAGCGAGCAATTTGTTCTGCCAATTGGCCGTATGTGTCGGTTTTTTTCTCGATGTAATCCGAGATAGCAGGTTCGTTCCAATCGCGTTTGATGGTAGCCTGCAAGTAGTCAAATAAGTGTTTTGCCATAAATGTTTAGTCGTTTATTCGATTATTCAATGCTTCGCATTTCATGAAGTTGCTCACGCTCGGCATAGTCAAGTAAACTTACCTCTGCTCTCGCTTAATCGCAACTTTAGTCGATTAGTCGATTCACCGATTAGTCATTAATTGTTTCTGCAAAGTTACTACAAGTAGCACGCTTGGTGGCCTAATTTTATTTATATGGTATAAACCCCTTAAAAATTGCTCATTGTTGGGATAAAAAATGGTATTTAGGGGTAAAAATACCCATTTATGGGGCGAAAATTTAGTTGAGCAGTACCCGTTTAGGGTCGAAAAAACAAAAAAATGTGTTATCTTTAACGCATCAAATAATGCAAACATTTTAATTTAATAACAAATAGTATGGCAACAACATTTAAGTACGAACCCATGTTCCAAGTGGGCGAAGACAACACCGAGTACTACCTACTTACCAAAGACTACGTGTCGGTAAGCGAGTTTGAAGGTAAACCCATCCTAAAAATTGCGCCAGAAGGTTTAACCGCTATGGCGAATGCTGCATTCCGCGATGTTTCTTTCTTGCTACGTCGCTCGCACAACGAACAAGTGGCTAAAATCTTATCGGACCCAGAAGCTTCTGAAAACGATAAATACGTAGCACTTACTTTCTTGCGCAATGCAGAAGTATCGTTAAAAGGTAAATTGCCTTTGTGTCAAGATACCGGTACAGCCATTATTCACGGCGAAAAAGGTCAGCAAGTGTTTACCGAGGGCGAAGACGAAGAAGCCCTATCGTTAGGCGTATTTAAAACCTATACCGAAGAAAACTTGCGCTACTCGCAAAATGCTCCCCTTGATATGTACAACGAGGTGAACACCAAATGCAACTTGCCAGCTCAAATAGACTTGCACGCTACCACTGGTATGGAATACCACTTCTTGTGCGTAACCAAAGGCGGTGGTTCGGCAAATAAAACGTATTTGTATCAAGAAACCAAAGCCTTGCTAAACCCTGCAACCTTGGTTCCTTTCTTGGTAGAAAAAATGAAAACCCTAGGTACGGCAGCATGTCCTCCTTACCACATTGCTTTTGTTATTGGTGGTACATCGGCCGAAAAGAACCTACTAACCGTAAAACTCGCTTCTACTCACTATTACGATAACCTACCTACTACTGGTAGCGAAGGTGGCCGTGCTTTCCGCGATGTAGAACTAGAAAAACAAGTACTTGCCGAAGCACATCGCATTGGCCTAGGTGCTCAATTTGGCGGTAAATACCTAGCACACGACGTTCGCATTGTACGCTTGCCACGTCATGGTGCTTCTTGCCCCGTAGGTATGGGCGTATCTTGCTCTGCAGACCGTAACATCAAATGTAAAATCAACAAAGACGGTATTTGGATTGAAAAACTAGACGATAATCCAGGTAGCCTTATCCCAGAAGAATTGCGTCAAGCAGGCGAAGGCGACGCAGTACGCATCGACTTGAACCAACCCATGGACAAAATCCTTGCCGAGCTAGACAAATACCCTGTAGCTACCCGTTTGTCGCTTAACGGTACCATCATTGTAGGCCGCGACATTGCACACGCGAAACTAAAAGAACGCCTCGATAACGGCGAAGATTTGCCTCAATACATCAAAGACCACCCCATTTACTATGCAGGTCCTGCTAAAACCCCTGCTGGCATGGCATGTGGTTCGATGGGTCCTACCACCGCAGGTCGTATGGACTCTTACGTAGGCCTATTCCAATCCAAAGGCGGTAGCAAAATTATGCTAGCTAAAGGTAACCGTAGCCAACAAGTAACCGATGCTTGTAAACAATACGGCGGCTTCTATTTGGGCTCTATTGGTGGTCCTGCTGCTATCTTGGCACAAAACAACATCAAGAGCATTGAATGTGTAGAATACCCCGAACTAGGCATGGAAGCCATCTGGAAAATTGAAGTAGAGGATTTCCCAGCGTTTATATTGGTGGATAATAAAGGCAACGATTTCTTCAAAACCCTTTAAGAGCGAATATTATGGAATATTTCTGCGTTACGCTTGCCCTCGAATTCCTCACTTACGCTAAGTAAGCTCCGGATTCTCGGGCGGCGCAAGCCTTGAAATATCCTCATTCTATTCACTCTTACGATGAGGTTATTTCCGGTATAATTGCCAAAAATGGTTGGTAAAATCCTTGTAATACTCTAAATTACAATTAGATACAATAACTTTGATGAAATCGTTTTCATCAAAGTTATTTTTTTATGGCAAAAACGCGTCGCGAAAGATGTCCTCATTGTGGT
>CAJGDW010000092.1 GCA_904502115.1 Paludibacteraceae bacterium | reverse complement strand
TTCGCCACAGAACCTTGTGTTATTTTATAATAAAACAGGCCTATTCTGTAACTATCCACCGTATCGATATTACCTAAGTAATAGCCATTTTCTAACGTACTATTGTTTATCTTTTCGGGCGTAACTTTTAGTTCACTCGCATTGAATAAATTTTGCAAGCAATTGTACCAAGTTTGCATGCTAAAAGAAGATTGGAACATGGTTCTCAATTCTTCTACAGAAAATATTGTGGCCATTTTATAGTATGTACGATTAAGGTTAGTTAGTTGTTTGTTATACGAAAGTTTCAGAAATCACTATCTGCGGGGTGGAAATATCTTTAGCATCGTGACGCTGATCTTTGTTCATCGTCTGATATTCAGCAAGTAATTCCGAAATCTTTGTTTGCAAGCCATACTCGTCTAGCTTCATCTTTTCACGGTCGTTTTTATACTCACGAGACAAAGCTTTTAGGTAACGAGGTAGTTGAGCATAGATGCCTTCATTGATATATCTTATCAAAACATCGCATTGCGTTTTCAACTCGTTATCGCTTGTTACCTGCTTAAGGGTACGCAAAAACTTATTTGCTTCAAGCGAAGTCTTATCAAGGTCGGTACGGTTAATGGATGAGGTATCGGCAGCCTCTACATACACAGTAGTATATTTAGCCAATGCACCATTTACGTGTTTGTAGTGTTGTTCTTCATTTGTGAATGGCAGAGGTTGTTCTTCGGGTTTAGCTTTGAGATATTTTACAGCTTCAAGGAATTCAATGACCTCTACCCCTGTTGGAGTAGCCAAATAGAACTCGGTTTTTACATTAGAGGAAACAAATATTACAGATTTACCGCTATGCTTTCCTGTATCACGCATTACACGACTTTTCATTGGCAGAGCCTTGATTTTATGATACAACTTGCGATTACTATTATAGAGTTCGCGAACTTCCCGCAAAAGGGCTATTTTCTTATCAATGCTATCTTTGACATTGCTATCGAACATCTGAAATTCTTTTACAATTTCTTCTTTGGAATAGATTTGAGCATCTTCGCCAAAAGCAGAATGGAAACCTTGTAATTTAACAAGGGCATTCTTGTATAATTGAATTTCCTTATCGCCCTGTTGCGATGGGTAGAACATATAGTTGTAGATATTTGGAGCAACAGAACCAATACGATTTACACGACCTATTCGTTGCATCAATCTGGTTGCATTCCAAGGTGAATCGTAGTTAACTATCACATTAGAACGGTGCAAGTTCACACCTTCTGCCAATACATCGGAAGTTATAATGATGTTATATTTTTGGGCATCACTCTCATAATTGGCATCAAAATTCTCCTTGATTGTCTGCCCCAACCGATTACGATTAGCGGCTGTAACCATCAAAACATCGGTACGACCAATTTCCTTGGTAAGTCTATCGTACAAATAGTTCAGTGTATCAACACTTTCGGAGAACAAAACCAATTTTCCCGATGGATTTACCTCTTCTTTGAAGAAATTATTGGTAAGATTTTCTCTGAATAAATCAAATTTGGGATCGTCATTCTCATGTTCCCAATCTTCATTGAGTTGTTCCAATATTACACGGTCATGATGAAGCATTTTAATAAAATCAGGGACGAAAGCATCTGCAGTAAAAAGAATATCTTCTTTTGCATAACCTTTTGTAATAGCATATTCGATAATTTCATCTAACTCCATATTCTTAGCCTGAAGGTCTTTTACCTTTAGCTCCGGAGCAATGATAACCTTGTCTTCTTCAAACATTTTAATCATGTCAGTTGTGATACGAAGAAGTGTATGGAGTGACCTTTTGAAAGCATAAAAACTACTCTCCAAACGCTTAACCATGTGCACTCTATATATGCCAGCCAAGGTCTGACCGATATGCACGGCATTCTTATACTTTTTACGGTATTCAGGTTTCAAAAACTCTACTGCACGATAACGGGCATAAGTAAGTCCATTACCACCTGGATTTGACTCTGACTTTCCATCTGTAAGTTGTTTCAAGCTCATGTAGAAACGATTACTAGTGTCAGTGTCCATTACGTACTCTAATTCATTGGGTGCTAAAATTTTGGGGAATACGATACCTTGCGAATCTATATCAGCTTTATAATCGGAGTCGTTAAGAATGTTGTTACGTGTACGACGTACTGTTACCTTATCTATAACCTTACTACGAATTTGTTCATAGATTTTATCTACCTCTGCTGTTACATCACGTTGGTCACGCTCACGCATCAGTCGTTTGTATTCCAATATGTATTCTGAGAAGAAACCTTTTAAATTTGGCACCCCATCAATTGTACAACTCTGACTATTTTGGAACAACAATAATTGATTCTGCAAATCATCTGGACGGTTGTTAAGTGGAGTTGCAGAAAGAAGCATCACTTTTTTTTGCGAACTCTTTAACAATCCCATATTCATACAAGGCGATTTGCATATCTTTTGTAACTCGTCATACTTGCCCGAACTATCACTACGGAAACCATGTGCTTCATCCACAATAATTAAATCAAACTCCTCTTTATCCTTGTAGTTGTCTTTTCCTTCAAGAACCTTGGATAAACTGCCATTGGTAATAAACTGCGCCTTTTTGTAGATACCAAACAACTTGAATGTTTTTTTCCAGTTATCTTCCAAAGCAGGAGGATAAACAACAAGGATGTTGGTATTTTTGCCGTTAGCCTCCACAAAACGTTTAGCAATCATGGTGGCAATCATGGTTTTTCCCAAACCAACTACATCGGCAAGAAACAAACCATTATGCTGCATCAGCATCTGATAACCCTGAATTACAGCATCTTTCTGATATTTCAAGTCCTTAACTCCATCTGGCAACTGAATAGAAAAATCATCTTCCACTTGGTCGCCAAACGTATCAATAAGTACTTTGATGTAAAGTTCGTAGGGGGTTGGTTGATACCCCAAATAGGTTTTCTTTTTATACTCGGCAATATCGTCTGCAGTAAGTTGAATTGCTTCGTTCCACAATTGCCAAAATTCATCGGAACAATACTTCACATCATCGTAGTCTTTCATGGCAACGTTCAGTTCGTACTGTGGTGGCTGTTTTATCCCTAACCCAGCATCAGAAATATTAGAAGAACCCATAATAACCCAACCATCACTATGCTCACTATGATTTTGTGGCAAGCAGAGGTAAAATTTGGCATGCAAGTTTTTGGTAGCGTGAATACGCATTTGCAAGCGACCAGATATTAAATCTTCGCATAGTTGCAAAATACCCTCTTCTACTTCGGGCGAATAATGGGCATTGATGATATCCTCTTTAAAGCCATTTTCGTAGGCTTCTTTGGCTTTTACAGGATCGCCAAACATAACGGTCATTTTGTTATGCTTGCGAAACATATCATCTATATTTATGCCAATTAAGATCTTAATTTCGGAAATATCGCCCAACTCCTTACGTAGTTTAAAATAACCAGACGAACGAAAGAATCCAACTACTGCCAAAAAGCGGTCAAACGAAGTCATTTCTGATGCAATACCTTTTAGTTTATCAAAAAGCGTATTGCCAAGTCCATTGTTGAAGAATTTTGTACTCACGGTGCGTTTACGTACAAGGGATGGACTTCTTTCCCCTACCTGTGATTCCTAGTATTGATTTTATCACATAAAAAAAGCGTGAAGCCCTGCACTGTCGCTCGCTTCACACCTTGAGGCCTTCGCATTGCCCTATCTGTCGAAACGAGCAACGCATAAGCCCCACGCCGATATGTAATCATAGTACACAATACACCCTTTATTAGCGGACATGGTACACCATGTCCCTACATTAGGTTACGTGTAGATATGAGAATACACACCCACGGGGCATTCACGTTGCTTTGTTTTTTACAAGGTTGTTGAAATTTTCCTAGGATTTCAGAACGTAAAAACCAAAGCGTAGTAAACGCCTTTAAATATGTCTTGTCCCACCCTCCCGCTTTACACTTAGTAAAGCATCGGCGCAGGACTTTACAAAATTAGAAATTATTTTTGGAAATCTAGTATCTGACTCAAATAAAAGCGATTATTTGCTATCTTTGCAATCGCAAATTAGACATCACATCTTAATTCATTATACATGGAACCTATTTTATTTTTTGGGGAAGAAACTACTACCCAACTATTTATTAACAACTGCACTAAAGCTGGTATATACTTAAAAGGACTACATGGTTTGCCTACACAGCTAACTCCTCAACAATGGATTTGGGTTAGGACCAGTTCATTTAAAGACACTTATGGAGATTGGGAGAATTGGTATAAATGCAAATTCTTATTAGAGTCAGAACCTGTTTCTGCATTAAACGGAACAGAATTTGAGCCTATTCTTGGGAAAACTCTAACAGAGCAAGTATCTGAATACTTCCTGAAACTTGGCGGAATTGCCTGCAGTCCATACTTTGGAAATGTTATTTTGGATAAAAAAGGAGCGGACGATAGCCTTGCTCATGGCATGGGGCGTAAAAAAGCAATTGCATACGCAGCAGTAAAAGACGTCATTGAAAAAGGAATTCTAATTGATTATGATTTTAATCACAAGGGAAGAAATTATGCCAGCGCAGTAGTATGTGCACCTATAACAATTCTAAATAACAGATCTATCTGCTATGTTACTATAACTCGGAAAGAGAAGTCAAATAGATATTATCTGCATGAAGTTTGGACAGAAAAAAGCCTCACAAGTGCACGTTCTAATGCTGTTCAAGGACAACCGTCTCACTTGCAAGGCACTGCAAAGATACTGCAAAATATTTTAGCTGCAAAGAATTTTATTATAAATCTTCCGTTAGATGAAAACGGAGAGCCTATATTATCTTCTACCATTTGATGGGCGGTAGGCCGTGTTGTTGTAGGTAGGCGTTGGCCCTACTAAAGTGTTTACAACCAAAAAAGCCGCGGTAAGAGGATAAAGGCGATGGATGGGGAGCCTTCAAAACCAGGTGTTTGGTGGTATCAATTAGTTTGCTTTTGTTGCCAGCATAGGAGCCCCATAGTAAAAATACCACGTTTTGCTTGGAATCGGATATGACTTTTATAACTGCATCGGTAAAGGTTTCCCACCCTTTGCCTTGGTGCGAACCTGCCATGCCACTGCGTACGGTTAATGTTGCGTTTAGCAGCAACACACCTTGATTAGCAAGGTATTGCAAATTGCCCGACGTGGGCATGGGTTTACCCATATCGTCTGCCATTTCTTTGCAAATGTTTAGTAGCGATGGAGGGAAAGGTACCCCATCGTTTACCGAAAAGCACAAACCATGCGCCTGCCCGACATTATGGTACGGATCCTGTCCGATAATCACCACCTTAACATCCTTAAGCGGTGTCAGTTCAAAAGCACTGAAAATCTCGTTAGCCGGCGGAAATACCACATGTTTTTCATACTCATCTTTCACCCTTGCATATAATTCTTTGTAATATGACTTGGAAAACTCCGGTTTAAGCGGTTCCAGCCAATCATTGCTAATTGCTGCCATATCTTCCTCTTACAATCTGACAGAGACACCTCTGCCTCTCAAATATTCTTTTACTTCTTTGATTTCCAGTTCCTTAAAATGAAACAGCGATGCCGCAAGTGCTGCATCTGCTTTTCCGTCCGTCAGTGCATCGTAAAAATGCGACAGACTTCCTGCTCCTCCGGATGCAATGACCGGAATAGATACATTTTCAGAAATCAGCCTTGTAAGCTCAATATCATATCCCGCCTTTGTTCCATCGCAATCCATACTTGTCAAAAGTATTTCCCCTGCACCGAGCTGATCTGCTTTCATTGCCCACTCAATCGCATCGATTCCCATATCTACACGACCGCCGTTTTTAAATATATGCCAGCCGTCCGGTGTCTTTTTCGCATCAATCGCCACTACCACACACTGACTTCCGAACTTGTCTGCCGCTTCAGAAATCAATGTCGGATTCATAATGGCCGCCGAATTCACAGAAATTTTATCCGCTCCTTCTCGAAGAAGTGCCTTGAAATCATCGACTGTCCGGATTCCTCCTCCGACAGTAAACGGAATAAATACTTTTTCTGCAACTTTGCGAACCATGTCCACCACGGTATTTCTATTGTCGGATGAAGCTGTAATATCAAGAAAAACAAGTTCGTCTGCACCCGCTTTATCATATGCCTGTGCGATTGCAACCGGATCACCTGCATCAATCAGGTCCACAAAGTTCACCCCTTTAACTACGCGCCCGTTTTTTACATCCAGACACGGGA
>CAJGDW010000091.1 GCA_904502115.1 Paludibacteraceae bacterium | reverse complement strand
GGGTGTTCGCGACGACCACCGTCGTGGAAATATTGATAAGGAGTACCATCAAAACGTCCCAAACCTTCTACTTCGTTTTTAACCGCATGCGAGTGAACAATGTCCATGATAACAGCCATGCCCATGCCGTGTGCGGTATCGATAAGTTCTTTCAACTCTTCGGGTGTACCAAAACGAGAAGAAGCAGCAAAGAAACTAGATACATGGTATCCAAACGAACCATAATAGGGGTGTTCTTGAATGGCCATGATTTGAATGCAGTTGTAACCGGCTTTTTTGATACGTGGCAACACGTCGCGGGTAAATTCTGCGTATGTACCTACCTTTTCTTGGTTGGTTGCCATACCGATGTGGCATTCGTAAATCAACAATGGATCGGTATTGGGTTTGAATTTTTTATTCACAAACACGTATGGTTTTTCTGGATTCCATACTTGTGCGCTGAATATTTTTGTATTATCGTCTTGAACTACCCTACGACACCATGCAGGAATACGTTCGCCGCAGCTACCGTTCCAGCAAACTACCAATTTATACAATTGGCCATGTTTCAAAGCATCTTCTGGGAAAACACCTTCGTAAACACCGTTGTCTTTGCGTCTCAAACGGTATTTATCTTCGCGTTGCCAATTATTAAAATCACCTACCAAGAAAATTTCGGTAGCATTGGGAGCCCATTCACGGAAAATCCATCCATCGGCTGTTTTGTGTAAACCAAAATACAAGTAACCCGACGCAAAATCGGCTAATTTTTGTTTACCACCAGTCAATTCTTTTTCACGTTGAATAGCGTAGTTGTATCGTCCTTCAATTGCTTGACGATAAGGTTCTAACCAACTGTCGTTTTGGATAAGTTTCAAGTCCATAATTAGGTATTTTGATGTTCGTGACGTAATAAATCGTTGATAGTTTTGACGGGATTAAAGGTTTTAATAGGAACTTCCACTAAAATGGTATTCCAATTGGCCATACCACCGTTCCACAAACCGGGTTGTTCCAATACTTTTACTTTTTTACCGTCTATTTCTTTGCATAGCACCATGTAGGCATCCTGATCGGCAAACTGGGTAAAGTCAAAACGTTTACCTTTATAATCGTTTACGTAGCATACCATGTCTACAGGATTAAAGTGCGTGCTCGATTCAAAGATTTTTAGTTTTTCTGGATCATTGGCAACTTGATGGTATTCTATCATCTGCAACGATGTTGTACCATCTGCATCGGTTACCCAGCAAGGAACACCGCCTTGTTCGTCTTCGTTGGTAACCACCCCACATACACGCAAAGGTCTGTTTAGTTTTGAACGCAAATAACTGATTTGCTCTTCTTTGGGCAAACGCAAAATATTCGTACGTTTTACGTTTAATATATTTTCGACAAAATAAATAATTTCGATGAGTTTGTCATCTGGAATATCATCTTTCTCTAACAAACGCATGTATTTATTGATTTTGCGTTGGGTTTCTACTAAAATACCACCCAATAATTTTTTGTATCGAACGCTCAATTTTTTAAGCGAATCGGGCGTTGCATTATCGATGTTTTTGATAAAGATAACATTGCCACGCAAATCGTTAAATAATGGCAGCAAGGCACCATGTCCCGCTTGCTGCAAAAGCAAGTTACCTTTTGCATCGCGCAACAATTGATTGTTTTCGGTCATTGCAACTGCACTACTTGCCACGGGTTGAACGGGCAACGTTATAGCCACCGAAACACCCATTTTCTTTTCGATAGGTGTTTTGTACACACGCAAGAAATCGCGAATTTGATCACGATACTTATCTTGTACGGTGTAACACATGTTTAAGGTGTTGCCTTTAACACCCGAAACCATGGCACTTTCGTACATAATTTCTTGCAAAGGAGTACGAATATCTCCGAACGAGTCGTAATACTTGGCTATCTTTTTAGGCAAGTATTTTTTCCAACTGTGCGATTGTTCGGTATGGAACTTGAAGAGTGCGGTTGGAATATTCTCCATATTCAAACCATCATCTGATAACATTAAGCGTACAATACTTTTGTAATGCCCTGCTTCTATTAGATGGTCAGCATCCAACCCCGTTGTAGCCAAACAACAATTATTCAATTCGCCATAGAAAGCGAAACTACGCAAATGTTTAAAGAAATTCTTTTCAAAATTGGTTCTTGGATGATTTACATCCGAGTCCAAGAACTTTTTCAAATCGCGTAAGAAACGATTCGATTCACCAGAAGCAGGAACAAAATGAGTTACATCCCGTTTTGCACGATTCAAATACGCATTCCAAACGCCAACGTAAGAATCTGTCTCTTTATCATTAAAATAAAGAATACCATCATCCAATTTAACAGGACGCAACAAAGCAGGCATAGGCGAAGAACCTAATAAACTAGTTACCTGCTTCTCAATCACCTCTTTCTCAATCCCTTTTGATTGAAGAAACGCTACATCTTTTTCCGACAGAGTCATCTCAATTCAATTTAACAGAACAAATATAACAAAACTTATGGTAATATCCCAACTTTTTAGAAGATTTATTCTGTTTTTGGGCATTTTAATCAAAATCCGTACATTTGCCCTATGAAAACTTCTGCTTATTTAACCTATCCTGAATTTATGCGTCGGTATTTTGCACAAAGGGTGCAAAAAATATCGGTGAATCCGGGGTTTTCTTGCCCTAACCGCGACGGAAAAATAAGCGTTGGCGGGTGTACTTTCTGCAACAACAGCTCTTTTAGCCCCGATTACTGTTTACAAGGTGACAGCATTACCGAACAAGTAAAAAAAGGGCTTCAGTTTTTTGCCCATAAACCCGACTACAAGCAGTTTATTGTTTATTTTCAGTCGTTTAGCAACACCTACGCACCCGTAGACGTGTTACAAAAATATTACAACGAGGCTTTGAGCATAGAGGGCGTTGTAGGCCTTTCCATTGGCACACGACCCGACTGCGTTCCGCAAGAGGTACTGGAACTTTTGGCCGATTTAAGCAAGAAGCACTTTATTCTACTTGAATTGGGGGTTGAAAGTACCCACAACGATACCTTGCAACGCATTAACCGCGGCCACGATTTTGAAACCAGCGTTGATGCCATTTGCCGAGCACACAACATGGGCATTCTTACGGCCGCACATTTAATTATAGGACTACCTGGCGAAGACAGGACCAAAATCCTAGAAAGTGCCGATAAAATGGCGCATTTGCCTATCGACATGCTAAAATTGCACCAGCTGCAAATTATCAAAAACACCGCCATGGCCAAGCAATTTTTGGCCGACCCAAATAGCATTCCGTTGTTTTCTTGCGATGAATACATCGATTTGTGCATCGACATCATGGAACGACTCAATCCAAACATTTGCATAGAACGTTTTGTATCGCAATCGCCCGATACATGGCGCATTGCACCCAACTGGCAATTAAAAAATTACGAATTTGTACACCGCCTGGAAGCCCGCATAAAAGAAAGAGGTGCTTTTCAGGGAAGGCTATTTCAAATTTGAATTATTTTTTTTATTTTTGTGCCTTAAATTTGACTTAATAGATACTTTTTATGCCTAAAACATCGCTTCGCGGCCAACAAATGCCGCAATCGCCCATTCGGAAACTGGTTCCTTTGGCAGATCAAGCCAAAGAACGTGGGATTAAAGTGTACCATTTGAACATTGGTCAACCCGACTTGAAAACTCCCGAAGTGGCGTTACGAGCGATTCGCAACATCGACCGCGAAATTTTGGAATACAGCCCAAGTAACGGTTACAAATCGTTGCGCTTAAAATTGGCAGAGTACTACAAACGCTTCCGCATTGACGTAAACGAAAACGATATTATTGTTACCACTGGCGGTTCTGAAGCAGTAAACTTTGCGTTTATGGCTTGCTTGGATCCAGGTGACGAAATCATCGTACCCGAACCTGCTTACGCCAACTACACTGCGTTTGCTATTAGTGCTGGAGCGGTTATCAAACCCATTGTATCGAGCATCGAAGATGGTTTTGCACTGCCTCCTATCGAAAAATTTGAAGAACTGATTACTCCAAAAACCAAAGGGATTCTTATTTGCAACCCTAACAACCCTACTGGTTATTTGTACACCAAAGAGGAGATGAACAAAATTCGCGATTTGGTAAAAAAATACGACTTGTATTTGTTCTCTGACGAGGTTTACCGCGAATTCTGCTACACAGGCGCTCCTTATATTTCGGCTTTCCACCTAAAAGGCATCGAAGAAAACGTGGTATTGTTCGACTCGGTTTCGAAACGTTACAGCGAATGCGGTATCCGTATTGGTGCGTTGGTGTGCAAAAACAAAGAGGTAAAAGAAAGCGTTATGAAGTTCTGCCAAGCACGTTTAAGTCCTCCGTTGGTAGGTCAGATTGCTGCCGAAGCATCGATTGATACCGAAGAAGAATACATGCTTGAAATGTACAACGAGTACGTAGAACGTCGTAAATACTTGATTGACGGTTTGAACCGCATTCCTGGCGTATACTCTCCTATTCCAATGGGTGCTTTCTATACTGTAGCCAGACTGCCCATTGACGACAGCGACAAATTCTGTGCATGGCTTTTGAGCGATTTTGAATACGAAGGACAAACAGTGATGATGGCACCTGCATCGGGTTTCTACACCATGAACAACGTAGGCAGAAACGAAGTTCGTTTGGCATACGTGCTTAAGAAAGAAGACCTTGCCAAAGCCTTGTTTGTACTGCGTAAAGCGCTAGAAGTATACCCTGGCAGAACTACGGTATAATGAGCCTAGCCCGTTTTATAGCACGTCGCATTCATTTTCAACCTGCTAAGAAAGAAGGAAAAAGCGTAGCAAAACCAGCCGTACGCATTGCCATGATTGGCATTGCTTTAGGGTTGGCAGTGATACTTATATCCATTGCAGTAGTAACGGGCTTTAAAAATGAGGTAAGCAGAAAAGTTTATGGTTTTGGTTCGCACATCCAAATAACAGCGTTAACCAACAACAAAACGTATGAAATGCCACCCATTGTTGTATCGGACAGCATAATGGGATTGATAAACAACACCAACAATGTAACATACGCCCAAAGATACGCCATCAAACCGGCTATTTTAAAAACTTCCGACAATTTTCAGGGCATGGTATTAAAAGGTGTTGATTCCCACTACAATTGGGATTTTTTTGCCGCCAACCTACAAGAAGGCAAACTTCCTGCTATCAATGATACGACGGTATGCAACGATGTTATTATCTCCAGAAAAACAGCTAGCGACCTACAACTAAAAGTGGACGATAAACTATTAGTCTACTTTATTCAAAACCAAGTAAGGGTGCGTCAATTTATTGTATCGGGCATATACGAAACAGGACTCACCGAATTTGACCAATTGTACATGATTGGAGACATTCAGCACATTCAATTCTTAAATGGATGGGAAAACAATCAAGTAACAGGTATCGAAGTAGCTCTAAACGATTTAACTACCATAGAAAACACCAAAGAGCAATTGCACCAAGCAACAGCATTTACCATTCAGCAGGCGTACAACAACCCTTATTACATTCGAACCGCCATGGAATTGCAACCCCAAATTTTTAACTGGTTGGCGCTTTTGGATATGAACATTGTGGTTATTTTAGTCCTTATGATGGCCGTAGCTGGGTTTACCATGATTTCAGGTTTGTTGATTCTAATTTTAGAGAAGGCTGCCATGATTGGTACGCTAAAAGCATTGGGCGCCAATAATTGGATTATTCGAAAGGTTTTCTTGTACCAATCGTTGTTTTTGATTGGCAAAGGCATGCTTTGGGGCAATATAATAGGCCTGTCCATTTGTTTTATCCAACACCAATGGGGCATTATTAGCCTTGATCCTACTGTTTACTTTGTAGATACCGTTCCTATTGAACTACACGCATGGGCATGGCTGGCGCTAAACGTAGGCGTTATGATCATTACCCTTTGCATGATGCTACTACCCTCGCACATTATTGCCAAGATTAGCCCGGCAAAAGCGATTAAGTTTGATTAGAGTCGCATCGCGACGTCAAAAGTCAAAAGTCAAAAGTCAAAATTCGGTCCCTGAGCCTGTCGAAGGGCCCGAATAATCGTTGAGTCGTGTAGTCGTTTAGGCGATTCAAATGCGAGTGCCGTTAGCGGAGGTCGGAAATAGATTTATATGTGCAAAAACGTTAAGCAAAATGTGTTGTTTGAGCGAAGCGAGTTCACATTTTGTAGTTTTTGTATGTGTAAATCCCGACCGGGAGCGTT
>CAJGDW010000090.1 GCA_904502115.1 Paludibacteraceae bacterium | reverse complement strand
CGCCAAACTTCATGAGGGCGTAGCCCGAATAATCGACTAATCGATGAATCGCATTATAATTATTAAACGATTACACGATTCAACGTTGCGAAGCAACAATCGACAAGCGACAAGCAACAAACGACAAGCGACAAGCGACGAACGACAGTTATTTGTAATACTTTTGTAATATTAAACCTCTTTTGTTGATAAATTTACAGCAAAAGGGGCTTTTTATTTCATTTCTTTTCAAACGTTTGAAATAGAAACAAACTGACAATCAGGTCCAACGGAGCTATTATTCTTTACATTTTTTAAAAATTTCCTTTGCCCTATTAAATAAAAACATTAACTTTGCGATTGTGCGTGTAAAAATCACACCTTATTAAATAAGCAATTTAAATAATTATTAATCTTATAACCTCAATTATGAAATTACAAGTTAGTAATGTCAATTATCCTAATTGGCGCCCTGTAACGGTAAAATTCCAAATTCCCGAAGAATTTGCCAAATTACAAGAACTTTCTAAAAACCTTTGGTGGGTTTGGAACTACGAAGCTACCGACTTATTTGAAGAAATGAATCCAGAATTGTGGATCAAAGTTGGCGGCAACCCTGTCCTATTGCTTCAAAAACTTAAAAACGACGACTACAAAAATCTAGCTAAAAACAAAGCGTTCATGAAACGTATGAACGATGTTTACGCTAAATTTAAAGCATACATGAACGTTAAACCTAGCAAAAAAGTTCCTTCTGTAGCTTACTTCAGCATGGAATACGGTTTGACCGAAGTGTTGAAAATTTACTCTGGTGGTTTGGGTGTATTGGCCGGTGACTACTTGAAAGAAGCTTCTGACTGCAACGTAGACATGATTGCTATCGGTTTCTTGTATCGCTACGGTTACTTTACACAAAAACTTTCAATGAACGGCGAACAAATCGCTGAATACGAAGCTCAAGCTTTCGAAAACCTTCCTATCGAACAAATCGTTGACGAAAACGGTAACGCTGTAACCATCAGCTTGCCTTATCCTGGCCGTAACATCTACGCTAACCTATGGCGCGTAAACGTAGGTCGTATTTCGTTGATTTTGTTGGATTCTGACACCGAATTGAACAACGAAGCAGACCGCGCTCTTACTTCTCAACTTTACGGTGGTGACAACGAACACCGCTTGAAACAAGAAATCATGTTGGGTATTGGTGGTATCGCTGCTTTGAAACGCCTAGGTGTTGAAAAAGAAATTTATCACTGCAACGAAGGTCACGCTGCATTCTTGAACGTTCAACGTTTGATCGACTATTTGCGTCAAGGTCTATCGTTCAACGAAGCAATGGAAGTTGTTCGTGTATCTGGTTTGTTTACTACCCACACTCCAGTTCCTGCTGGTCACGACAAATTTGACGAAGGTTTGTTCCAACACTATATGAACGACTATGCAAACCAACTTGGTTTGTCTTGGACCGACTTCATGAACATGGGTCGCGAAGTTCCTGGTGACTTGACCGAAAAATTCTCTGTAACTGTATTTGCTTGCAATACTTGCCAAGAAGTTAACGGCGTTAGCTGGTTGCACGGTAAAGTATCACAAGATATGTTCAAAAACATCTGGCAAGGTTACTTCCCAGAAGAATCTCACGTAGGTTATGTAACCAACGGTGTTCACTATCCTACTTGGGCTGTTTCTGAATGGCAAAAACTACACGACAAAGCATTTGGCGAAGAATTCCGTGGTGACCAATCAAACACCAACATTTGGGAAAAAATCTACAATGTTGCTGACGAAGAAATCTGGGAAACTCGCAAAGTGTTGAAAGGCAAAATGATTGATTACATCAAAGCTAAATACACCGAAAGCTGGTTGAAAAACCAAGGCAACCCATCGCGTACCATGAGCGTATTGAACGGTATCAATCCTAACGCTCTTACCATTGGTTTCGGTCGTCGTTTTGCTACTTACAAACGTGCTCACTTGTTGTTCACCGACCTAGAACGTTTGGCTAAAATCGTAAACAATCCTCAATACCCAGTTCAATTCTTCTTCACTGGTAAAGCTCACCCTGCTGATGCTGGTGGTCAAAAATTGATCCAAAACATCGTTGAAATCTCTCGTCGCCCTGAATTCGTAGGCAAAATTATCTTCTTGGATAACTACGACATGGCTTTGGCTAAACGTTTGATTTCTGGTGTTGATATCTGGTTGAATACTCCTACTCGTCCATTGGAAGCATCTGGTACTTCTGGCGAAAAAGCAGAAATGAACGGTGTTCTTAACTTCTCTGTATTGGACGGTTGGTGGTACGAAGGTTACCGCGAAGGTGCTGGTTGGGCTTTGACTGAAAAACGTACTTACCAAAACCAAGCACACCAAGACCAATTGGACGCTGCAACCATCTACCAAATGTTGGAAGAAGAAATCATCCCATTGTATTTCAGCAAAAACAGCAAAGGCTACTCTCCTGAATGGGTGGGTTACATCAAAAACTCGTTTGCTAAAATCGCTCCTGTATACACCACAAAACGTATGTTGGACGACTACATCGATCGTTTCTATAGCAAACAAGCTAAACGTGCTAAAACTTTGAAAGCTAACAACTTTGGCAAAGCTAAAGAAATCGCAGCTTGGAAAGAAAAAGTAGCTAACGTTTGGGATAGCATCGAAATCTACGATCCAAACATCGACAGACACGCTAACCTAGTAGCTGATTCGAGCGAAGTTAACTCGCTAACCATTACTGCAGACGTTAAAGATGCTTCTTTGGCTGACAGCTTTGGTGTAGAATTGGTTACCTTGAAGAGCGTTGATGGTGTAGACAAACTACACAAAGCATTCGAATGCAAATTGGTTCGCAAAGAAGGTTCTAAGATCACTTTCGAAGGCGACTTCATGTCGACCGCTGGTGGTGCATACAAATTCGCTTTGCGTTTCTTCCCAAAATCAGCAGATCTTCCTCACCGTCAAGACTTCTGCTACGTACGTTGGTTCTAATAATAAACCTACATACAACAAAAAGACCTCCCAGTGGGAGGTCTTTTTTTATTACATTTACTCGGTGGGCGAACTATTGTAGGGACGCACGGTCGTGCGTCCGCAAAAAAAAAAGACCGAATCAAAAGATTCGGTCTTTTGGGTGAAAGACGGGGCTCGAACCCGCGACACTCGGAACCACAATCCGATGCTCTGCCAACTGAGCTACAATCACCATAAATGTCTTCATTCAAAGACGATGCAAAGATACTACTTTTTTTATTTCCTACAAGATTTTTTACAAGAATTATTTCTTAACTAGAACAATCCCGTTATCTTTTAGCAGAATAAGGCGTTTCTTATACAATTCGCCCACTGCCTTTTTGTAGGTTTTCTTGCTCATGCCGCATACTTCGTAAATGGTTTCTGCGGGACTTTTATCGGTGGTAGGTAAATAACCTCCAGATTCTTGCAATAATTTCAACAAGCGAGCCGATTCGCCCTCTATAGCGGCGTAACCTGCTTTGTTAAGGCGTACGTCTATTTTGCCATCGGCACGCATACGATGAATGTAAGCAGGCATTTTATCGCCCATACGCAAGGGCTTGAACACTTCGTTTTGATAAATCAAGCCTACAAAAGCATTGTTAATTAACACCCTGTAGCCCAATTCGGTTTTGCCTGCTACCATCACTTCTACCTCGTCGCCCTCTGCAAAATCTGGAGTCATGGTTTTGTCCAACATCCTACCCCAACGCATGGTAGCCACCACTCGGTTGGTTTTGTTATCCAGGTACAAACCTACCACCACGGTATCGCCCTCGTTTACATCGGCCGTTTGCTCGCTAAAGGGCAAAAACAAATCTTTCATAATACCCCACTCCAAAAACGCGCCGTACGAACCCACAGCTTTTACATGCATGGGCACTATATCGCCCACTACAGCCAATGGTTTATCGGTAGTAGCAATTAGACGATCGTCGCCATCGGTATAGATAAATACGTCTAGGTAATCGTCTATTTGTGCATCTGCAGGCACGTAACGATTGGGAAGCAAAATTTCGCCTGCTTCTTCGCCATCTAAATACAAGCCAAACGCCACGCGTTTAACTACTTTTAGGGAATTATAAGAACCTATGTTCATAGTTAGGAGTTAGGAGTTAGGAGTTAGGAGTTAGGAGTTAGAACCACACACTACAAGAGTGAGTTTAAAGGAGGGATTTTTAGGCGCCCCGATGTCTGAGAAACCGCAGTTTACTTGGCGTAAATGAGGATTTCGAAGACGAGGGCAACGAGAAAAGCACCCTTTAAACTCGCTCGACTAAAACTCTGAAGTGAAATGGAATTTTATATTCTTAAAGTCACTTTGCGCCATTTGCAATACATAGTTAGAATCGGCCAAGAACACGTCGCGGCCTTCTTTGTCTTTGGCCATGTATTGGTATTTGCGCTTCTTAAAGTTTTCTAGTTCGGCAGCATCGTCGCTCTCTATCCAACATGCTTTGTACAAATGAATGGGTTCCCATTTACATTGTGCACCGTATTCGTGCAATAAGCGGTATTGAATTACCTCAAACTGTAACTGACCTACTGTACCAATAATTTTACGGCCGTTAAATTGGTTCACAAACAGCTGCGCTACCCCCTCGTCCATCAGCTGATCGATGCCTTTTTGCAGCTGTTTTTGCTTCATGGGGTCGGCATTCTCGATGTACTTAAACATTTCGGGCGAGAAGCTGGGCAATCCTTTAAAGTGAATGTTTTCGCCTGCGGTTAAGCTATCACCAATTTTAAAGTTACCGGTATCGGGCAAACCTACAATATCGCCAGCGTATGCCTCATCGACCGTTTCTTTCTTTTGCGCCATAAAACAGGTGGGTGCCGAGAATTTCATCATCTTACCATGACGAATGTGCTTGTAGTTGACATTGCGTTCAAACTTACCCGAACAAATCTTTACAAAGGCAATGCAACTGCGGTGGTTGGGGTCCATGTTGGCGTGTATCTTAAACACAAAACCCGAAAAAGCAGGTTCGTAAGGATTAACGGTGCGTTCCAAGGTCTCAACAGGGCGAGGCGATGGAGCAATCTCTACAAAGCAATCCAACAACTCTTTTACCCCAAAGGTATTCAACGCACTACCAAAGAATACAGGAGCCAAATCGCCTGCCAAGTATTGGTTAACATCAAATTCCGAGTAAACACCCTCTATCAATTCCAAATCGTCGCGCAATTTAGCGGCATCGCGTTCGCCCACAAAGTCTTCTAGTTCTTTGCTGTTTAAATCGTTAAAGGCGATGGTTTCCGATACGGTTTGCTTATTGGGTGTATAAAGGTTCAAGCTGGTTTGGTGGATGTTGTACACCCCTTTGAACGATGCACCGCTGTTAATGGGCCAACTAAGTGGACGCACATGAATACCCAATTCCGATTCCACTTCGTCTAGCAAATCGAAGGGGTCTTTACCTTCGCGGTCCATTTTGTTGATAAACACCATTACGGGCGTTTTGCGCATGCGGCACACTTGCATTAGCTTACGCGTTTGTGTTTCTACCCCTTTGGCAGAGTCAATCACAATAATAACGCTGTCTACTGCAGTTAGTGTACGGAAAGTATCTTCGGCAAAGTCTTGGTGACCAGGGGTATCCAAGATGTTGATTTTGTAGTCTTTGTATTCAAATCCCATTACCGAAGTGGCCACCGAAATACCACGTTGCTTTTCAATTTCCATCCAGTCGGATGTAGCGGTCTTTTTAATCTTGTTAGATTTTACGGCACCTGCAATGTGAATAGCGCCCCCAAACAACAACAACTTTTCGGTCAAAGTGGTTTTACCTGCGTCAGGGTGCGATATGATAGCAAACGTGCGTCGGCGGTTTATTTCGTCTTTCAAATCCATAATTTCTCAGCTTGTACTAAATAATTGAGCACAAAAATAGTCATTTTTTACCATATAACAGGCTACTTCCACAGCCAATTTACATGCTTAAGTATGGGCGATTGGTAGATTACTTGAGTTTACTTTTGACATAAACCTAGACATGCTACAAAACATTGTAGAGTCTATCTAGAAAAAAGAAGCAAATATAGCAATATCTATAAAGTAAAATATCAATGTGATTTACTAGAAAAACTTGGCGTAATAGTTAAATTGGGTATTCCTATAGCATCGTAAAAGGTAAGCAGTCCACTGCTGGGGTTGTATTGCAAGGTAGGCGGTGGCGCATTAGGAAGCGCTACCCCTAAACTAATATCGGCCGATACGACGGCTTTTTCTTGCGGACGAGTGGCTCCATAATCAATGG
>CAJGDW010000089.1 GCA_904502115.1 Paludibacteraceae bacterium | reverse complement strand
TTCTATACCTCCTGTCGAAGCCACCATGCTATTTGACAGAGAATCGTACCATTTGGGCTTGATTCAAGACAATACCAAACCTACCACCTATTCCTTCTTTTATTGCAACGTAGGTCAAAAAGGGTTAATCATCAAACGCATAGAGGCAACCTGTGGATGCACCATTACCCAATACCCTACCGACAGCTTATTTTACGACGAAAGTGGACAAATAGATATTGACATTGCACCTTGTAAAGAAGCGGGAAAATTCAAAAAAGGCATCTACGTTTACACCAATGCGGGGACTTTCCGACTAACGTTATCTGGCGAATTTGCCTCGGCCGATTATCGTTACGAAGATTACAGTGCCATTCCACCAAAGGACGCTTCGACAGACTCAGCGACCGGAAGGGATGACTCAGCGACCGATAACGCAAGCGATGTGACCAAATCGAAAGAAAAGAAGAAAAAGAAAAAAGAAAGAAAAAAGAAAGTTCGATTCGCCGATTAGTCGATTAGTCAAAATAAAACCGACTCACCAAATTTCAGAGCAAGCCGAGCGCAGAAGCAAACTTGTTTGGTTATGCCAAGGCGCAGCCTGAAATCATGAAAAGCGAAGCTTTGAATAATCACCGAATAACCAACAAATATGATTCATCCCGAAAACGACCCAAAATACGAAGGTCTTACCGTTAACAAAGGCATTGTACAACCGCCCAGTGTTAACCCCAATTTAGTGCGCAAAAAACGCAGGCAGTTGCTTTCTAAAGAAGAATATATAAAAGGTATTGTAGCAGGCGACATTGCTATTTTAGGACAAGCCGTTACCCTGATAGAAAGTACCCTACCCTCGCACTACGCCCTAGCGCAAGAGGTAATAGAGGGTTGCTTGCCATACGCTGGTAAATCTACACGCATTGGCATAACAGGCGTTCCTGGTGCTGGCAAAAGTACCTTTATCGAGGCCATTGGCATGCACCTGGTAAACCAAGGTCACAAAGTAGCTGTATTGGCCATCGACCCCAGTAGTGAGCGCTCTAAAGGCAGTATTTTGGGCGACAAAACCCGTATGGAAGAGTTATCGGTAAGCGACAAGGCGTTTATTCGCCCTTCTCCATCGGCAGGATCGTTAGGCGGCGTGGCACGCAAAACCCGCGAGAGCATTATTCTTTGCGAGGCGGCTGGTTTTGACATTGTTATTGTAGAAACCGTGGGTGTAGGACAATCGGAAACGGCCGTTCACTCCATGACCGATTTTTTCTTATTGCTTCAATTGGCAGGCACTGGCGATGAACTACAAGGCATTAAACGCGGTATCATGGAAATGGCCGATGGCATCACCATTAACAAAGCCGAAGGCAACAACCTTGAAAAAGCACAATTGGCACAACGTCAGTTCCAAAATGCCTTGCACTTGTTTCCACCCCATCCATCGGGTTGGGTACCCAAAGTGCTAACCTGCTCGGCCTTTCATAAAATAGGTATTGAAGAAATTTGGCAGATGATAGACGAACACACCACCTTTACCAAGGCCAACGGTTCGTTCCAAAACAAGCGCAAATTGCAAACCAAATACTGGATGTACGAAACCATCGACCAACATTTGCGCGATCATTTCTATCACAATCCGCAAATTGCAGCTCAATTGGAAAAATTAGAGCAGCAAGTAACCGACGAAGAAATCGGGTCGTTTACTGCTGCCCATCAATTATTAAATGCGTATTATTCGCAAGAAAATCCTTCTACTGTAATCTGACGACGAAAAGCCTCGCCCAACGAAATAAGGGTTTCGGTGCTGGCAATTCCAGGAATGGATTGAATTTTGTCGTGGATAATGCTTAAGAAATGCTTGTTATCTTTAGCATAGATTTTTAAATACAAGGCATATTTACCCGTGGTATAGTGACATTCTACTACCTCGGGTATTTTGTATAACGATGCTACCACGTGCTTAAAATCGTTGGCATCCTTTAGGTACAAGCCCATATAGGCACAGGTATGATAACCTACTTTCTCAGGATCTACAATAAACTCAGAACCGGTAATTACCCCCATTTGTGTAAGTTTCTGAATGCGCTGATGAATAGCAGCACCCGACACATTGCATTCACGGGCAATTTCCAAAAAGGGAGTACGCGCATTGCGCGATACCATTTGTAGAATTTTTTCGTCTAGCTGATCCAATTGCATAGTTGTCATATCTACTATTTTTCTAACTTTTTGCTCCTTATACGTTGATACACTCCATAAAGTCCACACAAGGGCAAAACAAACCACACAGGAAGGTCTAATGGAGCTCCACCCAAAGGCAAACCAGTATTACAAATACTCATACAGGTAGAATGCATTTCCTGGTATTCAGCTTGTTGGTCCCATGGGATTTCCGAGAACAAATCTCCACAGCAAGTTCTGCATTCCATGCTTCCTTCTCCATAATCATCTACACAACTATCCCCCCATTCATTGTTGCCCGATTTCAAGATATGATTTATGCCCTTGAAGACTGTTCCATGAGCTGCACTAACGTTATCATTATTAATTTCGTACAACGAGTTATAGACAGAATAAGACTGCTGCGGAAGGGTTACCGCCCACACAGCATTACTAAAGCCCAATATAATCCACAATAAAGAGAGTCTCTTTTGATATATTTTTTTCATTCTTCTACTTACTTAAGTAAATTTTTTCGGTTCTAACAGCATTGTCTGCCACTACATGAATGGTATAAATTCCGGTTACCACAGGGAGCGACAAAGTTACATATCTTCCCGATACCTTGTACACTTGATGTCTACCTACCATGTCAGAAACGATAATTGTCTGCAAATTATTGCCTAAATTGGTAGAAATTGTTACATTATTATGACGAGCATAGATGGAAATTTGATGTGCATCGGCTTCTGTATCACCTACATTGGTTGGCAAATCGTCTGGAACAAACTCTTGGTCTGGGTTGGGAACAATTGACAAATAGAAACGTCCCTCGCAAGCACCCACTGCCAAATCGCTAACGCTGTAAGTTTGTGTCGATAAATCGGTTACGGTTTCGGTTAGTCTATCTTCTAGCAAAATTTGACCTACAATATTAGTGCTTACCAAACCAAAGGTAAAGGTTTGGTTCTTTTGGCTTACGTTTACGCCCAATGGAATGGGTTGGTCAACTGTTGGAATATGAACACCTGCCCATTTACCATTGTATCGCATAACATACAAATCAGGCAACGATCGATTCATTCCGTTAAACACCTTAGGCGCATCTACCGACCAATCGGGCACATCTGCCTTGGCCTGATCGTGGGCAATGTAAACATTGCTGGCCACTTTTTTCGATCCATTACGCATCTCTATACGCACAAATGGCATTTCTGTTTCAGCACTACGGTGAGTTACTTCCGTATTAAGCAGCCATTCTCGTTCAATATTTAATTGTTTAAGCGTCTCATTAGGAGTAAACACAAAACTATGTTGTGCTTGAATCACGGCTGTTTTTGTCGCATCTTCTACCGTATTAAACGACTGATCGTCATAACTATAAACTTGTACGGTACCTCTACCCGACTCATGCAATTTCACCGCATCGATATTAGCAGGGTAAGTATTCGTTAAGATAACTGTGGTTTTAGGCTCAACCGAGTAGTTTGGCAATTGATCCTCGTTATAGAAACGTCCTGTAAAGGTGTAGCGTATAGGCTCTTCTGGATCGTAATTCGTTCCATTGATGTAGTTATACGTACTAGCAGGATAGTAATAATATCCGTATTCGTTAGGAATGTGAATAGCGTATGCCCTGTCTTTTGGCAAATCGATATCCAAATCGGGGAACTCTACACCCCAAGTTGCCTTATTCGTAGCAGGGTCGATAATTGCCTCGTGCATATACACTTGTGGCAAGTGCCATCTGTAATAATCGCGCGAGCAAGCCAAACGTGTTTGTTTTTTGCCGCCTACTAGCACAAAATTATCTTCGTTGTCTGTTTGCCATGGTTTAACAACAGCACCTGCCAACAACCAAGTGTTACGGCGGGCAATAAATTCCACCTCAGCTTCGTTGTAGCGTTCATTGTCATCGTTCAATTCCTCTGCGCCAACCAAAGAGGCACCATACTCCATAACAATCTTATTGGCTACCTTAGCAGTAGAGCCTGCATTTACTTGCTCGCCATACCATTCATTATCACGAACTGTTTTAAAATCATAATCGCTAGCAATATTGGGCAAGGTTGGATAGTTAGTAATACCTGCTGGAGGTGTTACGTATTTTTCCGAATCCTTTTTGGGGATGATTACCGTTAAATCTTCTGTTAGTGCATCCAAACAAGTAACCAAAGAACCATCTGTTTTGTACCAGTTGTTACGATCATCCCACGCTGCAGAATGCGAACCATGCCAAATAATGGTATCGACGGGTGTGGCTACACGTTGTTGGAACGCACCTACCGTCCATGCACCTGAAATTGAGGTTAATGCCGCTTTATGGTGTCCACGTAATGGAATACGCAAAATAAGCTGTTTATCTACAGCTTGTGAAGGAACAATCATTAAGAATGCTTCGTAAGTTCTATCCTCGTCTATATCAGGACGTACAAAGGTAACGTGAACAGGTTCATTTTCTAACGATCCATTCGAATCGGTTGTTAGCGCTGCAATTGGAGTTCCTTCGGCATTGGTAATGGCAAAACGACCATCTGCAATAGGGTCATCGTTTTTATCAACAATGCTTAAATTTACATCACTATCGGGGGTTAATTTGATAGAGGTTACCATCACATCGGTGGTTTGTGAACCAACAATGGGCGATGTAAACAAATTGATTGTACCAGGTTCTATGTAGATATGATCGTAGGGAGACAAGGCATCGTTGCTATTGTCTACCGACATTCTTGGACGAACACAGTTTTCGGAATTGTCTGGATTTAATCGGTCGTTAAAGAGTTGATCGGCACCCTGTAACGAAACATCTCCTTCTATCATAGTACCAATGTTCATGGCATCACCTTTCACCACCAACGCACCAGGACGTTTGGGGTCTGTTTTACATACTTGTTCACTCACATTGGCATATAGGTTGTACGTTTCATCATCACCTGTACAAAACTTACCTATTTCAAAGCTAGACGACGATTTGTCATTATTTTCATCGTATTTACTCCAGAAGTTATTGTAACTAAAGCATTGGCACCAATCGGTACTTCTCCCTATTCCTTGAAGGTAGAAAGTTAGCTTATGTTCATTGTCATAAGTATCGTTATTACCTTCAATATCCTCATCGTACGAATAACAGTTGTTGTATTGGAAACGAATGGTATTAGGATCAAAATTGTCTTTATTGTTATCATCAACAGGTTGTTGCTTGCCTCCTAAACGGAAAAAGTCAAACTTAACATAACTATCAGCCAAATCTGTCGAAGGGTTGTTCTTAATAAAGAAGGTATTGTAATAGATACCGATATTTTTTAGCGGGAAGGCATCTGCTTGCGTTCCGTAATTTACCAAACGCACATTAGCTACCGTTCTACCGTTATCTTTCAGTTGTTCTACAGCCACTGCATTGTCGTTCCAGAATACGTTGTTCATCAACAACACGCGTTGACAACCTTGAATAAAGAACGAAGTAGCCAGCGTACCTTCTGAGTCGTTGCGCAAGAATTTCACATCGGTGGTATTGATAAATTTGATGGTGCCACCCCAGTCTACCACGTCTTCGCCCTCTGTTTGATTAACAGAAAAATCGTATTTGGTATAAAATTCGTTGTTTTCTACATGAATTCCTTTAATACCCACCACATGGATACCGTTTCTACCATACGATTCTACAAAGCAGTTTTTAAGGGTTATATTATGGTCAACGTTCGATAATGGAACAATATTAAAGTCTTTTTCTAAGCCTTCTAGGTTGTTATCGCCTTCGCCGGTATCGATATCCAAGGCATTATCGCGCAAATCCTTATCGCTGATAATGTCCAAATTATCTAACACAACATTTCTGCTTCGACGAATAACAGGGTGTACCAATACAGCGCGGTTACCCGAAGCATCGGCCGTTCTTACAATCAATGTTTTACCACCTTCTCTGTTGATATTACGGAAGAAGATAGCTGGTGCATCGTTGATGTGTCCACCCGACATGCCCACTTTTTCTACGCCTCTGTAGTATGCTGGTCCAAAATGCACCAACATAACAACAGGTTTCAGCAAGGTTATATCGTCTTGTCTTAGACTACCGAACATAACAGTCGATGCCGAACAAACTGCTGGATTGCTTTTTAACACGGCAAATGCTTGCTCAAATGAGTTGAACACGTAGTTGCAAGGATCGCTTTCTACAAATTGGTTGATGTGTACGTATACGGTATCGCCCGTAATTTCAGGAAACTCACAATC
>CAJGDW010000088.1 GCA_904502115.1 Paludibacteraceae bacterium | reverse complement strand
GTTTGTTTGGAGCGACAACCCCAAACAAATAGACCGCCTAAAAGATATTTTCGAAGACAGGCCCGAACGCATCGGATTTACCCCCGTTATCAACATCATACACGAAGGTTTTATCGACCACGATTTAAAAATTTGCATCTATACCGACCATCAAATTTTTGAACGCTACCACAAGTATTCGCTCAAATCGACCAAAACAAGGGCAGGTAAGGTTGTAATGTCACTTAAAGAGTTGATGCAAATACAGGTGGGCGATTACATTGTACACCAAGACCACGGCGTGGGCCGTTTTGGCGGGCTTATCCGTATGAACAACGGCGGCAAAGAGCAAGAGGTAATCAAACTTACCTTTAAAGACGACGATATGATATTGGTGAATATCCACTCGTTGCACTGCATCTCTAAATACAAGAGTAAAGACGGCGAACCGCCCAAACTCAACAAGTTGGGAACGGCGGCATGGAGCAACCTAAAAGACCGCACCAAAAAGAAAGTAAAAGACATTGCGCGCGAACTGATTGCCCTATACGCCAAACGCAAAGCAGAAAAAGGATTTGCTTACTCGCCCGATAGCTATTTGCAACAAGAATTGGAATCGTCGTTCCTATACGAAGATACCCCCGACCAAGCCAAAGCCACCGTTTTGGTAAAACGCGACATGGAAAGCGACAAACCCATGGACCGCCTTATTTGTGGCGATGTAGGGTTTGGCAAAACCGAAATTGCCATGCGCGCTGCCTTTAAAGCCGTAACCGACAGCAAACAAGTGGCCGTGCTGGTACCTACCACCGTATTGGCCTTTCAACATTACAAAAGCTTTAGCAAACGGTTAAAACGCTTCCCCTGCAAGGTAGAATACCTAAGTAGAGCCCGCAAAGCATCGGATGTAAAAGAAATTACCGAGCAACTAGCATCGGGCAAAATTGACATTCTAATTGGCACCCACAAGTTATTGAGCAAAAGTCTAAAATTCAAAGATTTGGGGCTGCTTATCATCGACGAAGAACAAAAATTTGGGGTGGCTGCCAAAGAGAAACTGAAACAAGTACGTGCCAACATCGACACGCTAACCCTTACCGCCACTCCCATACCCCGTACCTTGCAATTTTCGCTTATGGGTGCACGCGATTTATCCATCATCAGCACCCCACCGCCCAACCGTTACCCCATTCAAACCGAGTTAATGGGCTGGGACGACGACACCATCAAAGAAGCCATTGAATTTGAAATAAGCCGTGGTGGACAAATTTTCTTTGTGAACAACCGCATCAACAACTTGCCCGATTTAGAGACCCGCATTCGCAAGTTGGTGCCCCAAGCACGCATTTGCATTGGTCACGGACAGATGGACAGCGAAAAGTTAGAAGAAATCATTCTGAACTTTATCAATTACGAATACGATATTTTGTTGGCCACCTCCATTATTGAGTCGGGCATTGATATTCCCAACGTCAACACCATGTTTATCAACGATGCGCAAAACTTTGGGCTCAGCGACTTGCACCAACTGCGTGGTCGTGTGGGACGTACCAACAAAAAAGCTTTCTGCTATTTGATTGCGCCACCGCTCAGTGGTCTTTCGCCCGATTCGCGCCGCCGTTTGCAGGCCATCGAGAATTTTTCGGATTTGGGCAGCGGCATTCACATTGCCATGCAAGATTTGGATATTCGTGGTGCCGGTAATATTTTAGGAGGCGAACAAAGTGGTTTTATTGCCGATTTGGGTTACGAGACCTACCATCGCATCTTAGACGAGGCCATTGGCGAGCTAAAACACCTGGATTTTGCCGACCTTTTTGCCGAAGAAATTGCTGCAGAAGCCACCAACTATACCACCGATTGTTTGTTTGAATCGGATTTAGAATTGCTCATGCCAGCCACGTATGTAGAAAGTGTATCGGAACGTATTCAACTGTACCGTCGTTTGGATGGTCTAAAAACCGAGGAAGAACTAACGGCCTTTGAGAGCGAGCTAAAAGACCGCTTTGGCGAGCTGCCCGAGGTTACCAAAGAGTTGATTCAAGTGGTGCGCCTACGCCACATTGGCATGCGCAGCGGCATTGAAAAAATGACCCTACGCAAAGGCAAACTAACCGCCTACTTGCTCAGCAATTTCGACTCGCATTTCTACCAATCGGAAATCTTTAACAAGATGCTGATGTATGCGGTAGAGAACCCACGAGGCACCCTATTCAAAGAAGAAAACGGCAAGCGCACACTTACCCTATTAAACATCACCAGCGTCCAAGACGCGTACAATTGCTTTATGCAGATGCAATGATATCATCGCAACTTAACGCCTATAGGTCCAACCCTTGAGCTACAAAAGAGCGACTCAAAGATATCCGCTGAAACAGGGCGGAATTTGCATAAAATATTCTATTTTCCCTACTTTTATCACCACATTTGGTTTAAGAGAAAACAAATACTCTGGACTTATACAATCAGAAATCACCTTAGACGATTTGTTCAAAGAGTAATCTTGTAGGATTTACCATATCAAAAGGTTGGAAAGACAGCAAGGCACTATTGTTTACTTTGAACTACATTCAAACAAGGATATAGACCCAAATGATGTTGTATCAAACTCCTTTGCAGATGAATGTCTGGCAAAACTACTTTTAAGCATGACATTTGAAGAACTTAAACAAAAAACCACCTTTGTATCTGTAAATGATTTTGCCAGAAAAAACATCGCCATCGCCTTTAAGCGAAGACTAAATCAATAAGATTCCCCGCATAAACGACCCTGCGAATGCTTGAGAGGGCGTTCGCTGTGGTGGTATTATTAGAAGATTTTGTTTTTGTAAATCTCATCATTTTTCACTATCTTTGTATCAGCTCTTAATCGATAATTTGGTAGTTCTGCTGCCGCCCATGTTTAATTTTTAGTCTGTGATTTCTAATTAGAACTTTCTACCGAGTAATTCCCTAAAAGATTTTAAACCAAACATTAAGCGAGGATTGGAGTTTACTTTAATAGTACATTTTTGGCAATCGTTTTTATTTATTGCCGTTTTTGTACTATATTTGCAAAAAAGTAATAGAGTATGGGCAGATATAAGGAACTAATATTGAATTTTGCATTTTCTAGAAATGAATTCTCTAGAAATGAACTTTTAAATTGTGTTTCAAGTAATATTGAACATAACAATATAAGCGTTACCCTTGCTAGAATGATACAAAAAGGAGAAATAGTTCGAGTGACAAGAGGTAAATATCAATTACCTGCGTCTAAGCCTACTTTTAAACCTGTTATTGAAGAAAATGAAATTAAAATAGCAGAGATTTTAAAAGAAAGACTTCCTTTTGCTAAGTTTTGCATCTATAACGGAAGAAGTTTAAGTTCATTACAACATCATTTATCAGAGAATAATGTCACCTATGTAGAAACAGATAAGTGTGTTATGGATTCAGCCTTTAATATTCTGAAGGATTGTGGCTATACGGTATGGGTCACTCCTACTATTGATATTTTTAATAGATACATCAACCTCAGCGACAATATAGTCATTATAAAACCATTAACCACAGAATCTCCTCTATGTATTGTAAACAACGTAGTCTGTCCTAGTATTGAAAAAATTTTGGTTGACATACAAAAGGACGATGTATTCTATTATCTACATGGTGCGGAAGCAGAACGTATGTGGGAAATTGCTCATTCATTATACAATATAAATCCATCAAGACTAAAAAGATACGCAAGAAGAAGAGGACTAAATTTAACTAATTATGATAAACAAAAAGTGTTTTACAACGGAGTGGATTAATACAAAATCTATTGAACTAAATTATTCTGATAAAAACTTAATTGAAAAAGTAATACGTGCTTTTTCATTACTAGATATGCTTGCATCATCGGGTTGCCCGTTCTATTTCAAAGGCGGTTCATCTCTTATGTTAATGTTCAACGAAGGAACACATCGTCTTTCCATTGATATAGATATTATGTGCCCTCCTGGAACAGATATAGAAAAATATCTATCAGAATATGCAAATAATGGTTTTATTAGTTATCAACTTATAGAACGTAAACAAGCTGGCAAGCAAGTTCCTAAAGAACATTCTAAATTCTTTTATAAAGTGGCATTTAATGAAGATTTGAATAGGAATTCATTTATTCTTTTGGATGTTTTATATGAAAACTGTCATTATGAGAGAATTGAAAGAGTAGCAATTGCTCACGATTTAATAGAAAGCATTGGAGAACAAGTCTACGTAAACATACCTTCCATTGGTGACATTCTTGGCGATAAACTAACTGCTTTTGCTCCTGAAACTACTGGTATTCCATATTATAAAGGAGAAAACTTAAGTACCTTAGAAATAATCAAACAACTTTATGATATCGGAAGATTATTTGACAAAGTAATAAATCTATACATTACAAGAAATGCATTTACAAAAATTGCACCTATTGAGCTTGCTTATAGAGGGTTAGATACCAATGATACAAAATCTATTATTGAAGACATTAGAAATACCTCTTTAAATATTACAACAAGAGGAATGGTAGATAAGGGAAAGTTTGATTTACTACAAAAGGGTATAAATAACATCAAACCATTTATGTACAAATCTCAATATAGAATAGAAGAAGCTATAGTAGATGCTTCAAAAGCAGCATATCTTGCTACTTGTATAGAGTTAGAAGAAGATTATCTTACTCACTACAATTCTCCTCTTGACGTTGCTAATTTTAAAATAGGAAAAGTCTTCTCAACAAAATTGAACAAACTAAAACTAAACAACCCAGAAGCTTTCTTTTATTGGTATAAGACTGAGGAATTGCTCAACTAGAACATGTGATATCTAAATAAAAATGCGAACGCCCTCTCAAGCGTTCGCAGTGGTGGTATTAGAAGGGTAGCCCGTGAGGGCTCAAGGTAAATTATTCGCTTACGCTCATGATAAAAGGCTTCGCCTCGGCATAGCTAAATAAATTTACCTCTGCTCTCAACTCGCACTTTTATTCTACTCGCGCAATACAGGACGTACAGACTGACCGTAGCAGCGTTCTGTGATGCCGTACGTACCGTCTGAATCGAAGTACAAGCAGTAAGCGATGTCCGAACTTCCCGTAAAAAGTAAACTACTCAAGTAGTAACCGTCGGAATCAACATCGTTCCTGCCTGACCCCTTACGAATACCAGCGGCTGGCAAAAAAATAGAGTTGCCGTTAGTTTTTGAAGTTACCTTATAACCCTTCACCCCACTTCGTGTAGTCCAAGTCAATGTGGTGTAAGAAGCAGATATTAACTCTGATAGTTCTGCTTTAGTTGGCATACGCCAAGAACTACCCCAATTTATGTATGCTGCATCGTCAGATAAATCTAGTGTGGTTTTATTATCTACTATACCGTGATAAGATTCAGTACAGTATTTAGTCATCGTTGTTGAACTTCCATTACACCATTTATAAGTACTCCAATTATAAGTTGATTTTGTTGTAGTTTCACCCCAAGCATAATAGTTACCATAACCCTGTGGAGTTGTAGCACCTACATTCATGGTTGCCCATTTAGTACCACTAGGCAAACCTAAATCTACCCATTCATGACCATCAGCAATGCCGGTATCTTTTGGTGCTTCCCATTGAGCATAAAGAGTTAGATTTGCTATTAGCGTCGCACTCGCCTTGTCGGCATAAGCCGTACCTATACCATCTGCTTGAGTATTCCAACCAGCAAAGGTTAAAGAACCGTTTGTAAAAGTATTGTCAGGCAACGTAATAGTTTCCCCTTCTTTTATCTTAACCACATCCATGCTACCATCTCCACCATTTGCATCAAAAGTAATGGTGAAAACATTGGCAAACCCAATAATATCTACATTTGCCGCTAAATATTCTACCTTAGTACCATCTTTTTGGTATACATACACAGTCATTTCTGCCAAAGCAAACAGCGTCACTGCCAGTAACGCCATTAAAAATAAAAATTTCTTTTTCATATTGTTATCGTTTTATTTTCTTCATACAAATACAAAACACCTCGAGACACTTAAAAGTGACTCTAAAAGCTTTAATCGGTGTTCGCATTATTTTGATTCTTTTACTAAATTAGCACAATTTTTACAAACGTCTAACAACGTTACATCATCTTGACATGTAAGCAGTCTATAGACAAAACTATCTTTAAATTTACCATAATATCCAGGATACCAAGTATTACCCTTAAGATTATCTGGCAATTCTGATTTCCCAACATTATCTGTATCATTCCACCAATTACCATAATCTACAAGTTTATCTATCGCATTTCCATTGTAGACTTGTACTATTTTCCTTACATTACCTGCTTGGATTTGAATTCCTATAATTACGCAATTTTTATTATTTTTTTCTACGCACTTCTTTATATTTATTAAACCCTGCTCAT
>CAJGDW010000087.1 GCA_904502115.1 Paludibacteraceae bacterium | reverse complement strand
GAACAATACCCGCCAATTCCATATCGGGGGCAGCTTGAACGGCTTGTAAGGCAAATTTGCCAATGTTGCCGTAACCTATAATTGCTACTTTTATCATATAATTATTGGTGAATCGGTGAATCGGTGAATCGGTGAATCGGTGAATCGGTGAGTTTATTTACTCACCAATTATCGATTACCTGTTGTTATTATTTTTGTTGTTTAGATTGGCGGTCACTTTTTCCCTTCGGTCAACAACACGTCGACAAGCTCAGTGACCGATTTACTAACTATTTATTTAAGTAAGCGTGCATTGAAGCAGCTGCTTTACGGCCGTCACCCATAGCAAGGATAACGGTAGCGCCACCACGTACAATGTCACCACCAGCAAAAATCATTGGAATAGCACTTTGCAAATCGTCGTTTACTACGATGGTACCTTTGCGCGATACTTCCAAACCTTCGATGCTGTTAGGAATAAGTGGGTTAGGTGATACACCTACACTTACAATAACGGTATCTACATCAATAAGTTCGGTTGCACCTTCGATGGCAACGGGTTTGCGACGGCCCGATGCGTCGGGTTCGCCCAATTCCATTTTTTGTAGCAACATTTGTTTTACGCGACCTTTTTCATCGCCATAATATTCAATAGGATTGTGCAAAGTTCTGAATTCAACGCCTTCTTCTTTAGCGTGTTTTACTTCTTCTACACGAGCAGGCATTTCTTCCTCGCTACGACGGTAAACAATCATGGCCAATTCAGCACCCAAACGTTTTGCGGTACGAACGGAGTCCATAGCGGTGTTACCACCACCAATTACGGCTACGCGTTTGCCTTTCAATACAGGAGTGTCAAACTCGTCTTTGGCAGCGCTCATTAAGTTAACGCGGGTAAGGTATTCGTTCGACGACATAACACCAATTAGGTTTTCACCTTTGATGTTCATGAAGTTAGGAAGACCAGCACCACTTGCTACGAACAAACCTTTAAAGCCTTCTGCTTTCAAGTCGTCAAAGCTGATGGTTTTACCTACGATGCAGTCTTTAACAAAGGTAACGCCCATTTTTTCTAGGTTGTTGATTTCTACGTCAACAATTTTGTTAGGCAAACGGAATTCTGGAATACCGTATTTCAATACACCACCAATTTCGTGAAGTGCTTCGAATACAGTTACTTCGTAACCCAATTTAGCCATGTCGCCAGCAAACGACAAACCAGCAGGGCCAGAACCTACTACACCAATTTTAATGCCATTAGAAGGAGCTACTTCTGGAGTTGACATTTGACCGCTTTCGCGTTCGTAGTCGGCAGCAAAACGTTCCAAGTAACCAATAGCAACAGGTTTTTTACCCATTTTTAGGTGGATACATTGGCTTTCGCATTGTTTTTCTTGAGGACATACACGACCGCAAACAGCAGGAAGTGCAGAAGTCATTTTCAATACTTTAGCAGCGTTAAGGTATTCGCCACGTTCAATGTTTTTGATAAACGAAGGAATGTTGATGCTTACAGGACAACCGTTCATACAGCTAGGGTTGGGGCAGTCCAAGCAACGTTTTGCTTCCATCAAGGCTTGCTCTTCTGTAAGACCTTGGTTTACTTCTTCCGAGTTATGGCTGCGGTATTCACCGTCCAACTCGTTCATTTCAACGCGCGCAATATCGGTGCGTTCTTTATTTTTCATTGCCTTGCGCAACTCGTCGCGCCAAGGAGCATTTCTATCAATTAAGTTTTGCATCGTTCTAATTATTTTTGGTTGGTGTATGCAGCCATAGCGGCTTGTTCTTCTGCACGATATGCGCCCATACGCATCATCATTTCGTCGAAATCAACTTGGTGAGCGTCAAATTCGGGACCATCAACGCAAACAAATTTGGTTTCGCCGCCAACCGATACGCGGCAAGCTCCGCACATGCCAGTGCCGTCCACCATGATGGTGTTCAAAGAGGCAACGGTAGGAACTTCGTATTTTTTAGTTAATAAAGAAACAAATTTCATCATGATGGCAGGACCGATGGTAACGCACATGTCCACTTTTTCGCGGTTGATAACGCCTTCAACACCATTGGTAACCAAACCTTGTGTACCGTACGAACCGTCGTCGGTCATGATGATTACTTCGTCAGAGAATTTGCGCATTTCTTCTTCCAAAATAATCAAGTCTTTGGTACGAGCTGCCAAAACGGTAATAACTTTGTTGCCTGCTTTTTTCAAAGCTTCAACGATAGGAAGCATAGGAGCAGTACCTACACCACCGCAAGCACATACTACAGTGCCAAAGTTTTCGATGTGGGTAGCTTTGCCCAATGGACCTACTACGTCAGTAACTTCGTCGCCTACGTTCAAGGCGCACAATTTGGTTGATGATACACCAATTTTTTGAACCACCAAGGTAATGGTACCTTTTTCTAGGTCAGAACCTGCAATGGTTAGTGGAATGCGTTCGCCTTTTTCGCCAACGCGAACAATTACGAAGTGACCTGCACGACGCGATTTAGCAATAAGAGGAGCTTCAATTTCTAATTTTACTACGTTTTCAGAAAAGTGCTCTTTACTAACAATTTTATTCATGCTTGTTTATTTGTTTATACGGCATTGCACCATCCCATAAAAATGGAACGGTGCAATGGATAATTGAGTGATTTAATTTTTTCTTAGATGATGCCTTGAGCCATCATTGCTTTAGCTACTTTCATGAAGCCTGCAATGTTAGCACCTTTAACATAGTTGATGTAACCATCTTCTTCGGTACCGTATTTTACGCAGTTTTCGTGAATGTTAGCCATGATGCTTTGCAATTTAGCGTCAACTTCTTCGCGGCTCCAGCTGATACGGCCAGAGTTTTGGCTCATTTCCAAACCAGAGGTAGCAACACCACCAGCGTTAGAAGCTTTACCAGGAGCGTAAAGGATTTTAGCAGCTTGGAATGCTTCAACAGCTTCTGGAGTAGAAGGCATGTTAGCACCTTCAGATACTGCAATTACGCCGTTAGCCAAAAGAGTTTTAGCGTCGTCGCCGTTCAATTCGTTTTGAGTTGCGCAAGGAAGAGCAATGTCAGCAACTTCGCCCCAAGGACGTGCTCCTTCTACGTATTTGCAACCATATTTTTCTGCGTATTCTTTGATACGGCCACGTTGAACGTTTTTCAATTCTTTTACGTATGCTAATTTTTCAAAGGTGATACCTTCTGGATCGTAGATATAACCGTTAGAATCAGAAAGAGTCAAAGGAATTGCGCCCAATTGAAGCAATTTTTCGCAAGTATATTGAGCAACGTTACCCGAACCAGATACCAAGCAGCGTTTGCCAGCGATATCAATGTTACGAGTTTTCAACATGCTGTTCAAGAAATAGATGTTACCATAACCGGTAGCTTCAGGACGGATAAGTGAACCACCAAATTCCAAACCTTTACCAGTGAAAGTACCAGTAAATTCGCCAGAAAGTTTGCGGTACATACCGAACATATAACCTACTTCGCGAGCGCCTACGCCGATGTCACCAGCTGGGATGTCGGTGTCAGGACCGATGTGTTTAGAAAGTTCCAACAAGTAAGCTTGGCAGAAACGCATAACTTCGTTGTTAGATTTGCCACGTGGAGAGAAGTCAGAACCACCTTTACCACCACCCATAGGAAGGGTAGTCAAAGCATTTTTGAAGGTTTGTTCGAATGCCAAGAATTTCAAGATAGAAGGGTTAACTGAAGAGTGGAAACGGATACCACCTTTGTAAGGACCGATAGCCATGTTGTGTTGAACACGGTATGCCATGTTGGTTTGAACGTTACCTTTATCGTCTACCCAAGATACGCGGAAGGTAAAGATACGATCTGGAATACAAAGTCTTTCAATTAAGTTTGCTTTTTCAAACTCTGGGTGTTGGTTGTACACATCTTCGATGGTTTCTAACACCTCTTGTACTGCCTGAATGTATTCAGGTTCGTTAGGAAAACGTTTTTTTAGGTTTTCAATTACGTTTTTTGCGTTCATAATAGTTATGTTTAGTTGTTTAGTTGTTTAGTCGTTTAGTAATGATGGCTATTGGCCATCGATGATGGTTTTTTAACAACTTGCAAAGATAATATTTATCATTGAAACACAAAAGAGAGAAGTAAAAACTTGAAAAAAAACACGTGATTTTCTTTAAAGTGTTACAAAATGTGACATTTTTACTACAAAATGAAAGATATTGATGTCTTGATTTGTTGATTTGTTGGTATCGCTTTGCGGTTGTCAATACTCAATAGTCAATTGTTGCTAGTATTTTGTTGAAATATGAAATCGCATAACGATTAAACAATTAAACGATTAAACGATTAAACAATTCGTTCAGCGAGTTTACAAGCGACAAGCGACAATAAACTTTCTTTTTATTCAACTCTTAAATCTCAATTATATTTTATATCTTTGCGCTCTTAAAACGAATTTAAATAAACGTTATGGAATTGGCAAAAAACTATAATCCTGCCGACATCGAGTCAAAATGGTATCAGTACTGGTTAGATAACAAATTGTTCGCATCTAAACCCGATGCGCGTGAACCTTACACCGTTGTTATTCCACCCCCTAATGTGACAGGTGTATTGCACATGGGTCACATGTTGAACAATACCATTCAAGATATTTTGGTACGTCGCGCCCGTATGATGGGTAAAAATGCTTGCTGGGTACCTGGTACCGACCACGCTTCTATTGCTACCGAGGCAAAAGTGGTGGGTCGTTTGGCAGAACAAGGCATTGCCAAAAATAGCCTATCGCGCGAAGAATTCTTGAAACATGCATGGGCATGGACCGACGAACACGGCGGCATCATTCTAAAACAGTTGCGTAAACTGGGGGCATCGTGCGATTGGGACAGAACAGCCTTTACCATGGACGATTTGCGCAGCGAAAGCGTTATCAAAGTTTTTTGCGACCTATATAATAAAGGTTTAATCTACCGTGGTGTTCGTATGGTAAACTGGGACCCACAAGCGCTTACCGCCTTGTCGGACGAAGAAGTAATCTATCAAGAACAACACGGCAAATTGTACTACTTGCGTTATCGCATCGAAGGCGAAGATGGTTATGCTGTTGTGGCTACCACTCGTCCCGAAACCATTATGGGCGATACCGCTATGTGTATCAATCCTAATGACCCTAAAAACCAACATTTGCGTGGCAAGAAAGTAATTGTTCCTTTGGTAAACCGTGTAATTCCAGTTATCGAAGACGATTATGTAGATATTGAATTTGGTACAGGTTGTTTGAAAGTGACTCCTGCTCACGACGTAAACGACTACATGTTGGGCGAAAAATACGGTTTGGAAACCATCGATATCTTTAACGATAACGGTACCATTAGCGAAGCGGCTGGTTTGTATGTGGGTATGGATCGTTTTGCGGTGCGCGAACAAATTGAAAAAGATTTGTTGGCTGCCGATTTGTTAGAAAAAGTAGAAGCATATACTAATAAGGTAGGTTTCTCGGAACGTACCAAAGTGGCCATCGAACCTAAATTGTCAATGCAATGGTTCTTGAAAATGGAACACTTGGCACAAATTGCCTTGGAACCTGTGATGAAAGACGATATTAAATTCTATCCTGCGAAATACAAAAATACCTATCGTCACTGGATGGAAAACATCAAAGACTGGTGCATTAGCCGTCAGCTTTGGTGGGGACATCGTATTCCTGCTTACTTCTTGCCACAAGGTGGCTTTGTAGTGGCCGAAACACCCGAGTTGGCATTGGAAAAAGCCATCGAAAAAACGGGAAATGCAGCACTTACATTGGCCGATTTGCGTCAGGATAGCGATTGCTTGGATACTTGGTTCTCGTCTTGGTTGTGGCCTATTTCGTTGTTCGATGGTATTAACAATCCTAGTAATGAAGAAATTAGCTACTATTACCCAACAGTCGATTTGGTAACAGGTCCGGATATTATCTTCTTCTGGGTAGCTCGTATGATTATGGCGGGTTACGAGTACGAAGGTAAAATGCCATTTAAAAATGTATACTTTACCGGTATCGTGCGCGATAAATTGGGCAGAAAAATGAGTAAATCGTTGGGTAACTCGCCCGATCCTTTGGATTTGATTGAAAAATTTGGTGCTGACGGTGTGCGTATGGGTATGATGTTGTCGGCTCCTGCCGGTAATGATATTTTGTTCGACGAATCGCTTTGCGAACAAGGTCGTAACTTCAACAATAAAATTTGGAATGCTTTCCGTCTTGTAAAAGGATGGCAAGTAGATGCTACCATTGAGCAACCCGAATCGGCTCGTTTGGCAGTAGCATGGTTTGAATCGAAATTGGCTGAAACGGTTGCTGAAATTGACGATTTGTTTACCAAATACCGTTTGTCGGAAGCGTTGATGGCGGTTTACAAATTGTTCTGGGACGAATTCTCGGCTTGGTACTTGGAAATGGT
>CAJGDW010000086.1 GCA_904502115.1 Paludibacteraceae bacterium | reverse complement strand
TAAGCAGAAAAGAGGTGTAGTTAGCATTCACTTTGCACAAACTTTCACCGATTAGTCGATTCCCCGATTAGTCAAAAAAAATCTCCTTTCTTCTTTCTTCTTTATGTTTCGATTAGTCGATTAGCCGATTAGTCAAAAAAAAATCTCCTTTCTCATTTATTCCCTTATGGTCATCAATACGTCTCAACTCTCCTTTAATTCTCGATTCCCCGATTAGTCGATTAGTCACAAAAAAAATATTACCTTTGTACCATATTATCCGAATTGTATGAAAAAATTGTTTATAGAAACCTATGGTTGCCAAATGAACTTTGCCGATAGCGAGGTGGTGGCAGCGGTAATGCAGATGGCAGGATACGACTTGTGCGACGACTTAGCGCAAGCCGATGCTGTGTTTATGAATACCTGTTCTATTCGCGACCATGCCGAACAAAAAGCCAATGCTCGTTTGGAATATTTTTCGCAACTAAAACGCAAAAAGAAAAACCTAATTGTAGGTGTGTTGGGTTGTATGGCAGAACGCGTAAAAGAGCAACTGCTTGAGCAAAAGGTGGTAGATTTGGTGGTAGGTCCCGATGCTTATTTGGATTTGCCTCATCTTATTGCGCAAGTAGAACAAGGCGAAAAGGCCATCAATGTAGAATTCTCTACTACTGAAACCTACAAAGATATTTTGCCTCGCCGCATTGGAGGCAACAAAATAGGTGGTTTTGTATCCATTATGCGTGGATGCAACAACTTCTGCTCGTATTGCATTGTGCCTTATACCCGTGGACGCGAGCGTTCTCGTCCGTACGAAAGCATTTTAAACGAGGTAAACGACCTATATAATAAAGGATACAAGGAAGTTACCTTGTTGGGTCAAAATGTAAACTCATATTTGTACGGGGATATAAACTTTGCTCAGCTATTGGATAAATTGGCCACTGCAGTGCCTGGTATGCGCATTCGTTTTACCACATCGCACCCCAAAGATATTCACGAAGAAACCATTCAGGTGATTGCCAAACATCCAAATTTGTGCAAGCACATTCATTTGCCTGTGCAATCGGGCAGTAACAAGATTCTTAAATTAATGAATCGTAAGTACACACGTGAGTGGTATTTAGAAAAGGTGGAACTAATTAGAAAGTACATTCCAGATTGTGGCATATCGACCGATATGTTTACCGGTTTTCACGATGAAACCGAAGAAGACCATCAACTTACCCTTCAATTGATGCGCGAAGTGGGATACGACAGTGCTTTTATGTTCAAATACTCGGAACGCGAAGGTACCTATGCTTCTAAACATTTGCCCGACAATGTTGAAGAAGAAGTAAAATTGCGTCGCTTGCAAGAAATGATCGATTTGCAATTGGAATTGTCGTTGCAAAGCAACCTAAAAGATATAGGTAAAACTTTCGAGGTGTTGGCAGAAGGTTACTCTAAGCGCTCTAAAGAACAATTGTTTGGCCGTACATCGCAAAACAAGGTAGTGTTGTTTGACAAAGGCGATGTGCAGATAGGTGATCTCATTCAAGTAACAATAGAACGTGCAACCGCAGCCACTTTATTTGGCAAAAGAGTGTAATTTTAATTTTTTTTTAAAAAAACATCTGATTTTTAGCACTATATAAAAAAACTTGTATATCTTTGTAGCTGATTAATTGCGTAATTTAAACACATTGTATATGAAAAAACTTTTTACCGTATGTGGTTTGTTCTTGATCTCTCTGTTCGCATTTGCTGCTGCAGAGACAGAAATAACAACTTCGGAAAAATCAGAAAGCAAGGTATTGCACGAATTCAAGGACTTCTCACACTGGTCTATCCAGGTGAATGGCGGTTTCTCGCAATTCGATGGTGACGTTAATCAACGTATAGACCAACTTTTATCTTCGTCTCAATTGTTGTGGACAGTAGGTGTTGATGTTGAATATTCGTTTAACCCTGCTTGGGGTCTTATTGCTAATTTTCAATACATGCCCTACCACGGTCACACAAGTAGCACAAAATACGGTAAATATTACTTCAAAGGTAATATGTATGCTCCTTCGTTGATGTTGTCGGTTAACTTGTTGAACTTGTTTGGACAATATCGTAGCAGTGCAGCTTGGAACTGGTATTTGAATGCTGGTGTAGGTATGGTATTTTATGATGTAACCAATACAGCAGAAGATGATAACTCGGCTGCCGAAGCAACTCCAACCGATGTAAATAATGGTAAAAACATCTCTATTCCATTGGGAACTCAAGTTGAGTACAACATCAACAACTATTTGGCTGTTGGTTTGAGTGGTTACTATCGTATTCACAACAAAGACAACTTTGAAGGTCAAGACTATACCAAAGGTACCATGAACGACGGTGAGTTCTATGTAACTGCAAGTTTGCGTGTTAAATTGGCTCCAAATGCGAAAGAAGGTGGTCACATGCGTAACTTGTCTATGATGGACTACCACAAACTTCGTACAGGCGAAAGCAATTTGGAATCGCGTCTAGACAGTCTAGAAAAACGTGTTAAAGTGTTGGAAGATACCGTTGCTAACAACATTCTACCTCGCTTAGACGAATTGGAAAAACAACACGCAACTACTCCTGACGAAGACGGTGATGGTGTACCCGATTTCCGCGACCGTCAAGCGAACACTCCTAAAGGTTCTTTCGTAAACTATTGGGGTGAAGGTATTCCACAAGAAGCATTGGATTCTCCTTGCTGTGACGACGTAAAACAAGTATTTGCCGCTTTGCGTGTAGATCCAAATGTAGACTACAATATGTCTGTATATTTCGGATTTGACCAATCAGCGCTTTCTGCTCAAGCTCGCAAAAACATTGCGAAAGCAGCTCAAAAGTTGAAAGATAATCCAGAAATGAAAGTTGAATTACGTGGTTATTGCGATTTCCCTGGTTCAAACGATTATAACTTGAAACTCAGCGAAAAACGCGTTAATATGGTAAAAGCAGAATTAGTGAAAGCAGGTATTGCAGAAGACAGAATTGTTGTTGAAGCGCAAGGTGCTTTGGCTAATCCTCCTAAAGCTGAAATGAAAAACCGTCGTTGCGATTTCTTCTTCTACTAATCGATAACGATACAAGATAAAAGCCCTTAGCCACGTAGGCAAGGGCTTTTTTTGTAGATACATGACGATTCAAAGCGAAAGATTATAGTAAGGTATAAAAGGTAATGGGTATGAATAACAGCGATAACATAAAGAAACTGTATTTTAAGGACACATCGTTTGCTAGTTTGATGGAGCAACGCATTTATAACATCCTGCTTATTGCTAGTAAATACGATGCTTTTATGCTAGAAGAGGACGGTAGAATCGACGAGCAGATATTCAACGAATATACCTCGTTAAACTTGCGTTATCCTCCTCGTTTTACTTTGGCTTCGACGGTAGAAGAGGCGAGCGAGCTTTTATCTACCCGTAGTTTCGACCTTATTATCATGATGCCTGCTGTAGAAAACAGCGGTGTTTTTAACTATGCAAAGCAGATTAAATCGGTACATGCTACAGTGCCTGTTGTTTTGTTAACTCCCTTTTCGAGCGAGGTATTTCATCGTTTGTACAAACACGAAGACCTTTCTGCCATCGATTATGTATTTAGTTGGATGGGCGAAACCGATTTGTTGCTAGCGATTGTAAAATTGATAGAAGATAAGATGAATGTAGATGCCGATATCCAGTCGGTAGGGGTGCAAGTTATTTTATTTGTCGAAAATTCCATTCAGTTTTACTCGGCTATATTACCTTATTTATACAAGCATGTATTTGTGCAGTCGCGCTCGTTTATGACAGAGGCGCTGAACGAACACGAACAGATGTTGCGCATGCGCGGTCGTCCAAAAATTCTGTTGGCACGTAACTTCGAAGAGGCCAAGGAATTGTACGATAAGTACCAACGCAATGTACTTGGGGTGGTATCGGATGTGCGTTTTGAGCGCGAGGGCGAAAACGATGCAACTGCAGGTATAAAGTTAGCATCTTACATGCGTGCCAAAGATCGATTTTTGCCTATTATCTTAGAATCGAGCGAGGAAGAAAATAGACAAGAAGCCAAAGAGTTAGGAACGGTGTTTATCAACAAAAACTCTAAAACTTTGCACTTGGAGTTAAAGGAAGCAGTATCTAATACATTCGGTTTTGGTGAATTTCACTTTGTTGACCCCGATACCAAGTGGGTAGTAGCGGTGGTAAAGAACCTAAAAGATTTGCAGAACAAGGTTTTTGATATACCTGCCGAATCCATGTTTTATCACATGTCGCGCAACCATTTGTCAAGGTGGTTGTATTCGCGTGCGATGTTCCCGCTTGCCGAATTTCTACGCGATTTAAGCATTACCTCTATTGATGATGTAGACCAGGCCAGACAAGTGATTTTTGATGCCATTGTGTCGTACAGGCGCATTAAGAACCAAGGTGTGGTGGCTGTGTTTATGAGCGACCGCTACGACAGTTATTCTAATTTTGCTCGTATTGGCGAAGGCTCGATGGGGGGCAAAGGCCGTGGCTTGGCATTTTTGGATGTGGTGTCTAAACGCAACAAAGAATTTTTTGATTTTGAAACTACTCAAATTGTTATTCCTAAAACGGTAGTGCTTTGTGTCGATAAATTTGACGAATTTATGGAGCAAAACCATTTGTATGGTATTGCGCTATCGGATAATGTATCGGACGATGAGATTCTTAAACACTTTTTAGCCGCCAAATTACCTCGTTCGGTGGTGGCCGACTTGTATGCGTATTTAAAGGCCATCGACTCGCCCATTGCCATTCGTTCCAGTAGTTTGTTAGAAGATGCCCACTATCAGCCATTTGCAGGGGTGTATTCTACCTACATGGTGCCCAATATCAAGGGTCATCGTATATCAACGCTTACCATGGTGTGCGAGGCCATTAAAGCCGTTTATGCATCGGTTTACTACAAAGACAGCAAAACCTATATGAAAGCGACTAAGAATGTAATTAGTCGCGAAAAAATGGCGGTGGTACTGCAAGAGGTTTGCGGCAGACAGTACGGGAACCGTTTCTATCCATCGTTCTCTGGGGTGGGCAGATCGCTTAATTTTTATCCGATTGGCGACGAGAAACCCGAAGATGGTGTGGTAAATGTGGCGTTGGGCTTGGGTAAATACATTGTAGACGGCGGGCAAACCTTGCGTTTCTCGCCCAAACATCCGCACAACATTTTGCAAACCTCGTCGCTCGAGTTTGCTTTGAACGAAACCCAAACGCATTTTAATGCCTTGGATATTTCGCGCACTACTTTTTCGCCACAGGTGGACGATGGCTTTAACCTGTTCCGTTTATCGGTACGCGATGCAGAAGCAGACGGTACGCTTCGTTTTGTAGCTTCTACCTTCGACCCTTACGACCAAATTATACGCGATGGACTTTACGAAGAAAAGTACCGCAAGGTAATTACTTTTGCCAATATCTTGGAGCACGAGGTATTCCCCTTGGCAGAAATTGTCGATAAGGTATTAAAGGTAGGCGAACGCGAAATGGGACGTCCTGTAGAGATTGAGTTTGCAGTTAATCTAGATTATGCCGAAAACAAGAACAATGTATTCTATCTGCTTCAAATACGCCCCATTGTAGATGCCAACAAGTCTATTGACGAAGACTTGGCACAAGTGCCTTTGGATTCCACGCTTATTACCTCACGTCAAGCCTTGGGCAATGGCATTATTGATAACTTGTGCGATGTGGTGTACGTAAAAGAGGGTATGTTTGGTCCTTCTAATAACCAGCTCATTGCTTACGATATCGATAAAATTAACCGTCAACTAATGGAGCAAGACAGACCCTACGTGTTAATTGGTCCGGGCAGATGGGGTAGTAGCGATACTTGGTTGGGTATACCGGTAAAATGGCCCAACATTGCAGGTGCTAAGGTGATTGTAGAGGCAGGTCAAACCTCGTACCACATCGACCCAAGTCAGGGAACACACTTTTTCCAAAACCTAACCTCGTGTGGTTCTGCCTACTTAACCGTAGATGGAGTAGATGACCGCGAGGTTTGTGATATGGATTATTTGGAAACCTTACCCGTAGTAGCAGAAACCAAATACATCAAGCATGTGCGCCTAGAACAATCCTTGGTAGCCAAAATTGATGGCAAGAAAGGCATAGGGGTAGTACTTAAATAAGTGGCTGTTTTGCCTTTTTGCAGTAAAAAATCAAATTTTTAGCAAAAAAGTTTGCAGTTCTAAAAAAAGGTATTACCTTTGCAACCACTTAAGCGATGGTGCCATAGCTCAGTTGGTAGAGCAAAGGACTGAAAATCCTTGTGTCCCCGGTTCGATTCCTGGTGGCACCACAGCAAAAAGCTCAGAGATTCCTCTCTGAGCCTTTTTTTTGCTGTGGCGCCAATCCGTTTTTATAGGTATAATTGCCAAAAATGGTTGGTAAAATCCTTGTAATACTCTAAATTACAATTAGATACAATAACTTTGATGAAATCGTTTTCATCAAAGTTATTTTTTTA
>CAJGDW010000085.1 GCA_904502115.1 Paludibacteraceae bacterium | reverse complement strand
GTACCACTTTGTTTTCTGCCGGCACAATCTCCTTTACAAAAACAACCTTATTGAGGTTGATTCCCAAACCTCGCCTTTGACCAATGGTATAAAACGGATAGCCCTGGTGCCAACCTATAAAATTCCCCATCGTATCAACAAACTTACCCTTCTGAATAGCCTCTGATGGAACATTATCACTCAGAAAAGAACGATAATCCATCGGACAGAAGCATACGCCAATACTGTCTTTCTTGTGCGCAACTTTGGTAAAACCTCGTTCCTGGGCAATTGCACGCACGCGCTGTTTGGTCAGTTCGCCCAGCGGTAAAATCATGCGCTCCATAATATCCTGCGGCAAGCCCCACAAGAAAAACGATTGGTTTTTATCCTCGTCAACACCATTGACGATGTGCCAAAAACCATCGATTTGTTGTTTTTGAACATAATGGCCAGTCGCCACGTAAAAAATGCCCATTTCGTCGGCAATTTGACGGAGTAAAGGCCACTTTAAGTAGTTGTTACAAAGAGTACAAGGCACAGGAGTATGCCCTGCCATATATTCGCGTATAAAGTAGTTGATGATGGTAGATTGAAAGCGTTCGCGCTGATCAGAAACGATATGCTGCATACCCAAGCGATGGCACAACTCACGCGCATCGTCAAGGTACTCGGTGTAATCCCCCTTCTCGTAGAAACGAAACGTAACACCCACCACTTCGTAACCAGCATCTTGCAGCAAGAGTGCCGCCACTGAACTATCCGTGCCGCCGCTCATCCCTAACAAAACCCTTTGCTTTTCTTTCATAAAACAAAGATAAAAAGAAAAAGGGATTTTTTCGCAACTAAAGTTGCTCAAAGATCCCTCGCCCGCTGCGCGGGGCGATGCAAATAAGGGATTACGTCGCTTCGCTCCGTGATCCCATTCTCTGCCACGGGCGTCCTTGCAAGCATCTTCAATCAGGGCAAACATCAATGCTTCGCATTTTTTTATACCCGAATCCCTCTCTTGAGCAAGCTCAATGAGGGAAGGGCATAAAAAAACATCGCAAATTAATTTGCGATGTTTGCCCTGACCGAAGTCAGCTTGCGGAAAGAGAGGGATTCGAACCCCCGGTACAGTTACCCGTACACCGCATTTCGAGTGCGGCCCATTCGACCACTCTGGCATCTTTCCAAAAGCACTGCAAAGATAGAACATTTTTTCTCTTTTCTCGCAACTTTCTCCCAAAAAAACTTTTACTCACTAATAAAAAAATAGATCACTACTCTCTACTCTCAACTATTTTTTATACCTTTGTAACAATGTAACAAAACAAACAAAACTATGGCAGTTATAAAACCTTTCAAGGGCATTCGCCCTCCAAAAGCACTTGTAGAGCAAGTAGCTTCTCGTCCTTACGACGTATTGAACTCTGACGAAGCACGCGCCGAAGCAGAAGGTAACGAAAAATCGTTGTATCACATCATCAAACCTGAAATTGATTTCCCCATAGGCACCGACGAACACGATCCTGCCGTATACACCAAAGCCGCCGAAAACTTCCAAAAATTCCAAGACAACGGCTGGTTGGTACAAGACAACAAAGAAAACTACTACGTATATGCACAAACCATGAACGGCAAAACCCAATATGGTTTGGTAGTTTGCGCAGCCGTAGAAGATTACATGACCGGTAACATCAAAAAACACGAGCTTACCCGTCGCGACAAAGAAGAAGATCGTATGAAACACGTGCGTGTAAACAACGCCAACATTGAGCCCGTATTCTTTGCATACCCACACCAAGACGAACTAGACGCTATTGTAGCCGAAGTTACCAGCAAAGAAGCAGAATACGACTTTGTTGCTCCCGATGGTTTTGGTCACCACTTCTGGGTAATTGATAACGAAGCTACCATTGCTCGCATTACCGAATTATTTGCTGCTATTCCTTCGATGTACATTGCCGATGGTCACCACCGTAGTGCTGCAGCTGCATTGGTAGGCGACGAAAAACGCCGTCAAAACCCTAACCACCAAGGCGACGAAGAATACAACTACTTCTTGGCTGTATGTTTCCCCGATAACCAACTAAACATCATCGACTACAACCGCGTAGTAAAAGATTTGAATGGTTTATCGGACGAAGCATTCCTACAAGCCCTAGCTGCTAACTTTGACGTACAAGACATGGGCGAAGAAATTTACAAACCCAATGCACTTCATAATTTCTCACTTTACCTATCGGGACGTTGGTACTCGCTAACCGCAAAAGAAGGTACTTACAACGACAACGATCCTATTGGCGTGTTGGACGTAACCATTTCGTCGAACCTAATTTTGGACGAAATTTTGGGCATCAAAGACCTACGCAGCGACAAACGCATCGACTTTGTAGGCGGTATCCGTGGTTTGGGCGAATTGAAAAAACGCGTAGACAGCGGCGAAATGAAAGTTGCTTTGGCACTATACCCTGTTTCTATGAAACAACTTATCGATATTGCCGACACCGGCAACATCATGCCTCCTAAAACCACTTGGTTTGAACCTAAATTGCGTTCTGGATTGGTAATCCACAAATTGGTGTAATCACTAAACAACAAAAATTGCGAACAATTCGGCACCTCGACCCTTCGATAGTGCTTCGACAACCCTTCGACAAGCTCAGGGACCGCAGGCTCAGGGACCGAATTGTTCGTTTAAACAACTAAACGACTCAACGACTAAACAATTTAATATGAAAAGCAACGGTTTAGTATCCATTACCGATTACAGCAAAGAAGATATTTTGCGTATTTTGGATTTGGCCGAACAATTTGAGAAAAATCCCAATACCCGCCTACTAGAAGGCAAATTGGTGGCCACCTTGTTTTTTGAACCCTCTACCCGTACCCGACTCAGTTTTGAAACTGCCGTAAACCGATTGGGCGGTAGGGTTATTGGTTTTTCTGACGCATCAACCTCTAGTTCTTCTAAAGGCGAAAGCCTAAAAGATACCATTAAAATGGTAAGCAACTACGTAGACCTTATTATTATGCGTCACCCCGTAGAAGGAGCAGCACGTTACGCATCAGAAGTAGCTAGCGTACCCGTTATCAACGCAGGCGATGGTGCTAACCAGCACCCTACTCAAACCATGCTCGACTTGTACTCCATCAAAAAAACACAAGGCAAACTAACCGACCTTACCCTTAGCATGGTAGGCGACTTAAAATACGGACGTACCGTACACTCGTTGCTAATGGCCATGCGTTACTTTAATCCACGATACAACTTTGTATCGCCACCCGAGTTGCGTATTCCCGAACAATACCGTACCTTCTGCAAAGAAAACGGCATTGAATACCACGAATACGAAGATATGAACCGTATCTTAAACGAATCGGACATTTTGTACATGACACGTGTACAACAAGAACGTTTTACCGATCCTGTTGAATACGAAAAAGTACGCAACACCTATTCGTTGCACAACAACATGTTAGAAGGAACCAAAGACAACTTGCGTATTTTGCATCCGCTTCCTCGCCTTACCGAAATTGCCGAAGATGTAGACAACAATCCAAAAGCCTACTACTTTGAGCAAGCCAAAAACGGGGTTTACGCGCGTCAAGCCGTTATCTGCTCCATTTTAGGACTTGTCTAAATAGTTAGGAGTTAGGAGTTAGAAGTTAGAAGTTAATCACTTTGCGATGATCATTCGGTGAGTCGATTCAAATCTGACGACATTGTGTTGGAGTGAGGGAAAAGCTTTTTAAAGACAAAAACGTTAAACGAGAGGTGCTGTTTGAGCGAAGCGAGTTCAGCTCTCGTAGTTTTTGTATTAAAAAAGCCCGAACGGAAATCACGAGGAAGATTGAATCGGGGAACCTTGAGCGAAGCGAATATTAATCTTTATTATATGAAAGCAAGTAAAACAGAATTAGTAGTACGTGCCCTAGAAAACGGCACCGTAATAGACCATATCCCTGCTAACCGCTTGTTTAAGGTGGTAAGTTTGTTGCATTTAGACGAAACCGAAGACAAAATTACCATCGGCAACAACCTACGCAGCGAAAAACTAGGCACCAAGGGAGTTTTAAAAATAGCCGACAGGTATTTGGACACCGAAGAGTTAAACAAATTGGCTATTATTGCCCCTAATGCACACATCAACATCATCAAAGATTATCAGGTAGTAGAAAAAGTAAGATTGGCTATTCCCGATGATATCGTAGATGTGTTGCAATGCGTTAACCCCATGTGCGTAACCAATAAAGAACACGTTCCTACTCATTTCCATTTGTTGGATGCAGAAAAAGGTACAGTTAAATGCCACTATTGCGAACGAGTTATTAACCGCGAAGACTGCATTTTAAAATGAGCAAAGTAAACTGGAAACCCGGCACGCTGATCTACCCCTTGCCAGCCCTTATGGTAAGTTGTGGCGAAACACCCAAAGATTATAACATCATTACCGTTAGTTGGACAGGTACCATCTGCTCCGACCCTGCTATGTGTTATATCTCGGTACGCAAATCGCGCCACTCGTACAACTTAATTAAAAACAGTGGTTGTTTTGTACTCAACCTAACTACAGAGGCATTGGCATACGCTACCGACTGGTGCGGAGTAAAATCGGGCAAAGATGTGAACAAATTTGCCGAAATGAAATTAACCGCTGCGCCTGCTCAATGTGTTAAAGCGCCTATTATTGTAGAGTCGCCCCTAAACATTGAATGCGAGGTAGTAGAAATTAAAGAATTAGGCACGCACGATATGTTCATAGCCAAAGTGGTGAACATTCAAGCCGATACCAAGTACATCAATCCAGAAACTGATGCTTTCGACCTAGAAGCCGCTAAACTTTTGGCCTACAGCCATGGTCAATACTATCAGTTAGGAAACCGTATCGGCAAATTTGGATGGTCGGTACAGAAAAAGAAATAATATGAAGAAATTTGGAATCATTGCCCTTTTGTGTTGCTTTGCAACCTTGCTTTTTGCCGAAGTAAACGAAGAAGCCGTTGCCTTGCTCGACAAAACATCAAGCCTTTACAAACAATCTACCGGCACCGAAATGTCGCTCAAAATTAGCATCGACGATGCTCAAACGGGACAACAAACATCGGTAAATGGCAACTTAAAAACACGCGATAAACGTTTTGTACTGAGTACATCGTTCGCTACCATGAACTTTGATGGCACCAATTTGTACATCTACCAACCCGATGTAAACGAAATTACCATCAGCAGTCCTGCCGAAAGCGAAATTAGCGACATGGACCCTACCCAAATTATGAGCATGTACAGCGAGGGATACCAAATTCCCAAGCCCGAATACAGCACAGAAAATGGTAAAAAAATTGCCATCGTTAGTTTGTACCCCGAAGACAAGGCAGAAGATTTTCATCGTCTATCGCTAAAAATAGACTTGAGCAATTACTGCCCCTTGCAAATTACCACCTACGGCAAAAACGGCATGACCAACACCATCGATATTTTAAAAATCGACACCAATAAAAACTTTAGCGAAAAAGAGTTGATTTTTGATTTAAAGAAATATCCCAAAGCACAAATTATAGACATCCGATAAAATACCATGGAACAAAACATTTTAAACTGCCTTATATTGGGCTCGGGCCCTGCCGGACTTACCGCTGCTATTTATGCATCACGTGCTGGACTAAATCCAGTGGTGTACGAAGGTATTCAACCTGGCGGACAATTAACCACCACTACCGAAATTGAAAATTTTCCGGGTTACCCACAAGGAACCACTGGTGTGCAAATGATGGACGATTTGCGTCAACAAGCCTTGCGCTTTGGTGCTGACATTCGTTGGGGCATTGCTACCGAAGTAGACTTTTCTGAAAAGCCATACAAAGTAACCATCGACGGCACTACCACCCTTTTGGCACACACCGTTATTATCGCCACTGGCGCATCGGCCAAATACCTAGGATTGGAAGACGAAGCCAAATACGCAGGATCGGGAGTTTCGGCATGTGCAACTTGCGACGGGTTCTTTTACAGAAAGAAAGTAGTGGCAGTCGTAGGTGGTGGCGATACCGCTTGCGAAGAAGCCATGTACCTTGCATCGCTTTGTAAACACGTTTATTTAATTGTGCGCCGCGATGTATTGCGTGCATCGCAAGTAATGCAAGACCGTGTTAAAAACAAAGAAAACATTACCATTTTGTACAAGCACCAAACCATAGGCCTAACAGGCGATGGCGTTGTAGAAGGTGCCAACTTGGTAAAAAACAAAGGCGAAGAAGGCGAAGAAAATGTACACATTGACATTGACGGTTTCTTCTTGGCCATTGGTCACCAACCCAACTCTAAAGTATTTAAACCATACATAGAAACCGACGAAGTTGGCTACATCATCACCCAAGGTTCATCGCCCAAAACCAACATCGAAGGTATTTTTGCAGCAGGCGACGTAGCCGACCCTATTTATCGCCAAGCCATCACATCGGCAGGCAGTGGTTGCAAAGCCGCCATCGAAGCCGAACGCTACTTAATGACTGTCAATTGTCACTAGTCGCTTGTATATTGCGCTAAAATAGAAAGCGGTCACTGAAGTGCCCGCTTTTATTATACCCAAACACCCTTCAACAGACCGAAACAAAAATCGCTACGCGATGTTTAATCGTTTAGTCGTTGAGGCGTTTAGGCGATTCAATCTGACGACATTTGGTGGAGGTCGGAAAAAGATTTATATGTGCAAAAACGTTAAGCAAAATGTGTTGT
>CAJGDW010000084.1 GCA_904502115.1 Paludibacteraceae bacterium | reverse complement strand
GACTAGTGCTATTTTTATTCCGTTTAATGCCTTTCTGCCTTGCTTTTGCTGTAGCTTACAATAATTACCCCGCCAAAGACCATGGCAGCGGCTAGTACTTTTTGCCAAGTTAGGGTGTCCATGCCAATAAAAATGCTAATGGCAATGGCTATAATGGGTTGCACATAGCTGTAAAGGCTTACCAGCGTGGGGCGAATGTGTTTTTGTCCAAAGGGAATAAGGGTGTAGGTAATAAACGTAGCTGCCACAATTAAGTAGCCTAGCTCGGCCAATTGAATGCTAGGAAAGGTGCTCCAGCTGGTGCTAAAAATTTCGGTAGCCGAAAAAGGAAACGATACAGCAAAGGCAAACAAAAATATCCATTTCATAAACGTTACCACCGAATATTTGCTAATAAGCGGCCTAAAAATACCTAGGTAAAGCGAAAAACTAAGGGCATTAATAATAAGCATAACAATGCCAAAGGGGGTGGTTTGTGCCGCTCCTGTGGCCGATACGCTAGTAATAATAAGGTAAATAATGCCCAAGAAACTAACTACAACGCCCCCTGCTTTTTGCCAGGTTATGGGTTCTTTTAGGGCAATGGCGGCAATAAATAAGGTATAGATAGGCGATAGCGATGCCAAAATGGAACAATCCATGGGGGTAATGTATGGAATACCTGCTAAAAACGATAGCTGGCAAGCAAAGAATCCCAACATCGATGCCGCAAATATTTTAAGATAATCTTTTTTATCTACTTTCTCTTTGGGCATAAACAGCGATATCAACCAAAACAAACCACCTGCCCCCATGGCCCTAAGGCAAAAAATGGTAAGTGGCGATAGCAACTGACCGCTGGTTAAATCTTTGCATACAATGATGTTGAATCCAAAGATAGCATACGCCATAAGGCAGGCAAAATGTCCCAATAGGGTTAACTTGTTTTTCATTAGCGATGGTCTAAAATATCGAGTTGCAAAATTAGGATTTTCTTTTGTCAGAACATGACTACCAGTACATTTTCTTTGTTAAACAATAAATTATGTATATATTTGCCAAACGAAATTTAACACTTTAAAAAGATGGATAAAAGAATTGGTTGGTCAATTGTATTAATAACCCTTGCAATTACCCTTGTTGTAATATTTACCAATAGTCAATTTTATGCAAAAATAGGGGAGTATGTGATGATTCTTTTTGCAGGTGCATTGGTGTCTTGTGTATTCTCGGTGTATCGAAAATATTCAAAAAAATCGAGCAACGAAGTAGCTGAAGAAGCAGAAAACGTTGTTTCGGATAAGAAAAGGAAATTTTTGATTGGTTTTCTTGTAGTGGTAGGTTTGTTTGCGTTATTTGCTTTTGTTGCAGGTATGATGAGTAATAATGCAGAATTGAATATGATGATAGGAAAGGGATTGATTGTTTTGTTTACCTTGGTTGTTGCCATTTTCTCTTGGATAAAATTGAGCAAATAAAAGTAAACTTTATATACAGCAAAAGAGCCGCCCAATGGGTGGCTCTTTTTTATGATAAATGTTTTTTAGGCAACTTCTCTTTCTTTTATCATGCGACGCATGTTGAGTAGGGCATAGCGCATACGACCCAGCGAGGTGTTGATGCTAACGCCTGTGCGTTCTGAAATTTCTTTGAACGATAGGTTTTCGTAAAAGCGCATGCGTACAATATCGCGTTGATTATCGGGTAGTTGTAAGTAAAGCATCTGTAGCTTGATTTGGTCTTGTTGTTCTATGATTTCGTCTTCGATGGGACGATCGCTGTACATTTCGTTGTTTAGGTAGACGTAATCGGTAGGGTCTACCAGTACCAAATCCGATTGGGCATTGCTGCGCACAAAGTCTATTACCATGTTGTGGGCAATGCGTGTAGCCCAGTACCTGAATTTGCCGGTATCGGTATAGTTGTTTTGCTGGATGCAGGTAATGATGCGCACAAACGTATCTTGAAAGATGTCATTGCTGGCATCTTCATCTTTAATAATGGCGTAAATGTGCGAGTAGATATAATTTTTGTGGCGATGTAGCAGCGCCTCAAATGCCTGATTGTTGCCCGATTTGTACAACTCTATGAGTTGAATGTCGGACATTTGTTCAAATGTTACCATGTATGTGTTTGTTACAAATTGGGTAACGTTCTAATCAATAGGCAATTCGTTTTAAAGGTGAGTAACTAGTAAGGTTAGCAAATAAGCTTCACAAAGTAAGCAATTATTCTTCTACAATGCAAACATTTGCAAAAATATCGACCAAAAAACCAGGAAAAATGGCGCAAATGTTAAAATGATAAATTTAAGATGCCTTCTGAGTGCATTCTGGTGCCGTTTACTAAATTTTTGTTAACTTTGTAGAACCTTATAATAAGACTTTTGTCTATGAAAAAGATCATCACTACCATAGCATCCTGTTGCTGTGCCATGTTGCTTCTTGCACAAACTGCCGCGCTCGATGCCCCCAACCTGGATTTTTCCATGAATAATTTTACCGGTTGGAAAAGAACCTTGGGCACATTTGTGTGCGACGATGCCAATGTGCAAGATCCCCACAAAACATACAGTTATGATTGGACCGAAACCATTGGCGAAACGGCCGAAAACAATCGAATCGATTTATTGGGCGATGTGGCCACCATCGACCCCATATTACAATGCGATGCCTTGTATACCAATCCAGACCCAGGGAAGAATGTGGCTCGCATTGGCCGTCCTTTGATGACCGAGGGGATGCACGGAAGTGGTGGAAACTTGAGCTATCCCAAAGCCGCGGCCGAAAAACTCGAATACGACTACCAAATTACGCCTGCTACCTCTGTTTTAAAATACCGCTTTGCTTCTGTTTTGCACATCCCCGACGAGGGAGGGGAACATGTGGGTGTAGAACGTCCCTTTTTCTCGGTTCATATAAAGGTAGTAAAACCCGATGGAACTTTAATCATCCCTGCTTGTTCGTCGTACGAAACCGTTGTGAACGACGACGAAGCTTCAACCCTTGAGAGGGCTACTGCCCCTTGTAGGGCATCGGCCAGTACCACCCCCGGTGAGTATATGTACCAACCTTGGACATCGGTTTTGGTCGATTTGCGCAATTATGTAGGCAGCCGCGTGTACATTACCGTGATTGTGCACGACTGCTTGGTGCGTATAGGCGGCAAACCAGTGGCCGGTGGGCACGAAGCCTATGGCTATTTTAGAGCCGAGGCCATGGATTTGTCGTTGACGGCCAAGGCGTGCAAAGGCGAAGATGCGCAAATCGTGGCGCCAGCAGGTTTTGCCTCGTACCGGTGGTCTAGAAGCGATCATTTGCCCATTTCTCCCGATGCAGCGCATGCCAATATGGTTACTGTAGCTGCCGTCGATGTTCGTCCCGATGTTGAATACAGTTGTGTGGTATCGGACGAGTTAGGATGTGCAGCCATCGAACTAAAGACAACATTAGAACTAGCTGATGTTACCCCCTCGTTTACGTATACGGCAGGTTGTGGGGGTAAAGTGGAATTTACCTCTACCGCCACGGCAGACAACGATGCGATTATCAACTGGTTATGGGATACCGGCGAGTCGGTATATGTGGGCGATCAAGTGCAACATACTTTTCAAACACCTGGGGTACATGATGTTACGTTAACCACCACCACAGGATACGGATGTGTTAAATCGCAAACTATACCGGTTACCGTGCCATATTTCCCCAACTTAATCATTGACGGAAAACACAAAATATGCCGGGGAGACGAGTTGCACCTTTCTGTGCAAAACATAGAGTCGGGTAGTCAGGTAACGTGGAGCAGTACGCAAGCCGGTCAAACCTTTCCAGAATCGTCGGTTTTGGTAACCACACCCACCGTTCCACAAACCTACACCGTACATGTAACCGATGTGCGGGGGTGCCAATACAGTCAACCGTTTGATGTAAGCCTTTTTGAAAAAGCTTCGATTCGCATTTTGGGCGATGCTATAACGTGTCCCAATAAAGAGGTTGCCTTAACATTGGATGCGCCCACTTTGAGCAACATTAGGTGGAATGTGCCGCATGCTGATGGGGCCTACAATGTGGTAGTGACCCCTAGCGTAGCCTCGCTTTACCGCGTCGATGCCGTCGATGATAATGGATGTAAGGTGTCGGCCGAACATCCTATTGCAGTGCACCCAACACCTATTTTGCAGGTAGATGCTCCTGCTGTTTGCCAAGGATCGGATGCTATTATTAAGGTGTCTGGTGCGCAAAGTTACGAATGGGTGCACGACGACCTAGCTCAATTTACCGGCAGCGAGGTGGTGTTGCGCAACGTACAACAAGATCAACGATTCAATGTGGTGGGATTCAACGAACAGGGTTGTTATAGCAGTGCATTGGTCAACTTGCACGTTACCGAGGTGCCGGTTGTAACCGTTGACGGAACTACGAAACGTTGTTTGGGAGCCGAACCCTTTGAGTTGATGGCCCATGGAGCCGATAGTTATACTTGGAATGGAACCACGCCAGGTGAAACGTTTACAGCTTCCTCTGATAGAAATCATCGGGTAACTGTAGTAGGCAGCATTGAACAATGCCAATCGGAACCCATCGTAGTGGAGTTAACTACCTTGCAACCACCTACCATTAGCGCAGTAGTGCCCACGGTAAGTATTTGCGATGGCCAAGAGGCTACCTTGCAGGTAACCGGAGCTGATAATTATTTATGGGCCGGTACAACTGAAACCTTGGGGACCTTGGTGGTAGCGCCTACGACTGATAAGACCTATACCGTGCGCGGTGTTTCGGCCGATGGGTGTTTGTCGAATGTAGTAGAAATACCCGTAACCGTATATCATCCCAATCAAGTAACCTTACACGTAGCCAAAGAGGTGGCCTGTCCCACCAAGCCCGACTCGGTAGTGTTGGTGGCAGAAGGGGCTTTGACCTATCAATGGAGTGCTGTTCCAGCCATAGAAGGTATTGAGTTTCATCAATCGGACCGATTGGATGTGCTATACGACGAGCCCGTTTTGATTACCGTAAAAGGAACCAACGAGTTTTCTTGTAGTTCTACCACACAAATCTTGCTCAATCGGTTACCTGTACCAACGTTTGAGTTTCAGGTTAGTCCTACTTGGGTAGAAATGGGCAGCAGCAACGTACATATTACCGGTGTACAACCCTCGTCGCATACAAAATGGTATTGGGATATGGGCGATGGAACAGAAGTGTTACAAACGGCCGATACCATTTATACCTACAATATAGATAATTTTTCGAATCCTTTTGTAGTTTCGGTTACTGCGGTGGATGAGTACGGTTGTGTTTTTCAGGGCGAGAGCGAAATTAATATTTGGAAAGATATTTGGTCTCCCAATGCCTTTACCCCCAACGGCGATGGGTTAAACGATGTGTTCCAATTTTATGGAACCCACCACCTAAGCACCTTAGATTATTACATTTACAACCGACTAGGCGAAGTGGTGTTTGAAGGAAAATCGCCCACTGATGTATGGGATGGTACTTATCAGGGTAAACCGTGTCCTTGGGGCGTGTACGGATGGGTCGCTCAATACACTGCCACGGTAGACGGTTCTCTTCGCGAAGCTACGTTAAAAGGTCAAGTATCCATTGTTAAATAGAGGAGGAGAAGATGATGAAACGCATAGCAATTTGGATGGTTAGTTTACTAGTAGGTGCCACTACCTTGTGGGCCCAAGATTATTCGCTCAGCAACCACAATGTGGTGCCTTTTAGTTTGAACCCATCGTCGGTGGGTGCTGCCAATACCATGCGTTTGGGTGTCAACTACCGCATGCAATGGCCCATGTTAAGTAACAATTACCATACGGTACGCGTATCGTACGATCAGAATGTGTACAAGCAAATGTGTTCGGTGGGTGCATCGTATAGTTACGATCAGCATTCGGCTGTGTTTGGCGTGCACCAATTTGATGCGGTGTATGCGCATACTTTCCGTTTGGCCGATAAGCATTTTATTCGTTTGGGTTTGCAGGCTAGCTGTTTCTTAAATCAACTAAATGTGGATGGTCTTACTTTTGGCGACCAATACGACCCAACTACAGGCAGTATGTTGCCTTCTAGTGCCGAACAATGGGAAAACCAAAGCAAAGCCTTTTTTGACTTCTCGGTAGGGGCTAGTTACGTGTTTGAGCATAAATTGATGGTAGGTTTTGCTGTGTATCATTTAGCAGAACCCGATAATGGTTTTGTTCCCAATACGCAATATTTGCCTCGTAAATACGTGGGTCAAATTGGGTTTGTGCAAGATTTGAAGTTAAATCATGGCTTAAAAAGCCAAGGATTCTCTGATAATTATTTCTTTGCCAATGCCTCGTACCAACAACAAGCCGATTTTAAGCAAGCTTACATTGGTGCAGGTATCTGCTATCAACCTGTTATAATAGGGGTGTCGTACAAAACAGACATCGATCAAGTACATACCGTATCGTTTACAGCAGGTGCGTACTACAAGGGATTCCAACTGTATTACGTGTTTGATTTGTTTACTTCTGATAGGCAAAATGGTTCGTGGAGTAACGAAATATCGCTTATTTACACCATGCCTACTAAAAAGAAAGATTTGTGCCCTGTAGTGTATTGGTAGCACGGACGCACGAACCGTGCGTCCCTACTTTGGCTACGCCTTGATATAACCAATGTGGAGTACGTCGTATAAGAAAAAAATCTCGAACATTAGTTCGAGATTTTTGGTAATGTTGCCAAAAACGGTTGGTGGCATTCTTAAAAAAGAGAGTAAAATAGATTGATTATTTATTGAGCAAATCAACTATTTTGCTCTCTTTTTATTGTCCTTATTTCGGAAGTAAAGATACCATTTAACGTAATGCTG